>CP154795.1:306682-613365 GCA_039565995.1 Propionibacteriaceae bacterium ZF39 | reverse complement strand
CTCCTCCGCTACCGATGAGGAGATCGCATGACCACCGAGACGGCACCGCGCACCGCATCCGATACGCCCTGGCCCGCCGGCCCACCGCCGCAGGACTACGTGATCGGCCACGTGCGCGCCGTCCTGGCCGACCGGATCGTCGATGACGCCCACATCGTCGTCCGCCGGGGTCGGATCGCCGAGATCGGCACGGGCCCGCGGCCCTGTGACCTCGACGGCCACGGCCTGCTGGCCCTGCCCGGCATCATCGACGTCCACTCGGATGCCCTCGAGCGTGAGCGCTCACCGAGGCCGTCGGCCGTGCTGCCCTGGGATTTCGCCCTGACCAGCTTCGAGGGACGCATCAGCGGAGCCGGGATCACGACGATGTTCCACGGCGCTGGTTTCCAGCACAAGCACGCCCGCGGGGTGAAGCGCGAGCCCAGTGCGGCCCTCGAGCTCTGCCACGCCGTCGACGAGCACTCCCATGCCGTGGTCGACCACCGCGTGCTCCATCGCCTGGATGTGCTGAGCGAGCTGGGGGCGCAGACCCTGCGTACCCGACTCGACGAAGTCGCCGACGACCCCACCGCCGGCGTCCCGCTCGTCTCGCACGAGGACCACACCCCCGGCCAGGGGCAATATGTGGATCCGAGCCACCTGGTGACCTACATGGTCGGCGCCGACGGCACCTCCGAGGAGGACGCCTGGGCCCAGGTGGAGAAGATGCGTGCCGAGGGCGAGACCCACGACCACATCCGCACGGCCAACCTCGCCTGGCTCGGCCGGCTGGCACGCGAAGGCCGGATCCGGCTGATGGGTCACGACCCCGACTCCCCCGACGCGATCGATGCGCTGGTCGAGCGGGGCGTGACCGTGGCGGAGTTTCCGACCACCATGGCGGCGGCCGAACGGGCCCGAGAATGTGGCCTGCTCACCGTGGCCGGAGCACCCAACCTGATGCGGGGCCGTTCCCACGCCGGCAATGTCTCCGCGCTCGAGCTCGCGCGCCGGGGGCTTCTCGACGCGCTGGCCTCCGACTATCTGCCCACCGCGCTGCTCGGAGCCGTCTCCGTGGCTGCCCCCGAGATCGGGCTGCCGGCGGCCGTCGGCCTCATCACCGACGGCCCCGCGCGCGTGGCCGGCCTCGAGGATCGAGGTCGTCTTGAGCCCGGTGCCCGCGCGGATCTCGTGCTGGTCTCCGACTCGACCGGGCCCTGGCTGCGCGTCGCGCGTACGCTCCCTGCAAACGCCGGGACCGGTCGCTGACACCCCCCGATTGGCAGCGACCGGCCCGGCGCGAGGGTTGAAAGAACACATGCCCCCACAGCTCACCTTTGCCCTTGCCCGCAAAGCAGCCGCAAAGGCTGAGCAAAGGCCGCGGAGGACTCGTTAGGATCAGGGGGTGACCACCCCCGAGTCCTTTGCGCACGACGCAGCGACACCACCCGTTCGCGTGCTCCTCCTCGGGCCCGTAGCGATCGTTCGGCCGGACGGAGTGCAGCAACTCGGCGAGCGACAGCGTGCTGTTCTCAACGTTCTCGCCACCCGTCTCGGTGAGGTCGTGCCGACCGACCACCTGATCGAACGCGCCTGGGGCGGCAACCCCCCGAAGAGCGCCGGCGCCGCGCTGCGCGTCCACGTGTCGAAACTCCGGGCCGCCCTCTCGGTCGACGCGATCGCCCTGGAACACACGGGCGTCGGCTATTGCATCGACCCCGCTCTGGTCACCACCGATGTCATCCAGCTCGGCGAGCTGCTGGACCGCATCGCGGCGAGCGAACCCGCCGAGGCCCTGCCCCTCATCGAGGAAGCGCTCGCCCTGTTCCGCGGTGACCCCATGCTGGAACTGGACGACGACGAGAGCCTCGCCGAAGCCGAATCCCTCCTGGCCCAACGCGAACAACTGCGCGAGGACCAGGTCGAGGCGATGATCGAGCTGGGCCGGGATGCGGCCGCAGCCGTGACGGCCGCCGAACTCGTGCGGGCCGATCCGCTCAACGAACGCCGCACACGCCAGCTGATGCTGGCCCTCTATCGCACCGGTCGCCAGGCCGATGCCCTCGCCGCGGGTGGGCGCCTCCGCGACCTGCTCCGCGAGGACCTCGGCGTCGATCCCGACCCCGAGACGCGCCGGCTCGAGGTGCGGATCCTGCGGCAGGACCAGTCGCTGTTGCGGCCCCGCTCGGGTACGCCCGGCCCGGACCGTTCCCAGGAACCCGCTCGACCGCGGCAGACGGCCGATCGGATCAGCGTTCCCGTGCGCATGCTGGTCGCCGAGCGACTGGTGGATGTCTCACCGATCGCCCAGGACCTGGCCGGGTTGATCGCCGCGCTCGACGACCTCGCCTATCCGGAAGTGCTGGTCAGCGCGTCCGGCCATCCGGACACCGTGGTCGCGCGGGCTCTCACGGAGCTCACCACCCGCCACCTGATCGTCGCTCCCGGGCCCGACAACCCGGTGACCCTGCAGCGGCCCGAGTTCGCCACGGCGCTCCTGGAAGCGGTCGATGACCCCAGTCGGGCGGCGTTGCACGAACGGGCCGCGGATGCCCTGGGGGAAGTGCTCGACCCGACCCCGTCGGTGTTGACCGCGACCGCCTGGCATCTCCTCGACGCGGCCAGCTGCGCGGCCGAACCACACTCCCCCGACGACTGCGCCCGCGCCGTCGGTGCCGTCGCCCAGGCCGCCGCGAGTTGTCTCGAGGCCGGCTTCCCGGCCGCTGCCCAGGAACTCTGCACGGCCACGCTCGCGCTCGACCTGACCCCGACGGCCCGCGTCGATCTCACCCGCCTCCACATCCAGTCGCTGATCAGCCAGGGCCTGGTCGACCGGGCCGAGGAGGAATGGACGGAGGCCGTCGAGGCCGCCCGCGCGCTCGGCGACTCCGAACGATTCGCGCTGACCGTGCTCACGCGCACGTGGGTGACCCGCAGCGTGATGGTCCAGACCAACCTCCCCGACGTCCTCGCCGAGGCCGATCAGCAGCTCGGCCCGGGCTCGAGCGCGCTCCGCGTCCGCGTGCAGGCGACGATCATGCTCGAGAACACCGTGCCCGGGCGCATCCCCCCGAGCGAGGAGCAACTGCACCAGCTGCGCGAAGCAGCTCAGAAGATGGGTGACCCGGAGTCGCTGCGGTTCGTGCTGTTCGCCGAACACGCCCGGCTGCGCGGATCCCCCGAGGCCGAGCGGCGCGAGGAGGTCGGTCGCGAGTTGCTCCGCCTGAGCGAGAACCTTCCGGTGTGGGAATCGCGGGCCCTGGCAGAACAGGCCCACGACTTCTTCGTGCGGGGTCACTTCGCCGACGTGCCTGCGTTGCTCGAGCGGCTCAATGCCGCCGCGATCGGTCCGCTCCAGGAGCGAGCCCGCTGGCTCCGCCAGCTCATCCAGACATCACTGCACCGGGATCTCGGCCGCTTCGACGAAGCCGACCGGGAGGCCGAGTCGGCGCTGCTCCGGGGGGCCGCTGCCGGCGTACCCGACGCCATGGCCGCCGAAGCCACCCACCACCTGGTCAGCATGTTGCTGCGGGACTCGACCGTTCCGTTCCTGCCCGCGCTCGAACGGTTCCTGGCCGCGGCCCCGCACAACCCGGTCACGCCGGTCGCGAGGGGGCTCGCACTCGCCCAGGCCGGTCGTCCGGAGGACGCCCTCGCGAGCCTGCACCCCGTCGTGCCGGCCGTGCTCGCCACCCCGACGACGGAGTTCACGCTCTATATCCTCGCGCTCGCGACCGAGGCACTCTGGGCCGGTGCGCCCGGCCCGCACGAACTCATCGAGCAGCTCCACGCCCGCGTGCGGCCCCACTCCGGTCAGTGGATCGCCATGGGCCTGGTCAGCAGTTCGCTCGGGCCCGTCGACCGGATCCTGGGCCAGTTGTCGGCCCTCGCGGGCCGCACCGAGGACGCGCGCGCCGAGTTCATCGCCGCCCAGCAGGAAGCCGCCCGCGCCGGATCACCCGTCTGGCAGGTGCGGACCGCCGCCGACCGCACCCGGATCGAACCGCTCGCCCTCGCTGCGGAGCTGGCCACCGAGTTCGAACCGCTCGCGGAGCAGCTGGGCATGGCGCCCTGCGTCGCGGCGTTCCAGCGCGTACGCCCGGCGATCGCCTAGGGCCCTGTTTGTGGAAGTCGCTTGAGCGATCTCTTCAGCTCCCGACACGCCCACGGACGGCGCCGGTCGAGCCAAATGGCACGACGTGGTCTCCGACACCGCGCGCCTCGACCGAACTCGTGCCAGATGCCACATCGGCCCGCCCCGCCTGGCGTGTCATCGGCGCTGACCAGCATCAACTCACGGAACGAGCTCTCGGGCGCCTGTGAAAGCTCGCCCACCAAGCGTCTGGCTCACCAGGCCGAAGTCAGCCCCGATACGGCATGGGTGCCACGAAGCGGGCGGCGACCTCGAAGGACGGGGAGCGATAGAGATCGCCGGGGGTGACCAGGTTGGGGTCGACGATCTGGTCGCGGATGCCCGGATGGCCGGGGCTGACCCGGTCCTCGACGACGCTGGCCATCTGCCGGAGAGCGTGCTCGGGAGACCGCCGGCCGACGCGGCCCGTCGAGCGCCAAGGCAGGGGTTCGAGGACCTCGATCTCGAAGCCGGCCTCGGCGTACACGCGATAGACGAACTCCGAGCACGTCAGCTTGTGGGCGCAGTCGTTGCGGCGGACCATGTCCACTCCTCTGGCGGCCGCGGCGAGCGAACCGCACAGCATCCGCCACCCGCGCGGGCCGAGGCCGAACTTGTGGTCGTGGTAGGCCCGCAGCAGCGTCGAGGGCGCCAGGGCCAGCAGGTCGAGCATCTCGAATTCGGCCCCGCGCTCGATGTAGCCGTGGACGGATTCCCGGATCTGATCGATGCGTTCGGAGGCCCCGGGCAGTCGGAGGGCGAGCACGCTGTGGATGTAATCGGGATCGAGCAATTCCGCGATCGGCGTGATCGCCACCGCATCCCGGCCATGGGGCAGGGTCGCATCGGCAGCCTCGGTTTCGCTGACCACGATGGCGCAGTGACTGCAGGGTGCGTTGTCGGCGAATTGGATCAGGGCTCCCGCATGCTGGAGCTTGTCGAACAGGAGCAGGTCGCCGGGGGTGAGGGCGTCGATAAACCTGCTCCGGTCATCCGTGAGCATGCAATCAGCCTAGCGACGCAGGATGTCTCGATCAGCCTGCGGACGACCCGACTCCGACCGCCCCGACGGGTACGCCGGCACCCCACGACTCCAGCAGCCAGTCCCGCACGAGGTCGGCGAGATACTGCCGATTCGCCGGACGGGTGAAGTCGTGTCCCTCCCCCTCGACGACGACACAGTCGGCCCGCCGGCCGCGCCGCTGCAGGGCCTCCACGATCTGCCTCGACTCGGTGACCGGCACGTTGGTGTCGTTGCCGCCGTGGATGGTGCGCAGCGGCGCGACGATGTCGTCGACCTTCCGCAGCGGCGACAACGCGGCGAGCAGTTCCGCATCGGCCACCGGGTCGCCATACTTCGACACCGCGGCCGCCCCGATCCACGGCTCGGTATTGGCATAGAACGTCTGCAGGTCACTCATCCCGCACACCGCCACAGCAGCGGTGAAGACCTCGGGATGGAACGCGATCAGCGCATTGGTCAGATAGCCGCCATAGCTCCGGCCGGTCGCCGCGATCCGCCGCGGATCGGCGATCCCGGCGGCGATGAGCGCCTCGGCGATATCGACGCCATCGGTGATCCCCGCCCAGCGCCGATGTCTGTCATCGGCATGCACATAGGCCCGCCCGAAGCCCGACGACCCACGGACGTTCGCCGCGAACACCGTGATCCCCGCCGCGAGCAGGGTCGGGAAGACATAGGAGTATTCGGGTCGGGCCTGCCCTTCGGGCCCGCCGTGGAACCACACGGCCACCGGGCCCGGGCCGTCGGCCTCCGAGGCGCGATAGAGCCAGCCGTTCAGCTCCAGCCCGTCGCGGGCCCGGATGCGGCGGAACTCGGGTTCGGCGGAGCGGGGTACGCGCGGTGGGCGAGTGATCCGGACCCATTCGCCGGTGCGGGTGTCACACAGCTCGACCGACCGGGGCCGACCGGGTCCTTCGGGCGTGAGCGCCAGCAGCCGGCCGTCCGCCGACAGGCTCGGCTCGCTCGCGACCTGGCCGTCCAGCGGGATCGGATCGAACAGGGTGCCATCGACGAGCGACATCAGTTGCAGCTCCGAGCGGCCGCCGTCGACATTCCACAGCAGGGCGACCGTCGAGTTGTCCTCGCTCACCTCGAACGCATCGAGATCGGCACCGTCCCGCTCGGCGAGTACGCGTCGGGACACGCCGCCGCGCGTCGCCGTCATCATGATCAGCCGGAAGAAGTCGGCATCGTGGTCGGAGCGGGCCACGACCCGGACATAGCCGCCGCGCGGATCCCACGACGGGACGTCGGCTGCGGGGGGATAGAGGTCGGCGTACGAATCCGTGTAGTGCAGCCGCAACGGCTTCTTGTCGTCCAGGATCACGCCCGGGTCGGTCGTCGACCCCGGGTCGTGCGGCAGCAGCACGACCTCCCGCCCATTCCGCAGCAGCGAGAGGAACCGGTCACAGCGCGGACCCTGGCGTACCAGATGGGAACCCGCCCAGGAATCGATGAACCGACCGCCGAACCGGCGATCCACGATCTCCACCTCGTGGGTGACGGGATCGATCAGGCGGGACTCGGCGGTGCAGTCGTCGTGCTCGACGTTGACGGCGATGCGCAGGCCGTCCCAGCCGACGAGTTCGTCCTTGGTGTCGTCGTCGGTGCCCACGCGCCAGGCGCGGGAGTCAGCCGGGTCGTTCGTGACGAGCCATACCTGCGAGCGTTCCCCGCCCTCAGGCCTGACCTGACAGGCCAGCCAGCGGGAATCCGGCGAATAGGCGACCTTGGTGACGGGACCGATCACCGGGAGGTTGACGAAGCGGGAGGCGCTCACGCGGGTCCCGGTCAGATAGCGCTGCACCGCCCGCGGATAGCCGTCCACGACGATGATGTGGGCGAAGGCGCTGCCGTCGGGTGATACCGAGGCGCCGTAGGTAGGGCGACCGAACAGGTCCACGAGTTGTTCCTCACTCTCATCACTCGGGCCGGCACCGGGGCCGGCGGGCCGGGGTCAGGCGGGATCCGCCAGGATCCAGGTGTCCTTGCTGCCCCCGCCGGACGACGAGTTCACGATCCGGCTCCCGGGTTCGGCGACGCGCGTCAGCGCCGCCGGTAACGTCACGGCCTCCCGGTCGCCGGGATCGATGGCGCGCACGTGCGTGAACACCCGCAGGTCCACATGCCGCGGCGAGAACCCCTCCCCGTCGAACGCCGGGAGTGTCGACAGGGTCACCGCCTCCTGCGCGACATAGTTCTTCGGGTCGGCGAGCAACTCCGCACGCCGCGCGGCGAGCTCGGCCCCGGTCGCATCGGGCCCGATCACGACGCCGATCCCGCCGTGGCCGTCGATGGGCTTGGTCACCAGGTCACCGAGGTTGTCCAGCACGTCGCCCAGTTGGTCTGGCTCCGCGCACAGATAGGTCGGGATGTTGTGGAGGATCGGCTGCTCCCCGAGATAGAACTCGATCATCCGGGGCACGAACGCATAGATCGCCTTGTCGTCGGCCACCCCGTTGCCGAACGCGTTCGCGACCGTGACCGTCCCCCGCTGCACCGCCGACCGGATGCCGTCGCCCAGGGGTCGGCCGTCCGCGCCCGTCGCCGCGAGAAAGGTCTCCTCGACCTCACGCTGATAGATGACATCCACGGGCTCGGTTCCGGTGGGGGTACGCCGGGCCAGACGATCCTCCTCCACGACCAGGAGATCGCCGGGGACGATGAGCGGAATCCCCATTCGGGCGGCGAGTTCTGCGTGCTCCGCGTACGCCGAGTTCTCCGGCCCCTCGGTCACCAGGACCACATTCGGTGACCCGACGCACCTCGGCGGCGCCGCCCGGGTCAGCGTCTCCAGCAGCGTCCCGGCGACACCCGTGTGCCCCACCAACGGCGCGGGCGGGATGAACTCGCCGGCGAAGCGCGTGATCAGGTCGCGATTCCACAGGGCGTACGCCAGCCCGGACGGAATCCGCAGGTTGTCCTCCAACACCTGCCAGCGGCCGTCCCCGGCGGTGACGATGTCGAACCCACAGACATGGGCCCGCACGCCCGTGGCCAGGCGGCCGTCGTCGCGATAGCCGGGGGCATTGCCGATCATCCACTCGGGAATGAGGCCGGCCCGGACGATGGCCTGCTCGCCATAGACATCGTCGAGAAACAGGTCCAGGGCCCGCGCGCGCTGATTGCAGCCCGTCCTGATCGTCTGCCAGTCCGACGCGGGGATCAGCCGCGGCACGAAGTCGAGCGGAAACTCGCGTTCCTCATCGGCCGTCGGCCGGAAGGTGATGCCCTCGGCCCGCTGGGTGATCCGCAGCCGGTCTGCGCGTTCCCGCAGGGTGGCCGGCCCCAGCGCGGTGGCGGCATCCAGCAGGCTGCGATAGCCGGGGCGGGGCGTACCCTCCCCGACGGCCTCGTCCACCGCCCGGTCCGCGGCCGGCGACGCATAGTCGGCGAGCATCGCCGTCGCCGTCACCAGCCGATCGACAGCGTCGCTGACCCGGTCGTCGGGAAGGTCGTCCTCGAAACCCGGGCCCGGAGGCACCGGCAGCGTGCTGTCGGTCATACCTGCAGACTAGGCATCGCGCATGACGCTCGGACTGCGTCCGTGTAACAGGCGTGTTCCAGGCGTGGTGGTGGGCTCACACCCGCGTGGCCAGATCGGCCACCTCGGCGAGTTCGCGGACGGACTGATCGTCGGTACGCCGTGCTGCGGCAGCCGCGTCGACCGCGATCTGCGGATGGGTGCGATGCTCGCTCCACGGCCCGCCCCGGAACTCCTCCGAGAGGGCGGCGGCCGAGATGCTGGCCGCCAGGAACGGGTTGGCCTGCTCCGGCGACGGTGCCATCGCGAAGCCCATCAGTTCGGCGCGCCGCTCGACCGCCTCGCGATTGTCGGGATGCAGATAGCGGACGGTGGCGACGGCCAGCGGCCTGGTGGGCACCGCACCGGGGCGGAGGGTGACCTCATAGAGCGCGGTCGCGGAGTGCCCCGCCCCCAGTTCGCCGCCGTCGACCTGGTCGTTGCGGAAGTCCTCGTCGGCGACCTCGCGGTTCTCATAGCCGAGCAGGCGATAGGTCGCGACCTGATCGGGGTCGAACTCGATCTGGGCCTTGGCATCGCGAGCGGTGACGACGAGCGTGCCGGTGAGGTTCTGGGTGAAGATGCGGCGCGCCTCGTTCTCGTTGTCGACATAGGCGTGGAAGCCATTGCCCTTGTCGGCGAGCTGCTCCATGAGCTCGTCGTTGTAGGACCCGAGACCGAACCCCACGGTCACCAGGTCGATCTTCTGCTGGGTGGCTTTGCCGATGGTGTCGAGGATCGCCTCGGGACCGGTGTTGCCGACATTCGCGACGCCATCCGAGAGCAGGACGACGCGGTTGAGGTCACCGTCCCGGCGATGCTTCAGCGCCGATTCATAGCCGAGCTTCAGGCCCGCCTCGGCATTGGTCGAACCCTCCGTGTCCAGGTCGTCGATGACGCCGGTGATGCGGTTGGCCCGGCGTACCTCCGTGGGCTCCAGCACCACCCGCGTGTTGTTGGAATAGACGACGATCGCAACCGTGTCATCGGGGCGCAGCGAACCGACGAGCTGGTTCAGCGAGGTTTTGACCAGGTCGAGCTTGTCCGCGCCCTGCATCGAGCCGGAGACATCGATCACGAACGTCAGGTGCGCGCGGGGGCGGGAGGCCTGATCGACGACTGCGGACTGGACGCCGACGCGGATCACCCGCTTGTCGGGAGCCTCCAGCCACGGCACCGCGGTGCCGTCGACCTGGACCCCGAGACCGTCCGCCGGGGGCCGGTAGCCCTGGTTCAGGTAGTTCACGAACTCCTCGGTGCGCACCTCGGCGGGAGTGGGGCGCATGCCGGCGTTGAGCTGGGCGCGCGTACGCGTGAACGAGCCTGTGTCCACGTCCAGCGCGATCGTCGAGAGGTTGTCCTCCCGCGTGTCGACGGTCGGGTTCTGGTCGACCGGGCGACGGGTGGGATCGACGGGTACGCCGGGTTCGCGCGCATCCTCCGCCGCCCCCTGGGTTGCGACCGAGACGGGGGCGGCTTCTCCACCGGTCGTGCGGGACGCGGTGCCCGCGCACCCGGTGAGGAAGACAGCGGCAGTGAGCGAGGCGGCAACGAGGCGGGGGACGCCGCGAGGGATATGGACGAGACGGTCGGGGTGGCTCATGGATTCCTCCTTTGTCACCCCTCTCGACGCATCAGACCCTGCATTGGGTTCTGCAGCATCTCGCTGGCTTTCAGACCAGTCGTAAACTAGTCTGAAAGTATGAGCTCGATCGGCGCCTATGAAGCCAAGACCCATCTGCCCCGACTTCTGGACGAGGTCGAGCAGGGAGCAGCCTTCGTCATCACGCGCCACGGCCGGCCCGTCGCCCGACTGGTGGGTGTGCGCGGCGGATCAACAACCAGCGATGCCACTGCTGCGTTCGCTCGAGCCCGCCGCGGGTTGTCTCTTGGAATGCCGGTCTCCGACGCAATCGCCGAAGGACGTCGATGAGCTCTGAGGGCCGCGAAGGCGGGATCACCCTTGATGCCTCGATCGCGTTGGCCTGGTGTTTCGAAGACGAGTGGTCCGCCAAGGCCGACGAGGTGTTGCGACTCGTCCAGTCCGACGGAGCACTCGTCCCGACTCTGTGGGAGCTGGAGGTCGTCAACGTCCTGCTGGTTGCTGAGCGGCGTGGACGCATCACCCCGGCCGACACCACCCGATTTCTTGCGTTGTTCGATGCCCTGCCGATCGAGATCAGCGAGAGTGACCCTCCCATGACCGAACTTGCTGCAATCGGACGAACCCATGGGCTGAGCGCCTACGACTCTGCCTATCTCCTGGCGTCAATCCGGTCCGGGTGGCCGCTCGCCACCCTGGACGAGCGACTGCGCAAGGCTGCACAAGCAATTGGTTGCGCCCTCGTGCTGGAGTGATCGGTTCACCCAGTCGAAGCCACCCTCGCGACCCACCGCCGCTGCCAGGGCAATTCCACCGCCCGCGGGTGATAACGCTCCCGGATGAGACCGATCGCAGCGTCGGGCTCGAGACCGTCGAGCACGGCCAGGGCGGCGAGGACGCTGCCGGTGCGGCCGACTCCCCCACCACAGGCGACTTCACACCGTCGGTCGGCGAGGCGGGCGTACAACTCGCCGATCACCTGACGCGCATCCGACCCGTCGAGCGGCACCCAGAAATCCGGCCACCGCAGCCAGATCGACGACCAGTCCGTGGCCTCGGGGGATTGCCCGCGCAGATAGACCGCGAAGTCCGGCGTCGTTCCCGCGGGAACGCCCGCGCGCAGGCTTCGGCAGCGAACGGTGAGACCCGACGGTAGGTCGACCCCCCGGGCCCTGGGCTCCACATCGTCAACGCCTCCTCGCGCGAACTTTAAATGCAAATCAGATTTAAAGTTCGCGCTCCGCCTTCTTCTCCCCGGCCCGCACAGCGACGGTGATGGTGTTGCCGTCGGCAGGTTTCGGGCAGGTCGCGTGATCGGTGAAGGCGAACCACATGTTGATGGTCCGGTTGAAGTCGAGCGTGACCTTGCCATCGGCATCGGGCCAGTCGAACTTGAGCTGACGCCAGGCCTCGGTCTCATCGCCGTTGGTCGGGTCGTGGAACTCGATCGACGGTCCGGTCTTGATGTTGGTGGCGGCGAGGCGCTGGGGCTGACCGTCGAGCTCGAACACGACGTCGCCGACATAGGGCAGGTTCTGGCGCAGCTCCGGCTTGTGGGTGGCCACGTCGATCTTGGCGCCCTCGGGCTTCGGCTCGAAGCGGGCGGTGATGACCCAGGCGGGGTCGTAGTCATAGGTGGGTACGCCACGGAAGTTCTCCCGGTCGGCCGACGATTCCTGGCGCATGCGGATGGCCAGGCGGCCACCGCGGCGCAGGAGTTCGATATCGGTGCCGTCATGCTCGGCCCAGGGAGTGCGGGCGGTCTCGGCCACGGTCTTCACCGAGCGCCCGTCGACCGGCTGGCCGTCGACGATCAGCCGGTCGGCGGTCGTGGCGTCGAGGAAGGCATCGGTGCCGTCGGCCGACCAGCGCCCGGGCAGCCCGGCCACCTCTTCCGGCTCGGAATCCAACCAGTGGAAGCCCGTAAGCGTGAGCCAGCCGAACGGGCTCGCCAGCTCGGCCTCGCGCTTCGCGCGGAACTCCTGCCAATCGGACACTGCGGACATCGCACACCTCCACCGAACTCGACCCGGTCTCCCGCAACCCTAGCGCCGGGCCGACCCCGGGCGGGGCCGGCGTACGCGAGGGGATCCGAGCCTTGGGAAACTCAGCCGCCCGCCGACAACGCCATCAACGCATCGAGATCCGCCAGGGCGATCCGGCGCCCGCCGGGACGCTGGATGATGACCTTCGAGTCGCTGAGTCGCCGCAGCTGGCGGCTCAGCGATTCGGGGGTCGTGTCGAGCAGCGAGGCGACTTCCTTCTTGGCCAGCGGCAGCTCGACCTCCGGCAGCCCGTCCACCCGGGACGTCGGCAGGGTCATCAGATAGTCGGCGAGGCGGGCGGAGACGTCGGCGGAGATCACCGCGGCCAGCCGGGCCTCGGTCTCGCCGAGGCGGCGACTCACGGTCTGCAGCATCCGCACGGCGATGCTGGGGTGACGCCGGACGAGCTGGCCGAGTTCGGTGTGGCGGAACACGCACATCGAGCCGGCTTCCAGTGCCGTAGCGAAGTGATCGGGCCGGTACCCGTTGAGGAACGCCGACTCCCCGCCGAAGTCGCCGGGGCCGAGGATGCGCACGATCTGTTCGTGCCCGTCACCGCTGATCCGGGACACCTTCACCCGTCCCGTGTGCACGACCATCAGCTGGGAGGCATCCCCGCCGGGGACATAGATCGGCTCGTCCCGGTCGAAGGGTGTGGGCCGGGCGACGGACGCGACATCGCGTTGTTCCGCATCGCTCAGGTCGGCGAAGATCGGCACCAGCGACACGCACAGCACTCCGTGGCTCACGACATCAGCTCCTTCAGGTCGGTGATGTGCCGGCCCTTGCTGTCCCGGACGGGGACGGACAGGCCGGGCGTGGCGAGCATCACCCAGGGGATGCCGGCTGCTTCGGCCGCCTCCGCGTCGATGGCGCGATCCCCGACCGCGAGGCACTCGGTGGGGACGAGCCCGTGCCGCTGGATCGCCAGCTGGTGCATCGCCGGATCGGGCTTGCGCGGGAGCCCGTCGGGCGCGCAGATGAGGTCGTCGACGACCAGGCCGTGGGCCTGCAACAGGTCGGACGCGCTGACGCGATCACGATGGGTGACGACCAGGTTGAGGCCGCCGCGGTCGCGGACGTACGCCAGCAGCTCCCGCGCCCCCGCCATCACGGGAGCGGGGGTGGTACGCCAGCTCAGCTTCAGCGCGGCGTACGCCTCGGTGAACCGCGACTCGGGAATGCCGAACCGGCGCGCCAGCTCGGCCCCGGCCTCGGCGATCGAACGACGGGTCAGCAGGGAGACCTCACCGAGCGGGATGTCGTGGCCATGCTCACGACACACCTCGACGAACGTCCGATCGACCGCGGGATAGGTGTCGATCAGCGTCCCGCCCATGTCCCAGATCAGGTGGCGCCACATCACGGCGCCCATTGTGCACTCACGATGTCTCGTGCCAACTTCACTGGACGGCGATGACGACCCGTCCACGGGTGCGGCCGGCGAGGATCCGGTCGGCCAGCTCGGGGATCTCGTCGAACCCGTGGGTCTCGGTCATCGAGTCGAGCATCGGCAACGGGAGGTCGGCCGCCAGCCGGCGCCAGGCCTCCTCGCGGCGCGGCATCGGGCACATCACCGAGTCGATGCCGAGCAGCGAGACCCCGCGCAGGATGAACGGCATGACCGTCGCCGGCAGGTCGGGCCCACCGGCCAGGCCACAGGACGCCACCGCACCCGCGCGCTGGGTCTGGCTGAGGACATTCGCGAGCGTGGTCGAGCCGACGGTGTCGACCGCGCCGGCCCAACGCTCGGTGCCGAGCGGCTTGCCGGGTTCGGTGAACTCGGACCGGTCGACGATGGCGCTCGCGCCCAGGGAGCGGAGATAGTCATGGGTTTCGGCGCGACCGGTGGAGGCATGCACTTCGTACCCGAGCTTCGCCAGCACCGCCACGGCCACGCTGCCGACCCCGCCACCCGCACCCGTCACGAGCACGGGACCGGACCACGGGCGTACCCCCGCGTCCTCCAGCGCCAGGAAGCTCAGCATCGCGGTGAACCCGGCCGTGCCGATGGCCATGGTCTGGGCGAGCGCCAGGCCGGCGGGCTTCGCGACCAGCCACTCCGAGCGCACCCGCTGCCGCGTCGTGTAGCCACCCGGATGCGTCTCCGACAGTCCCCACCCGGTCAGCACGACCTGATCGCCGGGCTTCCAGTCGGATGACGCCGACTCCGTCACCGTGCCTGCCAGATCGATCCCGCACACCATCGGCAGGCTCCGCGCGATGCGACCCTTGCCCGTGATGGCGAGGCCGTCCTTGAAGTTCAGCGACGAGTACGCCACGTCGACCGTCACATCGCCCTCGGGCAGGTCGGTATCGGTGAGGTCCACGCGCTGGGCGGGGCCCTTGTCGATCAACTGGTACGCGGGATAGGCCATGGCTCCTCCAGGATGCGTCGGTTGACTGCTCGATCACATCATGGCCCGGACCGCCCGTGCAGGCTGTCCGGAAATCCTGTGACAGTTGGGGTATCAGTGGTTGTCAGCAGGGCGGGAAACGGTCCTTGAACGCGGCACTTCCGCCCGCCCGGCTGAACTCCGCCTCGCACTTGCTGGACGGGAAGCCGGTATAGAACGTCCACTTCGCCCCGTCGGCCTTGAGCAGCATGCCGCTGTCACCGGGATCCGGGCTGCTCAGATAGGCCCAACCGTCGAGGCAGAGAGCAGACAGGGTGGAGTCGTCCGCTCTGGGGATTCCCGCCTGGCGCAGCGCCGATCGCATCGCGGGCGTCACGGCGCAGTGCGTGTCCGGATAGCGCCGGGTGATCTCGAACATGCCGCGGACGCTGGTCGATGACGCGCTGAAGGTGGAGAAGAAGGTCTCGGCTCTGGCATCGGCGATCACGAGCATGATGTAGTCATCGGCGGACAGCGCATCCACGCCCCAGGTGGTCTTCTTCTGGACGCGCCAGGGCTCGCTCAACTGCCCATTGGAGTAGGACCGGAGCCCGTCCTCGCACATGGCGACGGTCATCGTCGCGCCGGTGCCACGCAGAGTCTCTCGTCCCTCGAGCGCCCAGGCCGCGCCGGCACAGGGCACCCAGTCGGCGGATTTCTTCGGCAGGCAGGTGCAGAGGGCGATCCCGATGACCACGCCATCCTTCACGTCGACCGACCAACCCAGGCCCGCGACCTCGTCGGCGAGGTAGACCCGGGTTTCCCCTCCACCCGGGATCGGGGCGATCCGCAGGGGCGGCCCGAGAACGGAAAGAGCTGATTCGGGGACGCCCACCGCCAGCCCGTCGATCGACCTGCCCTCGATGAGGGCGATGCTCTGCAGGACGCCGCCGGCGAACAGCCACCGGCAGCCCCGCCAGGTCACCTGGACCTGCGCGTCGGCGGCGACGGCCGGAAAGTCGGGCTGGCCGCGGCGGATGTCGTCGGCTTTCTGGCCGGGGCGGATCCGGGCGAGCCCGCGCGGGGACAGGAGCGCTGCGGCGTACGCCGGGTCGCGCATCGCCTCGAGTCGGGTGCCGAGCTGGGCGGCGGAGTCGGCGGTCACATAGACGCCCCGGCCGCGCTCGGCGATGCAGGCGAGCTGGGACGACGAGGCGCGAACACCGATGGTGGAGATCACCAGGTCGGGGTGGGCGGCCACCAGAGCGGCGGCGGTCTCGCACGGATCGGGCGGAGCGCACGAGTCCTCACCGTCGGTGATCAGCACCACGTGGGCCCGTCCGTCGGGAATCGACTCCCCCGCCTTGGTCAGCGCGCCCGAGATCGGAGTCCAACCCCGGGGTCGGAGTCCGTCGACCGCGGCGCGGATGCCGGCCCGATCGTTGCCCACGGGCACTTTCAGCGAGATGTCCTGACAAGCCTGGGAGGTCAGCGGGGCGTCCTCGGCGGTCTGATCGCCATAGGTGATGAGCGCCATGGGCGTGTCTTCGGGAAGGCGGTCCATGAATTCGCGCGCCGCACCCTGGGCCGCGGCCATCCGGGTCGCACCGCCGCCCATGTCCGCCGTCGCCATCGAGCCCGAGCCGTCGATGACCAAGACGACCGGCAGTGGCTTCGGCTGGGCGGGGGTCGAAGCCACTGAGGTGGCGGCAGGGGTTTGGTCAGCCGGCGCCTGCTCCGCGGTCGTCGCCGGTCGGTCGAGCGGAATCGAGCATCCGGCGAGGACAAGAGCGAGGAGCGCGCTCGGGACCGCAGCGCCGAGGCGTACCCCGAAGGAAGACCTGCCCACCATGACCTCCGGGCCTCGTACCGATGCAGCGAACGATAGGAGCCCCCGGGTCGGGTGTCATGTCCCCAAAATTGGGTACGCCGGCGGGCTGGTTCCTGCGCGTACGCCCACGGTCAGGTCGGCGTGTCCCCTGGCTGCTTGGGGTCGGAGGTTTTGGACTCGGCTGTCTTGGACTCGGATGCCTTGGAATCGGACTTCTTGCGGCGCTCCTCGGCGAACCGCTGCTGCGCCCCCTGCTTGGTGAGGCCATAGACCGCACCGATCTTGCTCCAACTCGTGCCGTGCTCACGGGCGCGCTTCACCTCGACATGTTCCAGCTGTTCGGCAGCAGCGCGGACAGTCCGGGCTGCGGTGATCCGCGCGATGGTGCCGTCGGCCGCGGTCAGATCCGCGAGCCCCTGCTGGAGGGCGTCGAGAGGGTTGGGCTTGGTCACGAGCAACAGCATACGACGCGACACGACAACTGGTTGTTGACAGGCTCGTCAAGCAATGCTTGACTATGGTCAAGTCAAGGTTGACGAAAGGGGGCGAACATGGCGAAGAAGTCCGACAAGAAGGATAAGAAGAAGGACAAGAAGTCGAAGAAGAACAAGAAGAAGTGACTTCTCGACGAATGACGATCAAGCGGCGTGGGGCCTGAGCCCCGCGCCGCTTGTCTTTTCTGGCACCGCGCCGCTTGTCCTGTGCTGAGGCACCGTGACCTGTTCAGCCCCGCCGGCCTCTTCAACGCGCGAAATCCCGCACCCCCCACAGGCCTCTTCAGCGCGCAAATCCCGCACCCCCCGCTGCCCTCCATACAGCTCGCCTTGGTCGACTAGGCTCCTGTTGCCGTCTTGAGCTTGCGCCCCATCTCACCCAGCTTGTCTTCGCGTCTTGAGCGCCCCGTGCACCGGGGGCGGAGTCGGCGAGCGCAAGCTAGATGGATTCTGGGGCCGAGGAAGGGCGCGCCCAAGCGGGAAACGGACGCTGACTACTGGGAACGCACGCTGAATGAGGCCCAGATCATGCCGATTTTCGACTTCTGGGGCCTCAGCGCCCCGCCGCAGCCCGTACCCGTCGTTTGGGCAAGCTGAACCAGCGCTGATTTGGGTCACTGACTCAGCCAACGGGCCACATCAGACCCCTTGGGCCGCAGGACGGTGTCCGCCTGTGTTGTCCATTCCCGCCCGGGTGTTGTCCGTTGCCGGAGTTGTCCACAGATCACCAGGCGTACGCCCAGTTGGCCCGGTCAACGGTGGTCGGATGGGGCCATGTCTGATGCGTGGATTCTCACAACGGCCGATCTTGCTGCGCTGGGGGTGGGCGACAAGGCGCTGCGGCAGCTGCTCAAGGAGGGCACGCTGATCCAGCTCCGGCGCGGGTTCTACCGCCGCCCCATCCCCAGCGACAACCTGGACTTCACCCACTGGCCGATCGGCGAACCGGAACATCGTCACCGATTCCTGATCGACGCGACCCTGCCCACTCTCTCGCCCGGCACCGTGTTCAGCCATATTTCAGCCGCCACTCTTCACGGTCTGCCGGTGCCTCTCGGGCACCTCCGTCGCGCCTCCGTGCTGCGGGACGGCAGCGGCTCGGGCGCGATTTCCCGGACGACCCACCGAAGGTACGCACCGCTGCCCGCCGAGCACATCACCGAGATCGACGGGCTCCCGGTCACCACCCTGGTGCGCACGGCCGTGGACCTCGGCCGGTCGCTCGGGTACCCGGATGCCGTCGCCGTCATGGACGCCGCGCTTGCGAAAGGTGTCGAGCGGGAGGCGCTGTTCGATGCTCTGGGCATACGCCGTCCTCACAATGGCAAGGCCCGGGCCGCTATCGAGTTCGCCGACCCGAAAGCGGAATCCCCCGGGGAGTCCCGGTGTCGAGCGACGATGAAGTTGGCGGGCGTCCCGATCCCCACGCTGCAGTTCGTGGTCACCAATGCCGCCGGTGAACAGGTGGCCCGAAGCGATTACGCCTGGGAGGACTACGGCGTTGTCGGTGAGTTCGACGGTCGGGTGAAATATGGACGTCTGCTCAAGCCCGGTCAGAGCGTCGACGATGTCATCACCGCGGAGAAGTCCCGTGAAGGTCGCATTCGCGAATGCGATTGGTGGATCGGCCGCTGGACAACCGACGAACTCCGCGCTATCGACGAGTTCCGCGCCAGTGTCCTCGCGACCCTGGCGCTCGGACGGCGACGGTCGGCCTGAATCACTCAGCACCGGGAACGAGGACAGCCGTGGTGTGACCCCGTCGCGTAGGGGCCCTTCGGCTGCCCTTGAGCTGCCCATTCAGCTTGCCCTCCCGCTGCGGCGGCGTACCAACCCTGCCGACCCCGCCGAAAACGTGAAATCGCGGGAGAAAACCCGTCATTCAGCGTCCGTTTCCATCTTCAGCGTCCCGTTGCCGCTTGGGCTTGCGCTGCCTCAGGGCCAAAACCCACCCAGCTTGCGCTCGCCGACTCGGCCCCCGGTGCACGGGGCGCTGGAGACGCGAAGACAAGCTAGGTGAGATAGAGCGCAAGCCCAAGACGTCAGCGGGAGCTGAAGAGCGAAACGGAAGCTCAGGAGCCGGCCGGAGCTCAAGGAGCTCAGCGCCGTGCTAGCCCTCGCCTCAGGCGAGGGCGCTCTCCAGGAACGCCGCCACGCGATCGATGTAGCCCTGACGGTTCTCGAAGTAGCCGCCACAGTGATCGACGCCCTCGAAGGTGACCAATTCCAGCGTCCCGGGCGCGGCGACACGGGCCAGTTCGACCGCATGGGCATAGGGGATGACCCGGTCCTCGGTGCCGTGCAAGAGCAGGATCGGCCGGGGCGCCAGATCCTCCAAAGCGTCGATCGGGCGTACCGCCGCGAATTCATAGCCATAGCGCAACCGGTTCACCAGGTCGGCGATCGGGAGGATCGGCTCGGACGGCAGGCGATACCGCCGATAGCTCGCAGCGATCACATCACTCATCGTGGAGAAGGGCGAATCCAGCACGAGCGCCTCGATCCGCCGGTCGCGCGCCGCCGCCAGAATCGCAACCGACGCACCCATCGAGAATCCCACCACTGCGATCCGTGCCCCGGGCTTTCTTTCCGCCACCAAGGCCACGGCCGCCCGCAGGTCGCGCTGTTCATGGTGGGCCAGTGATTGCGGCCCGTCCTCGGAGTCGCCGTTGCCCCGGAAGTCGAACAGCATCACGTTGTGTCCCGACCGCCAGAGCCCCGGCCCGATCCCGAGCATGTCGGCCTTGTTGCCGCGATGGCCGTGACAGCAGATCACCACGGTGTCGACCCCCGGCTGATCGAACCACCAACCGGCCAGTCGTACGCCATCGTCAGCGACGAACGACAACTCCTCGGCGGGTACGCCGATCTCGAAGGGCGTGAAGGTGTACGCCGGGAACGGCCGCCTGGTCGCATTCAGGGTCCAGGCCGTGAATCCGGCCACCGCACCCACGCCCAGGGCCACGCCACTCCCGAGCACCCCGACCGCACCCACAACTCTTCGCACCCGCTCACCGTAGCCAGCCGACCGAGCAGGCCACTACATGATCTTTCCGTGACCAATCCGTGACACGGGTTCCCCTTCGGCCGGAAGTACCCGTAGCCTCGACATCGTTCGAAAGTCGACAAATCACCGGAGGGGAACCACCGTATGAGCATGAGCGAGCAGTACTACGCCAACGCCAAGGAAGCCCAGGCCAAGTGGGCCGAGTCCATGAAGTCCGTCTATGACGAGGCCCGTCGCGCCTTCGACGGCGAGACGCTCCGCGTCGATTCCGCCGCCGCCGGCGAGCGGATCCAGCAGGGCATCGACCAGACCTTCGACTTCTGGAGCAAGGCTGTCGAGTTCAACCGGGACGTGTTCAAGCGCGTCGCCGAGGCGAACCTCGAATACCTCAACGTCCTGCAGCGTCAGGCCGAGGCCGCCGGTGGGCGCGCCCTGGAGCAGTTCGAGGAAGCCCGTGTCCGCTCCGAGCAGGTTGCGGAGCGCACGCAGGAGGCCATGGCCCGCTCCGCGAGCCAGCTCGAAGAGGCCGGCCGCACCGTGGCCGACCGGACTGCGCAGCAGTTCGAGAAGAACGTCGACACCGCTGCTGAGCAGACGGTGAAGGCCAGCCGCCAGGTTGCCGACCAGACCGAGAAGGCCGCCGACCAGGCTGCCGAGGCCGGCGACGAGGCTCGTGAGGAAGCTCGCGAGACCGGTGCCCGCACCCGCGCTGCGGCGTCGCGCACCACCAACAAGACCGACAAGGCCTGATCGGTCCAGCACCAACGCAAAAGCCCCCGGGATCATCCCGGGGGCTTTTCGTTTCGTTGTTGTTGTTGTGCGCGAGAGAGGATTTGAACCTCCACGTCCCAAGGGACACTGGCACCTGAAGCCAGCGCGTCTGCCGTTCCGCCACTCGCGCTCGTCGAACGATTCGATCTCTTTGTTCGACAGCCAGGGAACCTTAGCACACGGGTCGCGGGAACCTCCAAATCCTTTATGACTGCAGGCTTCGTTGCCTCCGACCACGGGATGGTCACGACCCGCCCGGGTGCCGAAAGACGTCCATCGGGGTTTGTTGCCCCGACAATAGGATTTAGGCTGTCGCACCGGGCCCGCATGTCCGTGTGCGCCCGAAGCAGCAGAGACAGAGGTGGATGACGTGGGTTTCCTGGACCGTCTGGAGAAGGGCATCGAAGGCGCCGTCAATGGCGTTTTCGCGCGCGCCTTCAAGGGCGATGTGCAGCCCGTCGAGATCGCCGCCCGCCTCCAGAAAGAGCTGGATGCCGAGGCCAAGCTGCTGTCGCGCGATCGCAAGCTGGTCCCCAACGAGTTCATCGTGGGCCTGTCCCAGCACGACTATGACCGACTCACCCCCTATGGCAAGAAGCTCACGGGCGAGATCGTGCCCGAGCTGCGCTCCCACGCCGAGAGCATGGGCTATGTCTTCAACGGCCCGATCATGCTCCACTTCGAGCTGGTGCCCGAGCTCCCGACCGGCCGCTTCACCGTTGAGTCCCAGGCCGTGGCCCGGGTCGACGGCGACAAGGCCCCGGTGAGCCAGTCGCGGTCGCGCATGGTGATCGAGGTCAATGGCGTACGCCATCCCCTCGTGCCCCCGGGCCTCGTCATCGGGCGCGGCACCGACGCCGACCTCCGCATCAACGACCCTGGCATCTCGCGCCGCCATGCCGAGATCAAGGTCACCGGCCTCGGGTTCGATCTCGATTACGAGATCGTCGACCTCGGTTCGACCAACGGCATCACCGTCGACGGCAAGAAGGTGCGTCAGGCGGTCCTGCACGAGGGGACGCGCATCGAGATCGGTTCGACCCGCATGCTGGTGCATGCCCCCGCGGGGCGCAGCTGATGTCGGCGATCGCGGTCACGCTCCTCAAGGTCCTGTTCCTGGCGCTCCTCTGGGCGTTCGTGCTGTCGTGCGCCGGAGTGATCAAGACCGACCTGTTCGGCCGCACCGTGCCGGCCTCCGAGCTGCCCCGCGACCTGGACAACCCCAAGAAGCGCCGCCGGCGCCGCATCAAGCGCGGCGCGCCCCGCCGCCTGAGCATCATCGAGGGCCAACAGAAGGGCATCTCCGCCGACCTCTCCGACGGGACCATCCAGATCGGGCGCAGCGCCGACTGCCAGATCATCCTCGACGACGACTATGTCTCGACAAGGCATGCGCGCGTCCTCGCGGATGACAACGGGGGGTGGTATGTCGAGGATCTCCAGTCCACCAACGGCACCTATGTCAACGGCCAGCGCATCACCGTCCCGACCACGATCACCCTGGCCGATACCGTCCGGATCGGGCGTACGCAGTTGAAGTTGGAAGCCTGACCCATGACCCTGCAGCTCCGATATGCGGCGCATTCCGAAATCGGCCTGGTGCGCAAGAACAACCAGGATTCGGGGTACGCCTCCCCGCGGCTTCTCGTGATTGCCGACGGTATGGGTGGCGCCGCCGCCGGTGACCTCGCCTCTGCCGCAGCCGTGCAGCAACTCCGCCGCGCAGATCGGGGCGACGAGGGCATCGGTGGCGAGGAGATGCTCGAACTCCTCGCCGGCGCACTCCTCCAGGCCAATGACAAGATCGCCGATCTCGTGGCCGACGACCACTCGCTCGAGGGCATGGGCACCACGGTCACCGCGGCGCTGTTCGACGGAAAACAGCTCGGCCTGGTCCACATCGGGGACTCCCGCGCCTACGTGCAGCGCGGCGACGAGCTCATCCGCCTCACCCACGATCACTCCTGGGTGCAGTCCCTCGTCGACGAGGGCAAGATCACCGCGGAGGAGGCGGCGTACCATCCCCACCGCTCCCTCCTCCTCAAGGTCCTCAACGGCCAGCCCCAGATCGACCCCGATGCCGCGCTGGTCGACCTCGAGGCGGGTGACCGACTGCTCTTCTGCTCCGACGGCCTGTGCGGCCTGGTCGAGGACGATGAACTCAGCGCAGCCCTCACCGACCACACCGACCTCGACGACGTGCTCGATGTCCTGATCGATGCGGCTCATCGCGAGGGTGGCGTCGACAACATCACCATCATCGTCGCCGATGTCCACGAGCTTCCCGGAGCGACAGCTTCGGACGCCGAGGCGGACGCCGACTCCGACCCGACCGAACCGACCGAGCCGACCGGAGCCGCTCTGGCGGCTGCGGCAGGGCCCGCACAGTCGGCCCGTCTGATCGGCGCGGCCACCGAACGCGAGGTCCCGGTCGTCGAGCCCCGCACGCTCGACCTCGGCGCGTCGCGGCGGCAGGACGCCGACGCCTCCGAAGACTCCGACATCGATCTCGAGGACCCGGTGGAGGCGGATGAGGAGACGATCCGGTACGCCCCCACGCTGCGCACAGGCCGTCGGCGCCTGTGGCGCGGCCTGCTCATCGTCGTCCTGATCGGGGCGCTCCTGGGCGCGGGCCTCGGGGCCGGGTACGCCTGGTCGCGTACGCAATATTTCGTCGGCCCATCGGGCGACAACGTGGCCATCCATCGTGGGCTCGCCCAGACGGTGCTGGGCGTACCCCTGTCGGATGTCTATGAGGTGCAGGACATCCGGATGACCGACCTGCCGCCATTCTATCGCGATCGGGTGAACCGCACGATCTCCCTGCACACCCTCGACGAGGCCCGCAACACCACGCTCGAGCTAAGGGAAGCCGCCGACCGGTGCATCCGGCAGCGGGCCGAGCGGGAGAACCCGCCCCCGCCGGCCCCGACTCCGGACCCGAACGCGCCCGTCGACCCCAACGCGCCCGCCGATCCCAACAATCCGGCTCCCGCGCCCGATCCCAACAATCCGGCTCCCCCGCCCGATCCGAACGCCCCGGCTCCGGACCCGAATGCGCCGACCGAACAACCCGTCCCGCCGACCCCGACAGCGGCCGCCACAGCGACCCCGGATCCGAGCGAGGTCTGCTGATGGCTGCGGACAACGTGGTCATCGTCTACCACAAACGCCGCAACATCGAACTCGCCATGGTGCTCTTCGCCGCGGCGATCGGGATCGCGTCCTACGTGCTCGTCGAGATCAACCTGTTCGGCGAACTGCCCGGCAACTGGGCCGTGGTGGCGGGCCTCTGGGTGGCCATCGGACTGGTCGCGCATCTGGCCGTCCGCTGGCGCGCGCCCTATGCCGATCCGCTGATCCTGCCCGCCGTGTTCACGCTCAACGGCGTGGGCCTGGCGATGATCCACCGCATCGACAAGATCCCCGAGGTCTGGCGGAACGGCGCGACGACCCAGCTGATGTGGACGGCGATCGGAGTGGCGCTGTTCGCCGGCGTGATCATCCTGATCCGCGACCATCGACCGCTGCAGGGCTACACCTACACGCTCTTCGCCCTCGGCCTGGTCCTGCTGATGCTGCCGGTCATTCCCGGACTGGGCCAGGAGGTCTACGGCGCCCGGATCTGGATCTCGGTCGGCCCGTTCTCGTTCCAGCCCGCCGAGATCGCCAAGATCGTCCTGGCGGTCGCCTTCGCGTCCTATCTGGTCGAGAAACGAGACGTCCTGGCGCTCGCGGGTGCCCGGTTCCTCGGCATCGACCTGCCGCGCCCGCGCGACCTCGGGCCGATCCTCATGATGTGGGGCGCCAGCCTGCTGATCCTGGTGTTCCAGACCGACCTGGGCACCTCGCTGTTGTTCTTCGGCCTCTTCGTGATGATGCTCTACGTCGCGACCGAACGGCCGTCCTGGCCGATTCTGGGCGCGCTGATGTTCTCCGGGATGGCGTACGTCGCCTTCCTGCTCTTCGGTCACGTCCAGCGACGCGTCAACGCCTGGCTCGACCCGTTCTCCGACCTCGACCGCAACGGCCAGATCATCAACGCCCAGTTCGGTTTCGCCTGGGGCGGGCTGCTGGGTCGGGGCTGGGGTGAGGGCCGACCGGGCCTGACCACCTTCGCCAAGTCCGACTTCATCGCGGCCGCGATCGGTGAGGAACTCGGCACTGCGGGGCTGATGGCGATCATCATGTTGTACGCGTTCATCGTCGCCCGCGGCCTGCGTACCGCCCTGGCCGCCAAGGAACCGTTCGGCAAGCTCCTCGCCGCCGGCCTGAGCTTCGTCTTCGCCCTGCAGGTGTTCCTGATCATCGGCGGCGTCACCCGCCTGCTCCCCCTGACCGGCCTGACCACCCCGTTCATGTCGCAGGGCGGATCCAGCCTCGTGGCCAACTGGGCCCTGATGGGGCTGCTGCTCGTCATCTCCCACCAGGCCCGCAAGCCGGTGGCCCAGGTCACCGAGGACCGCGGCATCACCCCGTCCGACGCCACCCAGGTGATCAGGGGGACCGCGCGATGAGGACCCGACCCGAGATCGAGGAGGCCGCATGAACCGGCCCATTCGCCGCGTCGCCATCGTCGCGTTGATCATGTTCGCCCTCATGCTGGGCAACCAGACCTTCACCGTCATCTTCCGCCAGGACGCTCTCAACAACCATCCGACCAACCGGCGTACGCGCGACGAGGAATTCGCCCAGGACCGGGGCCCGATCCTGGTCGGCCAGACCCAGATCGCGCGCACCGACCCCGTCGATGACGCGTTCCGGTTCCAGCGGGTCTATCCCGAGGGGCGGATGTACGCCCCCATCACCGGCTACTACTCCTATGACCAGGGCCGGGCGGGGCTGGAGGCGAGCTACAACCGCGAGATGGCCGGCACGGCCGATTCGCAATTCGCCAACCGGTTCCTCGATTCGCTGACCGGCCAGGTGCCCACGGGCGCCTCGATCGAGACGACGATCAACGCCGCCGCCCAGAAGGCGGCCTATGAGGGTCTGGGCGACCGCAAGGGTGCCGTGGTGGCGCTCGACCCGCGGACCGGGGCCGTGCTCGCGCTGGTGACCACGCCGAGCTATGACCCCAACCTGATCGCCGATCACGATCTCGCCGCGGCGCGCGAGTCCTACATCGATCTCAACGACGACTCGGACCGGCCGATGGCCAATCGGGCGGCCCGCGAGATCTATCCGCCCGGTTCGGTGTTCAAGCTCGTCACCGCCGCGGCGGCGCTCGAGAACGGCATGACCACGACGACTCTCGTGGACTCCCCCGCCCAGCTGCGACTCCCCCAGACCTCGGTGGACCTCGGCAACCAGGCCGATTGCGGTGGGACGCAGGTGACGATCGAGCAGGCGCTGAAGGTGTCGTGCAACACCGCCTTCGCCAACATCGCGATGACGCTCGGGCCCGACACGATGCGCTCCCAGGCCGAGAAGTTCGGGTTCGGCTCGCGGCCACTGGCCGAGCTGAACGCCGTGGCGAGCCGCTATCCCGAGAACCCCGACCGCCCGTCGACCGCGCTCACCGGTATCGGCCAGCACGACGTCGCGACCACACCGCTGCAGATGGCCATGGTCACGGCCGCGATCGCCAACGACGGCCAGCTCTTCGAGCCCCACCTCGTCGCTCGCATCCGGTCCCAGAACCTCAATGTCATCAGCACGACCCGCCCCCGCCTCCAGTCGCAGCCGCTGCAGCGCACCAATGCCCAGTCGCTGGCGAAGATGATGGTCACGGTCGTCAACGAGGGCACGGGCACGAACGCCCGGATCAGCGGCCATACGGTCGGCGGCAAGACCGGCACGGCCCAGTCGGCCCCCGATCGTCCCCCCTATGCCTGGTTCACCAGCTATGCCCTCGACCGCTCGGGTCAGCCCGTGGTCGCCGTGGCAGTGTTCGTCGAGGATGCCGACGTGCCCCGAAGCGAGGTCGGCGGCAACCGCGTGGCCGCACCCATCGCCAGGGACGTGATGGAGGCGGTGCTGTGAACCCACAACGAAACGGCGATTGGGCGGACTCCCAGCGGGGTAGGACGATGAACAGTGCGACAACAACGAACAGGCGAGGTGGTGAGCAGTGAACCAGAACGAGAACGATCGTCCGACAGATCCTGGTCGCCGCGCGCCCGGTACGCCGGATTCTCCGCCGACCATGCCTCGACGCGCCCTGCCGCCGACCGACCCCGCGGAGCCGACTCCGACGGAAGTCGCCCAGGACCCGGCTGACGATCACACCGTCCTGCGCCCGTCCGCCTCCGAGCCCCCGCCCTATCCCGGTCCCCCGCCCGTGGATCCCACCCAGGACCTCGAGGCGACCGCGACGCGCGCCCTCCCCTCGAACGCGCCCCGGCTGCTGGGTGAACGCTACGAACTCCAGGATGTGATCGGTCGCGGGGGCATGGCCGAGGTTCGCCGGGCGTACGACACGCGGCTGGGCCGCCTCGTCGCCGTCAAGGAACTGCGCACCGACCTGGCCGCCGACCCGACGTTCCAGGCCCGGTTCCGCCGCGAGGCCCAATCGGCCGCGGGGCTGAACCATCCCAACATCGTCGCCGTCTATGACACCGGCGAGGAGCACGACCCCGTCAGCGGCCTCAACATCCCGTTCATCGTGATGGAGCTCGTCGAGGGCCACACCCTCCGCGACATCCTCAAGGACGGCCGCAAGATCCTGCCCGAGCGTGCGCTCGAACTGGCGCGGGGCGTACTCGACGCGCTGTCCTATTCCCACAAGGCCGGCATCATCCACCGCGACATCAAGCCCGCGAACGTCATGCTGACGCCGCAGGGCCAGGTCAAGGTGATGGACTTCGGCATCGCCCGGGCGATCTCCGATGTGTCCTCGTCGATGACCCAGACCGCCGCTGTCATCGGCACGGCCCAGTATCTGTCGCCCGAGCAGGCCCGCGGTGAGACCGTCGATGCCCGCTCCGACATCTATTCCGCCGGCTGCCTCCTCTATGAGCTCCTGATCGGCCGTCCGCCGTTCGTGGGCGATTCGCCGGTGTCGGTGGCATACCAGCACGTGCGCGAGATGCCCGTGCCACCGAGCCAGCTCGACAACCACATCAGCGGCGACATCGACTCGATCGTCCTGACCGCGCTGGCGAAGGACCCGGCGGATCGCTATCAGAGCGCGCGCGCCATGTCCGACGACATCAGCCGCCTGCTCGCCGGTGACGAGGTGACCGCCTCGGTGCCCGTCGCGCCGGTGCCGGTGGCCCCCGAGCCCGCACCCGTCGTCGCGGTGACCGAGGAGGAATGGGAACCCGAGGAGGAGCCTCGCCGCCGCCGTGCCTGGCCGGTCGTCATCACGCTCCTGTCCTTGCTGCTCGTCGGCCTGCTCGCCGCGGGGCTCCTCTGGTTCAACCGCCCACAGGAGCCCCAGGGCCCGCCGCAGGTCGCCGTACCCAATGTCGTCGGCCAGCAGCGGGCCGCCGCCGAGGTCGAGATCGTCAACGCCCGACTCGTGCCCCAGGTGCGCGAGATCGAGGGTGCCGACGACACCACCGTCGGCACCGTCACCCGCCAGAACCCGTCCACCGGGATGCTCGACGTGGGCAAGACCGTCGAGTTGTTCGTCAACATCGGGCCCAAGAAGGCGGGATTGCCCGGCGACCTGGTCGGCAAACCGGTCGACGAGGTGCGCAGCAGGCTCCGTGACCTCGGCTTCACCGATGTGCGCACCACTCCGGCCACCAAAGAGCCCGGCGATGCGGTCAAGGATTCGGTGGTTGCGGTCCGGCCGACGCCGGGTCAGGAGTACGCCCTCGACACCGAGATCGTCCTCGAAGTCGCCACCGGCACGTCTCCGGTGCCCAACTGGGTCGGCTGGAACCAGGCCTCGGTCGACCAGGACCGACGCACCAAGGGCTTCACCAATGTGCGCTTCGAGACCCGCGAGACCGACAACCCGGGCGAGGTCGGCATTGTGATCTCGACCGATCCCAGGGCCGGCACGGAGATCGAACGCAGCGACGAGATCGTCGTCGTCATCGGTCGGGCCCGGCCTGCTCCGAGCCCGACCCCGGTGCCGTCGCCGGAGCCGACCTATGAGCCGGGGGGCGGACCGGAGGACACCTTCACCCCGCCGCCGCCTCCTCCGTCAGTGACCACTCCCACCCCGACGCCCTCACCGGCTGCTCGCTGAGCAGTCCTCCGGACCCGAAAGCCCCGTCATGCGCCGCATCCTCGTCGTCGACAACTACGACTCGTTCGTGTGGAACCTGGTCCATTACCTGGCCCAGCTCGGCGCGGAGGTCGAGGTCTGGCGCAACGATGACGAACGCTTCGGCGACCTGTCGCCCGAGGTGTTCGCCGGGTTCGACGGGATCCTGCTGTCTCCCGGCCCGGGTACGCCCGAGCACGCCGGCGTGTGCGTCGACCTGATTCGCCGGCTCGGTGGGCACAAGCCGATCTTCGGGGTCTGCCTCGGCCTGCAGGCGATCGCGGTGGCCTGTGGGGGTGCGGTCGGCCGCGCCGCCGAACTGCTCCACGGCAAGGTCTCCCCCGTCCGCCACCAGGGCGTGGGGGTTATGGCCGGCCTGGCCAATCCCTTCACGGCGACGCGCTATCACTCCCTCGCCATCACCGAGCTCCCCGACATCCTCGATGTCATCGCCGAGACCGAGACCGGCGTGATCATGGGCGTACGCCACCGCGACCTGCCCATCGAGGCCGTCCAGTTCCACCCCGAATCCGTGCTCACCGAGGGTGGTTATCAGCTCCTCGCCAACTGGCTCGCGGTCTGTGGCGACACCGAGGCTCCCGGGCGTGCTGCGGGGCTGGCCCCGCTGATGTCGCTGCGCTGAGGCCCGGGTGGTGGGGCCCTCCGCGTACGCTCAGGAGCCCGCCACTGTGGCGTACTGCAGGTCGAGGCTGCCCTCATAGGCCGGGAACCGCAATGACTGCTCCCGCTTCTGCGCATAGCCGAGGCTGTAGACCTCGGAGTGTTCGCGATAGGCCTTGAGATAGGGCGAACTCGCCAACGCGGCCGACAACCGGTCGGGGTCGCCGATGGCGGAAATGACATAGGGCGGGGCGTACGGCCGCCCGTGCAGGACCACCGAGTTGCCCACACACTTCACGCCCGTCGTCGAGATCACGCGCTGGCCCTGGATCGTCATCGCCTCGGCGCCCGCGGCCCAGAACGCGTTCACCACCGCCTGGATGTCCTGCTGGTGGACGATGAGCAGGTCGTCGTCGACGCCTGCGATCTGCACCGACGAGGGGGCATCCGTCAGCGTGACGGTGTAGCCCGGACCCCGCACCGGCTCGAAGCCGGCCTGGGACGCCGCGACGGCGAGACGTTCGGTCGTATCGATCGGCGCGCCCGCCTGCTGCGACAGCTCATCGACCTCGCGCTGGAGTCCCGCTGCTTGGCGGGTGAGCTCCTCATTGCGGCGACTCTGGTCGGAGATCAGGCCCACGAGTTCGGTGTTGCGCCCCGGCCGCAGGTCGAACCCCTTGGCGTTCAGCGCCGACACCGCGACCATCAGCCCGACCAGGACACACACCAGCGTGGTCACCCACTTGCGTCCGGGCGTTCGCAGCAACAGCGCATCGGCGAGTCGCCGGCGCGATAGCCGGGTTTCTTCGCTCATGGCCGTCCTGTTGGGTGAGATCCGATCTGTCACCCATTACGCTAGCGGGCGAACGTGAAGGAGGAGCGTTGCCCGAATCCAAGGGACGCAAAGAGGCTGCGGCCAAGAAGAAGATCCAGCGCCACGACGAGGACGTGGAGGCGCGCGCCGAGCGCAAGCGCCTGACCGCCAATCCCGCCACCGGTCGCTGGGTCGCCCCTGCCTTCATCGCCGTGGGGTTGATCGGGGTCGTGTGGTTGGTGGTGTATTACATCGCCGGGCGCAGCGTGCCGTTCATGAACAAGCTCGGGGACTGGAACATCCTGATCGGCATGGGCCTCATGGCCGTGGCCCTCGGCCTGTCGATGCTCTGGAAATAAACATCCGGGGCTTCGCCCCCGGGCTCCAGCGCTCTGGACGACCTCAGTGCCAGATCTCGGGGCCCGAGGTGCCGGCGGCGTACTCATCCAGGGGAATCTCCCCCGCGTGCCACGACTCGATGATCGGCGCGACGATCCGCCAGCACTCCTCTGCGATGTCGCCCCGGACGGACAGGAGCGGATTGCCGTCGAGGATGCCGGCCAGAATTTCGCCGTAGGGCCGGACGGGGCTCTCTCCCAGCTCGGCCGAGAACACCGTCTCCTCGAGACTGAGCTTGTCGCCCTCCCCGTTGGTCGCGACGCGCATCTCCAATCGACCGGCACCGAGATCGAACAGCAGGATGTTGCGCGGCATCCCGCCGGTGAATCCCTCGGGCAGGTGCGCGACGGGACGGAAGTGCAGCACAGCAAGGCGCCGACCATCGCCGAGGGCTTTGCCGGAGCGGAGGGTGATGGGTACGCCGGCCCAGCGGCGCGACTCGATCTCGAGCGTCACCTCCGCCAGCGTCTCGGTCATCAGGGAGGCGTCGACCCCGGGCTCATCGACATAGTTCGGGATGTCGCGCCCCTCGATCTGCCCGGCGGTGTAGCGCGCCCGGCGCGACAGCTTCTGGGGGTGGATCCGGGTGGCGCGCAGGATGTGGGCCATCAGGTCCCGCAGTTCGACATGGTCAATGCGGTTGGGCTCCTCCATGGCGAGGACCGCCATGACCAGCAGGAGGTGGCTCTGGATCATGTCGATCATCGCGCCGGCGCGGTCGTAGTAACCCGCCCGCCCCTCGAGCGCCAGCGTTTCGTCGAAGACGATCTCGACCTTCTCGATGTCGCGGCCGTTCCAGACCGGCTCGAAGATCCGATTGGCGAACCGGGTGCCGAGGATGTTGAGCACCGTGTCCTTGCCGAGAAAGTGGTCGACCCGGAAGATCTGCTGCTCCGGGACGAGCCCACCCAGGATCGCGTTGAACTCCTGCGCCGAGGCCAGGTCGTTGCCGAACGGCTTCTCGAGTCCGAAGCGCAGGCCCTCGGGAAGCCGATGCCGCTCCAGCAGTCGACAGGCGGTCATGGTCACGGCGGGTGGCAGCGCGAAGTAGAGCACCGAATTCGCAGGCAATCCCTCGACGAACGCCGGCCAGGCCACCGGGTCAGAGACGTCGAGCTGCTGATATCGCGCATCCTCGGCCAGCCCGGTCGCCACCTCGGGTGCCGAACCGCCCCGACACATGGCCTCGTGCACGAGCGCGCGGAAGTCGGTATCGGCCCATTCCTTGCGGTCGGCGCCGATGAGGTTGATGCGGCGCTCGGGCTCATGGGTCATGAGCGTGCCGAGGCCCGGCAGCAGCAGCCGCTTGGTCAGGTCACCCGAGGCGCCCAGGATGACAAGTGTCGGTGCGGTCGGATGCGCGGCCATGGGGCGACCTCCGTCGGTTGGCTGGCGCCCGGGGCGTCAGAGCGGTTTGAGCAGCGGGAACAGGATCGTTTCCCGGATTCCCACACCAGTGAACAGCATGACCAATCGGTCGACACCGAGACCCATGCCACCCATCGGCGGAGCACCGAACTCGAGGGCGTTGAGGAAGTCCTCGTCGAGCTGCATCGCCTCGGGGTCGCCGGCGGCTGCCGCGAGCGACTGCTCGACCAGCACCTCCCGCTGGATCACGGGGTCGATCAGTTCGGAGAATCCGGTGGCGCGCTCCATGCCGGCGATGATGAGGTCCCAGGCCTCGATCAGGCGCGGGTCGCGATCGCTGCGGCGGGCCAGCGGCTGGGCGATCGCGGGATAGTCGCAGACGAAGGTCGGCTGCACCAGACCGGGTTCGACGAGCAGTTCGAACAGTTCGATCACGAGCTTGCCGTCCGACCACTTCGGGTCGACCTCGAGGTCGTGCTTCGCCGCGATCTCGACCAGTCGCGTCATCGGCGTATCCGGCGTGATCTCCTCTCCCACGGCCTCCGACACCGCCGGATAGACGCTCAGCCAGGTCCACTCGCCGTCGAGGTCGATCGTGTGCTCCCCGACCTGCACCCGGCGCGAGCCCAGCTGGTCGGCGACATCGACGATGATCTTCTGGGTCAGGGCGGCGATCGACTTCTGGTCGCCCCAGGACTGGTACGCCTCCAGCATCGTGAACTCGGGCGCGTGCGAGGAGTCGATGCCCTCGTTGCGGAAGATCCGGCCCATCTCATAGACCCGATCGGCACCGCCGACCATGGCGCGCTTGAGGAACAGCTCCAGCGCGATGCGCAGGGTCATCGGGATGTCGAATGCATTGAGGTGGGTGCCGAACGGTCGCGCAGCGGCGCCGCCGTGGATCAGCTGCAGCACCGGCGTCTCGATCTCGAGATACCCATCGGCGTGCAGCGTCTCGCGGATGGATCGCGTGATCGCAGCCCGCGTACGCACCATCTCGCGCGCGTCCGAGCGGACGGTCATGTCCGCATAGCGCTGGCGTACGCGCGCCTCCTCGCTCATCTCCGAATGGAGATTGGGCATGGGACGCAGTGCCTTGGACGCCATGCGCCACTCGCTCGCCATCACCGACAGCTCGCCGCGGCGCGACACGATGACCCGCCCGGTCACGGCGACATGGTCGCCCAGGTCGACGTCGGCCTTCCATGCCGCGAGTTCGGTCTCGCCGACCTCCGCCAGCGACAACATCACCTGCAGGCGTTCGCTCGCGCGATCGGGCGAGAACCCGTCCTGCAGCGTCGCGAAGCACAGCTTGCCGGTGTTGCGGACGAAGACCACCCGGCCGGTCACGGTCACGACGTCCTGGGTCTCCTCGCCTGCCTCCAGGTGGCCCCAGCGGCCGCGTACGTCCGCCAGCGAGTGTGTCCGCCCCACCCGGACCGGATACGGCTCACGGCCGTCGGCCAGCAATCGTGCCCGCTTCTCGCGGCGGATCTGCATCTGCTCGGGGAGGTCCACTTCGGGGTTCTGCTGCTCGGTCACCCGGACAGCCTAGTGGCCCCGGATCGCCGCCACGGCTGGGCGCGGGGACGCGGACGAGCCCCGCGCAGCCGCAGTCGGCTCGCCGAGTCTCTGTGGTCGCGGACACCCCTGCCCTCTAGTCTGTTTCCATGAGCTACGGTCAAAATCCCTACGGTCAGAACCCTTATGGCGGCCAGCCGCAGCAGCCCTATGGTCAGCGGCCGTATGGCGGCCAGCCTCAGCAGCCGGGGCAGCAGAATCCCTACGGCCAGCCCCAGCAGGGTCAGCAGCCCGGTCAGCAGAACCCCTACGGCCAGCCGCAGCAGCCCCAGCAGGGTCAGCAGCCGGGCCAGCAGAATCCCTACGGTCAGCCCCAGCAGCCCAACCCGTATGGCCAGCCGGGCCAGCAGAACCCCTACGGCCAGCCCCAGCAGCCCAAGCCCTACGGCCAGCCCGGCCAGCAGCAGAACCCCTATGGGCAGCGGCCGGGTGCGCAGCCGCAGCAGCCGGGGCAGGGCCAGCAGCAGGGCGGCCAGCCCGGCCAGCAGCGCCCCGAGCAGGGTCAGCCCGGTCAGGGCCAGCCGGGTCAGGGCCAGCAGCAGGGTGGCCAGGGCCAGAATCCGTACGCCCCCGCCGGCCAGCAGCAGGCCCAGGAGAGCTGGCGCACCAGCCAGCCGGCGGCCGAGCCCGCGGCCGCGGAGCCGAGCCAGACGCTCACCATCGCCGACCACGCCGTGCCGGTGCACACGCTCGGTGACGATCCCGAAGCGTTCGTCGCCCGCAGTCTCGGCGAGGTGATCGGCGTGGCCCTGCGGCCCAAGAGCGCCGACATCGCTGCCCTCACCAAGGCCCGTCAGGACGCGGTCAGCCGCATGGCCGACATGGCCAAGGCCGCTGATGCCGACGCGGTGATCGCGCTGCGCTTCGACTCCAACACCGAGGAGATCGTCGCCTACGGCACTGCGGTCATCCTGACCGATGACCTCGACTACGGCGACATCGAGGACGAGGAGACCCCCGCGCTCACGACCGGCGACGACCTCCTCGCCGATGAGTCCCGGGGCGATACCGACACCGACGACGAGGACCAGTCGTCCGGCACGCCGATCCCGCTCCCGCCGGCGCCCGGTGATGAGACCCCGTTGTCCGATGTGCACCCGGCCACTGAGGCGTACGCCGATGAGGCCACCCAGCTCGCCGGTGGCGGTTCGTTCGACGACACCGCCCAGGACGAAGCTGCCGAGGATGCTTCGACGGCCGAGACCGAGGAAACCCCGGACAGCGCGCCGGCCCAGTCCTACAACCCCTATGGCACGTCGCCGTTCGGGCAGGCAGGCTCGCAGCACTCGGCCGCCTCGCAGCAGTCCGCTGCCTCGCAGCAGTCTGCAGCGTCCCAGCCGTCGGCGTCGCAGCCTCAGACCGGTGGCTGGCGTCCGCAGCAGCCGACGCAGACCCCGTCGCCCTATGGCACGAATCCGTATGGCCAGCCGCAGCAGCCCCAGCAGGGCCAGCCGGGCCAGGGTGGTCAGCAGCCGGGTCAGGGCGGTCAGCAGCAGAGCGGCCAGGGCTGGCCGTTCTCGGGGAGCTGAGCCCCGAGGCTAGGCCGGGCGTACGCGAACGCCCTCCGGCCCGACCTCGAACCGCACCGCGGCCAGATCCGCAACCACCGCCCCCGCCGACAACTGTTCGGCGGGGGTGGTGGTCGTTACGGCCAGGGTGTCCATGCCGGCCGCATCCGCTGCGGCGAGGCCGGTGACGGCATCCTCGACGACGAGGCAGTCGGCGGCGGGTACGCCGAGACGGGCGGCCGCGGCCAGAAAGATGTCGGGTGCGGGCTTGCCGCGCTGGACGTCATCGACGGTCACGAGGTGCGCCGGTCGCGGCAGGCCGCTGGCCCCGAGCCGCGCATCGGCCAGGGGGCGGGTGCAGGAGGTGGCGATGGCGGCACGATCGGCGAGTACGCCCAGCGCCGCGCTGCTGCCCGGTACGGGCACGATCCCGTCCACCTCAGCGAGCTCGAGCGCATTGATCCGCTCGATCGCATCGGCCGCCCGGTCGTCGCCGAGAACGATGCGCACGACATCCGCGGTCGGGGTGCCGTGAAAGCCGCGCAACTGTTCCGCCGTCACGCCGTATTCGATCGCCCAGGTCGTCCAGGCCCGGATGATGGCCGGTTCGGAGATGATGAGCGTTCCGTCCATGTCGAAGACAACGGCGGCATACGCACGATCGAACGGGGACAATGGAGGTCCTTTCGCCGGGCATCCCGATGCTCCCTGCGGTCCGGGACCGGATCCGATGAGCAGGGACACTAATGCTGGCAGCTGAGATGTTAGGTTCAATATCGACAATCGACCGGAGGGACCAATGAGCGAACTCCCCGCGGGCAAGGAGACTTCTGCCCCGGAGCAGCCGACCGGACGTCGCAGCTGGGGCCTGAGTGCCGAGACCCACGATGACGATCAGCAGACCCGTCCGTTGCGCCTCGCCGCCCGTTCCGCCGGAATGCTGAACGACGATTCCGAGTCCGATGACTCCACCACCCCCGAAGAATCGAAGGAGTCCCCTGTGGCCGAAGCCGAGCGGTCCGAAGCCGAGCCTGGCAAGGACGTCGAGGCCGACAAGAGCCCCGAGACCGACAGGGCCGACGCCGCCGCGGAGAAAGGTGACGCCGGATCGGGTGCCGCCGACGCGAAGGATGCGGAAGGCTCTGGGTCCGGGGACAAGCCGGAACCCGAAGCCAAGGCCGGGTCCGATGCCAAGGCCGAGGCCAGTGACAAGGCCGAGTCCGATGCCAAGGCCAGTGACAAGGCCGAGTCCGGAGACAAGCCCGCCGACACGAAGGCCCGCAACGATGCGTTGTTCCGACGGCCGTCGACGGTGAAGGTCGAGGCGCAGGACCAGGCCCACCAGCCCGCGCCGCCCAATCCGCGCCCGGTGGCGACGGTGTCGGTGACGCCGCAGGTCACGGTGTCCGACGTACGCCAGGACGGCCCGGATCGCCGCTATTCCGCCAATGACCTGTTGGAGCAGCTGACCCCGACGGCCCCCGCACGCGCCACCCGGGGCCTGCGCGGGATGCTCGGCATGAAGCCGTCCCAGCGCGAATCCGACGAACTGCGCGACCTGCAGTCGATCAAGACCGTCTTCAAGCGTCCGGTAACCGTGATGGTCGCCAACCCCAAGGGAGGCTCGGGCAAGACGCCGGTCAGCGTCCTGCTGGCGGCGGCCTTCGGCCAGATCCGCGGCGGCGGCGTCGTGGCCTGGGACAACAACGAATTGCGCGGCACCCTGCCGGACCGCACCGATTCGCCCCACCGTCGCAACATCCATGACCTTCTCGAGTCGCTCGATCAACTCCGTTGGTCGACCTCGCAGTTCACCGACCTGGCCCACTTCCTCAATCGCCAGGACTCGGGCAACTTCTACACGCTCGGCTCGGCGCAGGAGGCCGGGCACGTCGTGACGGGCCAGAACTTCCGGCAGGTGCACGAGCTGTTCGGTCGTTATTTCCAGGTGGTCGTGGTCGACACCGGCAACAACGAGGCGGCCCCCAACTGGACCGCCGCCGCCGGTGAGGCCGACTGCCTCGTCGTTCCGACCAAGTGGCGCAAGGACAGCCTGATCCCGGCTGCCCGCATGCTCGAATCGCTCCAGGACACCAACCCGGGCCTGCTGCAGCGCACCGTTATCGCCGCGACCAACGGCCCCGCCGACTCCCAGAAGACGGTGAAGTCCAATGCCGCGTCGTGGTTCGGGTCGAGTCATCCCATCGTCGAGGTCCCGATGGATCCCCACATCGCCGAGGGCGGCCAGATCGACTATGCGCTGCTGAAGGACTCCACGCGACGCGCATCGCTCCGGCTCGCGGCCGAGGTCGCAACCCGACTGATCGAGGCGGGGCTGGCCGCGGACTAGAGGGAGGCGTTCGGGCCCGCATCCGCGCTTCAGCCGGCTGACTGCTTGGGCTTTCCCTGCCCCGGGTACTTCGTGATCCCCGAAGGCCTGGTCAATGTTCCCGCCATGAGCTTCCGTTTCGCTCTTCAGCTCCCGTTTACGTCTTGAGCTTGCGCCCCGTCCCAATCAGCTTGCCCTGGCGTCTCCAGCGCCCCGTGCACCGGGGGCGGAGTCGGCGAGCGCAAGCTGGGTGGAATTCGGCCCTGAGACAGCGCAAGCCCAAGCGGGAAACGAGCGCTGACTGCCGAGAGCACAAGCTGAACGACGGCTTCTCACTCGCGATTTCCCCGTCTGCGGCCGGTTCGGCAGTGTTGGTACGCCTGCGCCGCGAGAGGGCAAGCTGAATGAAGCCTGTCCAGTCACCTGCATGGCCTGGGGCTGGCTGACCGGGCCGGTGCTTCCGCAGTGGAAGCAATTGCATACGGTCCAAAACCCCGTCCGTGTCACCCCCGGATCACGGGCAGAGTCGCGGAAATGGTCGACGGCCAGCACCCCAAGAACCGACTTGAGAGTGAGTGCTCACTCACTTAACCTTGCGGGGTGCCACCACGTGCCCCTGCCCTGCCCCCGGACGAGCGCCGACGCGCCATCGTCGAGGCCACCCTGCCGCTGCTGCGTGAGAAGGGCCTGACGATCAGCACGGCCGAGATCGCGCGGGCCGCGTGCGTCGCCGAGGGCACGCTGTTCCGGGTCTTCGAGACCAAGAGCGACATCATCGATGCGGTCATCGAACACGTGATGGACCCCGCCCCGACGATCGAGACGCTCACCACGATCCCGGCGCACGAGCCACTCGAGGCTCGCGTACGCCGGGTCGTCGAACTCTGGCATGCCCGGGTCGCCGAGATCTCGGTTCTCATGGCTGCCCTGCACGCCGGAGGCGAGTCCGGCCACCGCCATCCGTCGAAGTCGCATCACCAGCACGCCGACCACATGAGCCGGCTCAACGAGGCCGTGGCAGGCGTCCTCGCGCCCGACGCCGACCGCCTCCGCCTCGGCGTCAATGAAACGGCCTCCCTGCTGCGTTCGCTGGCCTTCGCGACCGCCCATCCCCTGCTCTCCGACCGGCTCGTCACCGATCCGGCCACGCTCGTCGACCTGTTCCTCCATGGCGCACTCGCCGGGGAATCGTCGAACTCGGTTCACCCAGAGGAGCCCGGACCATGCTGATCCGCCTGACCACCCGCTATCTCAAGCCCTACTCGGGCCTGCTCATCGCCGTCGTCATCCTCCAGACGATCGGCACCCTCGCGTCCCTCTGGCTGCCCAGCCTCAACGCCGAGATCATCGACCAGGGTGTGTCCCGCGGCGATCTCGACCAGATCTGGCGCACCGGCGGGATCATGCTGGCTGTCACGCTCATCCAGGTCGTGTGCGCGATCCTGGCGGTCCGGGCCGGGGCCCTCGCGGCCATGGGGTTCGGGCGTGACGTGCGGGCCGCCCTCTTCGGGCGCGTGCTCTCCTTCTCGTCGCGCGAGCTCAACTCGTTCGGGGCACCCAGCCTGATCACGCGGAATACCAACGACGTGCAACAGATCCAGATGCTCGTGGTGATGACCTGCACCATGGTCGTGGCCGCCCCGATCACCATGGTCGGCGGCGTCGTGATGGCGCTGCGCGAGGATCCGGGACTGACCCTCCTGCTGGCCGTCATCGTCCCCATTCTCGGTGCTTTCATGGTGTTGCTCGTGACCCGCATGGCACCCCTGTTCCGCACGATGCAGACCCGCATCGACACCCTCAACCGCGTCCTCCGCGAACAGATCACCGGCATCCGCGTGGTCCGGGCGTTCACGCGCGAGGAGCGCGAGGCAGCGCGATTCGATGTCGCCAACGGCGAGTTGACCGCCACGACCACGTCGGTCGGCCGCCACATGGCCCTGATGTTTCCCACGGTCATGTTCATCATGAACATCTCGTCCGTGGCCGTCGTCTGGTTCGGCGGCCAGCGCATCGCGTCCGGTGACCTGATGGTAGGCCAGCTGACCGCCTTCATTGCATACCTCATCCAGATCCTCATGGCCGTGATGATGGCCTCGTTCATGTTGTTCATGGCCCCGCGGGCGGCCGTCAGCGCCGAGCGCATCTCCGAGGTGCTCGACACGGAATCGTCGGTGGCGCCTCCGGCTCAAGGGGTACGCCCGGCTGAGTCGCTGGGTCGCGTCGAGTTCGCCGGGCTGGGGTTCACCTACCCCGGCGCGGAAGAGCCGGTGCTGCATGACATCGCCTTCGTCGCCGAACCGGGGCGTACGACGGCGATCATCGGCTCCACCGGCGCCGGCAAGACCACGCTGCTCAACCTCGTCCCGCGGTTGTTCGACGCCACCGCCGGTGCGGTGCTGATCGACGGGGTGGACGTGCGCGACTACGATCCCGACGCTCTGTGGGCCCGGATCGGCCTGGTGCCCCAGAAACCGTTCCTCTTCTCCGGCACGGTCGCCTCCAATCTGCGCTATGGCAAGCCGGACGCGACCGACGAGGAACTCTGGGAGGCGCTGCGCATCGCCCAGGCCGAGGACTTCGTGCGCGAGATGGCCGGGGGTCTCGACGCCTCGATCAGCCAGGGCGGCACCAACGTCTCGGGCGGCCAGCGCCAGCGGCTGTCGATCGCCCGCGCGCTGGTGAAGAAGCCCCAGGTCTTCCTGTTCGACGACTCGTTCTCGGCGCTCGATGTGGCGACCGACGCCCGCCTGCGCGCCGCGCTCGGGCCGGTCACGCATGAGGCGTCGGTCATCGTCGTGGCCCAGCGGGTCGCGACGATCCGCAACGCCGACCAGATCATCGTCCTCGAGCACGGCCGCATCGTCGGCATCGGGCAACACACCGAGTTGCTCGATGCCTGCCCGACCTATGCCGAGATCGTCGACTCCCAGCTCACCGCGGAGGAAGCAGCATGAGCGCCCCCACCGAACAGCGCAAGTCCGCCGAGCGACCCAAGCACCGGCCGACCGGTCCCCAGATGGGTGGGCCCCATGGGCCCAAGCCCGTGGAGAAGGCCATCAACTTCGGGCCTTCCCTGAAGCGCCTCATCGGCCGGCTGGCCCCCGAGCGCTCGATCGTGATCTTCGTCCTGTTCCTCGCCACAGTCGGCGTGACGCTCGGTGTTGTCGGGCCGAAGGTCCTGGGCTGGGGCACCGACGTGGTGTTCGACGGCGTACTCGGCACGATGATGGCCCAGATGGCCCCCGGCGCGTCGAAGGGGCAGATCGTCGAGGGCCTGCGGGCCCGAGGCGACAACACCCTGGCCGACCTGCTCGCGAATTCGAATGCCCAGCCCGGCGTCGGCATCGACTTCGAGCGGCTCGGCTGGATCCTCGTCGGCGCGCTGGCGCTCTATGTCTTCTCGGCGGCGATGGTCTGGCTGCAGGCCTACCTGCTCAACGATGTCGTCCAGCGGACGGTCTATCGCATGCGCCGAGACGTGCAGGCCAAGCTGAACCGGCTGCCCCTGCGCTATTTCGACAACCAGCCGCGCGGTGAGCTGCTCAGTCGCGTGACCAACGACATCGACAATGTCTCCCAGAGCATGCAACAGACGCTCACCCAGCTGATCAACTCGCTGCTGACCCTCATCGGCGTGTTGCTGATGATGACCCTGATCTCGCCCGTGCTGACCCTGGTCGCGCTGATCTCGATCCCGATCTCGATGGCCGTGACCGTCGCGATCGGCAAGCGGTCGCAGGTCCTGTTCGCCCAGACCTGGAAGTCCACCGGCGAGCTCAATGCCCACATCGAGGAGGCCTTCACGGGGCATGCGCTGGTGAAGGTCTTCGGCCGCCAGCGCGAGGTCGAGCAGGTCTTCGACGATCGCAACTCCGAGCTCTACAAGGCGTCGTTCGGGTCCCAGTTCGTCAGCGGCATCATCATGCCGGCGATGATGTTCATCGGAAACCTGAACTATGTGGCCATCGCGGTCCTCGGCGCGCTGCGGATCCTCAGCGGGGCCATGACGGTCGGCGACGTGCAGGCGTTCATCCAGTATTCGCGCCAGTTCACCCAACCCCTCACCCAGGTGGCGTCGATGGCCAACCTCCTCCAGTCGGGAGTGGCGTCCGCCGAGCGTGTGTTCGAGGTGCTGGACGAGGAAGAGCAGGTCATGGAGGGCCTCGCCGAGACCAACCAGACGAAGGGCCACGTCCGGTTCGAGTCGGTCGACTTCGCGTACGACCCGACCAAGCCCCTCATCACCGATCTCTCCCTCGACGTGCGTCCCGGCCAGACGGTCGCGATCGTCGGGCCGACCGGCGCGGGCAAGACGACGCTGGTCAACCTGGTCATGCGGTTCTATGAGCTCGACGGCGGCCGGATCACTCTTGACGGCGTGGATATTTCGACCGTCCCGCGCCGATCGTTGCGATCCAACATCGGAATGGTGCTCCAGGACGCCTGGCTGTTCGGGGGCACCATCCGCGACAACATCGCGTACGGCCGTCCCGAGGCGACCGAGGACGAGATCCACGCGGCCGCCCGGGCGACCTATGTCGACCGGTTCGTCCACCAGCTGCCCGACGGCTATGACACGGTCATCGACGAGGAGGGCTCCAACATTTCCGCGGGCGAGAAGCAGCTGATCACCATCGCCCGGGCCTTCCTGTCCGATCCGGCGCTGCTGATCCTCGACGAAGCCACGTCGTCGGTCGACACCCGCACCGAGGCCCTCGTCCAGCACGCCATGTCGGCCCTCCGCCAGGACCGCACGTCGTTCGTCATCGCCCACCGGTTGTCGACCATCCGCGATGCCGACGTCATCCTCGTGATGGAGGCCGGGCACATCGTCGAGCAGGGCACCCACAGCGAACTGCTCGCGGCCGAAGGGGCGTACGCCCGGCTCTATCAGTCCCAGTTCAGCGCACCGGTGAGCTGATCAGCTCGCCGCGGGCGGGAACAGGTTGCGCATCACATTGCCGCGATCGGAGGCCGGCAGGCGGCGCAACACCTCACCGAGGACCGCCTCGCGGACGCGGTGATCCTCGCTGAGCAGTTCGAGCACCTCATCGGCCAACAGGTCGACGCGCGACTGGGCGGGTGAATAGAGCCACTGGCGACCCTGGCGTACGCGGGAAACCAGGCCCTTCTTGGCGAGCCGATCGAGGACGGTCATGACCGTCGTGTAGGCCAGATCGCGGTGGATGGCGAGCTCGGTGTGGACGTCGCGGACCGAGGAGGGCTCGCGGACGCGCCAGAGCACATCCATCACCCTGCTCTCCAGCTCGCCCAGAACAGCCATGGGGTCATGTTAGGCGTGTCGGGTCGGAAGCGCCCGCGGGATGGATTTGTTGCCCGGTTGCCATCGGATCACAATGCGTCCGGGGAGTATCTATCCACTACAGCGAGTAGTACGTTGTCGGCCATGAACGCGGAGACAATCGCACGGTGGCAATTCGGCGTCACCACCGTCTATCACTTCCTGTTTGTTCCGATCACGCTGGCCCTCTCGTGGCTGGTCGCGATCCTGCAGACCCTCTGGGTGCGAACCGGCAACCAGAACTATCTGCGACTGACCAAGTTCTACGGGAAGCTGTTCCTGATCAACTTCGCGATGGGCCTGGTGACGGGCATCGTGCAGGAATTCCAGTTCGGCATGAACTGGTCCGAATACTCCCGCTTCGTCGGTGACATCTTCGGGGCTCCGCTGGCGCTCGAGGCACTCCTCGCGTTCTTCATGGAGTCGACGTTCCTCGGCCTGTGGATCTTCGGCTGGGACCGGCTCAACAAGAAGATTCACCTCCTGACGATCTGGATGGTGGCCATCGGCACCAACCTGTCGGCCGTGTTCATCCTGGCTGCCAACGCGTTCATGCAGAACCCGGTCGGCTATGAATACAACCCGGTCACCCACCGCGCCGAGCTGACCGACTTCGTGGCCGTGCTCACCAACAAGGTCTTCCTGGCCACCTATCCCCACCAGATGGCCGCCGCCTGGCTCGTGGCTGCGTCGTTCATGGCGGCCGTGTCCGGCTGGCACCTGTGGCGCCTCAACAAGAGCCGGCCGGCCCGCGCCGACATCAACGATGTCGACGCCACCCAGCGCGTCGCCGACCATGATCACGACGTCATCCCGCATCGGTTCGCCGCCAAGTTCGGTGCGGTGGTGCTCATCCTTGCCGGCATGGGTGTCATGCTCACCGGTGACTTCCAGGCCAAGGCGATGTATGAGAAACAGCCGATGAAGATGGCTGCCGCCGAGGGCGCCTTCGAGTCGACGACCGACTTCTCCATCCTGACGATCGGCAACCGGGAGGCCAACGAGGAGATCTTCGCGATCCACCTGCCGGGCCTGCTGTCGTTCCTGTCCTATGGCAACTTCACCACGCCGGTGCCCGGCATCCGCCCGCTCGAGGCCGAATATCAGCAGACGCTGACGCCGAAGATGCGGGAGATGTATGGCGATGAGGTGGCCGACCACTTCGCCGAGGCCGGCTATCACCCGAACATCATCGTGACCTACTGGACCTTCCGGATCATGATCACGCTCGGCATGGTCGCGATGGCGATCGGCGCGTGGATGCTCTGGACCCTCCGTGGTGAGCGATTGCCGCGCGGGAAGCTGTGGCCGTGGCTCATGGTCGCGCTGCCCCTGGCCCCGCTCTTCGGCAACTCCTTCGGCTGGATCTTCACCGAGATGGGCCGCCAGCCCTGGCTCGTGTTCGGGCTGATGCCCACCCAAACCGGTGTCTCCCCAGGAGTCACAGCGGGCACAGTGCTCGCCTCGCTCATCGGTTTCACCGTGGTCTACGGCGTCCTTGCCGTGATCGAGGTCAAGCTGATGCTGCACTACATCAAGCTCGGCCTGCCCAAGCACGTCGAGGAACCGAAGGTCATCGAGGACGATGACGCGCCCCTGACCTTCGCGTACTGAGTGACGAGGACAAAGACCAATGACTCTCGCTGAAATCTGGTTCCTGGCGATCGCCATCCTGTGGGTGGGCTTCTTCATCCTGGAGGGCTTCGACTTCGGTGTCGGCATGCTGCTGCCGATCCTGGGCAACACGGAAAAAGACCGCCGCGTCATGATCAACACGATCGGCCCCGTCTGGGACGGCAACGAGGTGTGGCTGCTGACGGCCGGTGGTGCGATGTTCGCGGCGTTCCCGGAGTGGTACGCGACCATCTTCTCCGGGCTCTATGTCCCCCTGCTCCTGGTGCTGCTCGGACTGATCGTGCGCGGTGTGTCCTTCGAATATCGCCACAAGCGCGACATGGATTCGTGGCGCTCGCTGTTCGACCGCTTCATCATCTTCGGCTCGTTCGTCGTGCCGCTGGTGCTGGGCGTCGGCTTCGCCAACTTCGTCCGCGGCCTGCCGATCACCCGCAACGAGAACAACTGGATCATGGAGGGCACGTTCGCCAACTTCATCGGCCTGTTCAACCCGTTCGCGCTGCTCGGTGGCGTCACCTTCATCGCCCTCTTCGTGTTCCACGGCGCGATCTTCATCTCGCTCAAGACCCGCGGTGAGATCCATGAACGGTCCCGCGCCCTGGCCGCCAAGGTCGGCATCGCCGCTGTCGTGCTGGTCGCGGCCTTCACGCTGTGGACCGCCCTCGCCTACGGCAAGGGTGCGCTGAGCCTCGTGATCGCGCTCGTGTCGATCGCCGGCGTGGCGTTCGCCTGGTTCATGAACTCGAAGGACCGCGAGGGCTGGGCCTTCATCGGCACCGTCGTCAGCATCCTGACCATGGTCTCGGGCATCTTCGTGGGTATGGTCCCCAACGTCGTCAAGGCGCTCGACCCGGCCCAGAGCCTGTCGATCGCCGACGCCGCCTCCACGTCCTACACCCTGACGATCATGACCGTCGCGACCGCGATCTTCCTGCCGCTCGTGCTGGGTTATCAGGCCTGGACCTTCTGGGTCTTCCGCAAGCGCATCAGCGCCGAACAGATCCCGGCCGCGGTGGAGGGAGCTCATTGATGCCCCGCCGGGAGTCCACCGGCCGGGCGCATTCCCAACGGTGAGGCAGACTCTCGGACATGGCAGGAGCGATTGATCATCGTCTGTTGACGAGGGCCCGGGCGACCAGGACTTATCTGGTCGCCGGGGTCGCCGTCGGAAGCGCAACAGCCACCCTGGTCGTGTGCCAGGCGTGGCTGTTGTCGCGTTTGATCGCCGGTGTTTTCGAGACACGTTCGCTCGACGGCCTGCCCTTCGGTGGGCTGCTCCCCGCGCTGGGCCTGCTGGCGCTCGTCATCGTCGGCCGCGCCGCTCTGGCGTGGTTCAACTCGTGGGTGGCCCATCGCTCGGCCGCCGCGGTGAAGTCCCAGCTGCGGGCCGACATCATCAATGCCCGGCTCCGCGCCCCGGGGCGTACGCAGACGTCCACCGGCTCCCTCATCGCCCTGCTCAGCCACGGCCTGGACGCCCTGGACGGTTATTTTTCGCGCTATCTGCCCCAGCTCGCGCTGGCCGTGACCGTGCCGCTGATCGTGGGCGTCGCCATTCTCACCCAGAACGTGCTGTCGGCGATGATCGTGGCCATCACGCTGCCGTTGATCCCGCTGTTCATGGTGCTGATCGGGCTGGCGACGAAGGCGAAGATGGCGAAGAGCTGGCGTACGCAGCGCCGGCTCGCCAACCACTTCGCCGACCTGGTCACGGGGCTGCCGACGCTGCAGGCGTTTGGGCGGGCCAGGAATCAGACCATCGGCCTGGAGAAGACGGAGAAGAAGCACCGCTCCGAGACGATGTCGACGCTGCGGGTCACGTTCCTGTCGGGCTTCGCCCTGGAGTTGCTCGCGACCTATTCCGTCGCCCTCGTCGCCGTGCCCATCGGCCTGCTCATCGTCGACCAGAAACTCGATCTGCTGACCGGCCTGTTCGTGCTGATCCTGGTGCCGGAGGTCTATCTCCCCGTCCGCCAGGTCGGCCTGCACTATCACGACTCCATCGACGGCATCGCCGCTGCCGACGACGCCTTCGCCGTGATCGAGGCCGCCGGCGGCAAGCCCGGCACCGTGCCGGCCCCCGCGCTCACCGACGCCACGATCGCGTTCGACCGCGTCGGGTTCACCTATCCCGGGGCGAAGGTCCCAGCCCTGGCGGAGTTGTCCGCGGAGGTACGCCCGGGGGAGCTCGTGGCTCTCGCCGGACCCTCGGGCTGTGGCAAGTCGACGGCGCTCGCCCTGTTGATGGGCTTCCAGTTCCCGACCGAGGGCAGTATTTCGGTGGGCCGCCAGCAGTTGTTCGAGCTCGACATCGACTCCTGGCGCTCCCAGCTCGCGTGGGTCGCCCAGGAGCCCGGGCTCACCTCCGGCACGATCGCCGACAATGTGGCGCTCGGCAATCCCGACGCCTCGCCGGCTGCGATCGCCGATGCCCTGCGCCGGGCGGGGGCCCCTGATCTGGCTCCCGGCCGCATCGTCGATGACGCGGGCGAGAACCTGTCGGCCGGCGAGATCCGCCGTATCGCGATGGCCCGTGCTCTCCTCCGCATCGACGCCGGGGCCCGCCTGCTCGTCCTCGACGAGCCCACTGCCGGCCTCGACAGCGACACCGAGGCGGCCGTCCTCGCCGGCGTACGCCGCAGCGGTGCCGGCGCCCTGGTCGTCACCCACCGCCCCGCCGTCCTCGCCGCCGCCGACCGGGTGATCGAGCTGGTCCCGCCCGCGTTGGCTGAAACGTCGGTTGAGGAGCGAGGCCCGAGCGTCGCGAAACCAACCCCCGCCGACGAGGCTGCGGAGGTGTCCCGGTGAACCCGACACTCGAACTGACCCGCGGGGTCTTCCGGGAGGTGCCGCGGTCGCGGCTGCTGTTCGGGACGGGCCTGTTCCTGCACTTCATGACCTCGCTGGCCGCGGTCACCCTGATGGGGGCGTCGGCGTGGCTGCTGTCCCGGGCGGCCGAGCACCCGCCGGTGCTCTATCTGATCGTCATCATCGTGATCGTCCGGGCGTGTGGCCTCTTCCGGGCCGTGTTCCGTTATGCGGAGCGGATCGCCTCCCACACCCTCGCACTGCGGATGCAGAGCCTGCTCCGCATCCGCACGTATGCCCGGCTCGCGTCCACCACCCTGCTCGGCCGCCGCCGGGGCGACCTGCTCGTGCGGGTGGTCAAGGATGTAGAAGCGATCCAGGACCTCATCGTCCGGGTGACCCTCCCGTTCGCGTCGGCCGCGCTGATCTCGATCGTGGCCTCGATCGCGATGACGATCCTCTCCCCCGTCGCCGGTATCACCCTCTTCGCCTCGGCCGTCGTCGCCGGCGTGGTCATTCCGACCCTGGCGCGCCGGGCCTCGGCGCGGGCCGATGCCGAGACCGTCCCATTGCGCGGGCAGTTGGCCGACCGCGTCCGCGAAGTCAACCGGGCCAGCTTCGACCTGGCCGCCTATGGCGACACCGTTCGCGTCGATGCCCTCCTCGAGGTCGACGACCAGCTCAAGCGCGCCGAGGAACGCGCCGCCGTCGTACGCGGTTTCGCCGCCGGGGCCCAGGTCCTGGCAGCCGGGATCGCGATCGTCGTGGCGCTCGCCGTCGGCGTACCCGCTGTCGCCGCAGGAGACCTCCCCCGCGTCGCTCTGGGCACGCTCGTGCTGGTGCCGATCGCGCTCCATGAGGTCCTGTCGACTCTGACCCAGGCCGCGCAGACCCTGACCCGGGCCCAGTCCGCGCTCGGGCGGGTGGCGCAGGTGCTCGACGCGCCCGCGATCGGCCGCGGTGACCGCGAGACCGTGGCGCCCGCGGACGAGCCGGTGCTGGCGCTGTCGGAGGCGGCCGTCGGGTGGCCCGGCGAGGAGCCGGTGCTGACGGGGATCGATCTGGAGGTACGCCCCGGCGAGCGCGTCGCACTCGTCGGGCCCTCCGGCGTCGGCAAAACCACGATCGCCGCCACGCTGATGGGGCTGATCCCGCCGATGGCCGGGGAGGCCAGGGTCGAGGGCACGATCGGCTACCTCGCCCAGGACGCCCACATCTTCAACACCTCGATCGAGGAGAACGTAAAGATCGGCAACCGGGACGCCACTGCCGCCCAGGTCGCGGCGGCCCTGGAGCGCGCAGGGCTCGGAGCCCTCGGCCCGAGCCGGGTCGTCGGCGAGGAAGGCTCGATGCTGTCCGGCGGCGAGGCGCGCCGGGTGGCGTTGGCCCGCGTCCTCATCGGCCACCACCAGTCCTGGATCCTCGACGAACCGACCGAGCATCTCGATGCCCAGACCGCCGATGCGCTCATGGCCGACATCTGGGCCGCCTCCGCCGGCGATCCCGTGCTCGTCATCACCCATGACCCGCGCGTCATCGAGCGGTGTGACCGGGTCGTTCGCCTCGGGGACTGAGCGCCTGCTGCCAGGACGGTGCGCCGCCCTGGTCCCATGGTTTTCCTGGTCTCCGGGCGGACGCGGAAGGGCAAGCTGACTGAGGGCTCGCCGTGTCCCTCCTCACCTGCCGAGCTGGTCCAGGATGGCGAGGGCTTCCGGGGACGGCTTCCAGATCGTCGGAGGGGTCCGCGACCCCACGCGCTCGTTGTGGACGACGACAGTGTCGCCGAAGCGACTCAGGGTGACGGGCTGGCCGAGAGCATCGGCGGCCTCGAACCGGACGGCTTTACCGGGGGAGTCGGGATAGTTCCCGCTGCCGGCGGAACGAATCAGGTCCGCGTGCAGGGTCGCCCACTGATCGGCGCTGGCCGTGCGCACCCGGTCTCCGTCCTCCCCAAAGCGAGCACACCGGCTGATCGTGACGAGGTCGCCGAGAGCCACGGGCATCCAGGAGCCCTCGGGGCCTTCGCAGGTGCGAAGCTCGACCGGCTTCGGTGGTGTGGCCTGTCGCTGCTCGGCAAGGAGGGCGACGAAGGTGTCCAGCAGTTCCTGGCCACCGAACTTCCCACCGACGGTGTGACATCCCGCCAGCATCGACGACACCGTCACGACCCTGCCATCGGGATAGCGGAAGACCATGGCATAGCTCGGCCCGAGATCGACCGGGCAAGGCACCATGCTCACGAAGTCGACGCCTTCGGCCCCGTTGAACTGCGTGACCAGGCGGTCCACCCCGGTCGTCAGCTCGTCCTCAGGCGCGAGCGTCGATCGCGCGTACGCCAGACTGCACAGGCGTACCCCCACCGCACCGGCCGGCAGTGCCGTCACCGATCTGGTGTCCGGCTCAGGTACGACGGGTGGCGGGCAGGGGTTCGAGGGTGTCGCAGCAGCCGATGGGGTCGCAGTTCCGGGCAGCGCCATCGGCCCCCGGCCCTCCCCACCGCAGCCCGCCAGCCCGAGCGCAGCGACCGCGAGCATCGCGGGGATCACAAGGAACTTCACGCCCGATACCTCCTCCTGCGTCTCCCGTGACTACAGGCTACTCGCGGTCGCGGAGCCGCCCCTTTCGCCGGGTGGAAGGATGGGGGCATGTTGGTTGCATTCTCTGTTGCCCCGAATGGGTCCGAATCCGTCCACGACGCCGTCGCGGCCGCGGTGAAGGTGGTCCGCGAATCCGGTCTGCCGCACCGCACCGATTCCATGTTCACCACGATCGAGGGTGACTGGGACGAGTGCATGGACGTTGTGAAGCGCGCCACCGAGGCGTGCGGCCGCTACGGCAATCGTGTCGGGCTGGTGCTCAAGGCCGACATCCGCCCCGGCCACACGGGTGAACTCACCGGCAAGCTCGATCGCCTGGAAGCGGCCATCGAAGCCCAGAGCGGCGAGTGAACCTGCGCGTACGCCGGGCCGTCGCGGCGGATGCCGAGGCCTACGTCGCGACCCACGTGGCAGCCCAGATCGCGGCTTATCAGCCACTGATGCCGCCGGAGTACGCCGAGGATCGGCTCCGGGAGCAACCCCGGGTGACTGCCGACCTGGCCGCCGAACTCGAGCGGCTGGCCGGCATCCTCGCGGCGGGCGAGGAGCCCTTCCGGCACCACTGGGTTGTCGAGTTGGACGACCGGATCGTCGGGATCGCCTGCGCGGGCAGCGGGATGAACTGGTGGGAAGAGGACTTCGATCCCCCACCCGCCGATATCCCCTGGATCCTCGACCGGCTCTACCTCGTGCCCGATGCCCACGGCACCGGGGCGGGCCAGGCCCTGTTCGATGTGGCCGTGGGTGAGCGGTCGGCGTACCTCTGGATCATCGCCAACAACCACCGCGCCGAACGGTTCTATCGGCGCAACGGGTTCTCCCCCGACGGCGCGGAGGGCGAGACGGGGCCTATTTGGTATCACCGGCAGATGTTCCGCATGGTCCGCCGCGTCTGAGCGGCCGAGTGCCCTCCCAATTGTCACTCCTGACCAAGATCATCGGGATTATTCGATCCGTCTCCATATGCAGTGACAATTGGGAGTTCACACAAAGCAGTACGCCCGGACCGCGAGGTCCGGGCGTACTCAAAGGGAGGAACCGAAGATCAGAGAACCTCGTAGTTGACGGTCATCACGCCCGAACCGAGGTCGCCGATCTGGGCGAAGGCGGCGCGGGAGAGGTCGAGGCAGCGACCGGCGATGTAGGGGCCACGGTCGTTGATGCGGACGATGACGGTCTTGCCGTTGCGCGGGTTGGTGACCTTGACGCGCGTGTTGAACGGCAGGGTCTTGTGGGCCGCAGTCATCGCGTTCGGATCGAAGCGCTCACCGTTGGCGGTCGGCTGGGGCTCCCAGTAGTTGGAGGCGACGCAGCTGGCACCGTTGGCCGGGGTCAGGTTGCTGTTGCTCGGTGCCGAGCTGCTGCGCGAGCTCGCGCTGGAGCTGGCGCTCGAGGAGGCACTGGCCGAGGCGCGCGGGCTGGGCGAGGCGGTGCGGGTGCCGACCAGGATGACCTCGTCGACGGCTTCCTTCTCGACCTTGGTGGCGATCTTCTCGTTCTTGACCGACACACCGTTCTCGAAGCGCTCGACCCAGGTCTCGACGGCCTTGCCGTTGACGCCCTTGGTCTCGACCTTCTCGGTGCCACTCGGCAGGGACGCGGTGTTCTTGCGGACCGTCTTGAACGGGATCTCGACCGGCTTGAGGGTCTCCTTGTTCTCGTTCTTCTGCACGGCGACCTGCATGCCCTCGGTCACCGGCGTCTCGACGGCCGGCTCGACCCGATCCTCCGGACCCAGTGTCACATTGGCCTCGGTCAGGGCCTCGCCCACGGTCTTGGCGGGCGTGATGAGGGTGCTCGGCTCGCCACCGATCGTCAGGTTGACCGACTTGGCGGTGTCGATGGTGACACTCAGGCCCTGGCGGCTGATCGGCGCCGTACGCGACGTCGACAGGCGGCTCTCGTCGCGGATCGAACGCTCGGCGAGCGCCTCGTCCAGCGTGAGCGCGGTCGTCCACACGGTCTCGGCCTGGCCGTCGATCGTGAGGCGGAGCGCGCGACCGTAGCGGACCGAGATCTGCTGGCCATCGATGACCTTCTCGTCGGGGCCGGGCGCGACGACGTCATGCTCGCCGAGCTCGATGCCCTGTCCTTCGAGAACACCACCAACGGTGCCGTCCCACGTGCGAACGTTCATCGGCACGCCGTCCTGCGTGACCTCGACGTCCTTGGCCAGCGCCTGCGCGGCACCGAAAACACCACCGGACGCAACGAGAACACCGCCGGCAACTGCCAGAGGAATGATCTTGCGCACTACTCGACTCCCAACCATTTCGTCGTGCCGGTAGTCGAATTTCCGCATTACCGGCTCAAGCGTCACAAAATGGTAACGCCGCGCCGCGAAAACCAAAAATCACCTGAGAGAACTGTCTCGTTCACCGGCACGGGCCCGGAAACCCCGCAGTCGCAGGCTGTTCGACACCACGAACACGGAGCTGAAGGCCATCGCCGCGCCCGCGATCATCGGGTTGAGCAGTCCGAGGGCCGCGACCGGGATGGCCGCCACGTTGTAGGCGAAGGCCCAGAAGAGATTGGCCTTGATGGTACGCAGAGTCGCGCGCGACAGGCGGACGGCGTCGGCGGCCAGTCTCAGGTCACCGCGGACCAGCGTCAGGTCGGCGGCTTCGATCGCGGCATCCGTGCCAGTGCCCATGGCGATGCCCAGGTCGGCGGTTGCCAGGGCGGCGGCATCGTTGACGCCGTCACCGACCATGGCCACCCGTTTGCCGGAAGCCTGCAGATCCCGCACCGCCTGCACCTTGTCCTCGGGATGGACCTCTGCGGTCACGCTGGCGATGTCCACCTCGCGGGCCACCGAATGGGCGGCCGCGGCGGAGTCCCCGGTGAGGAGGTGCGGCTCCAGGCCCAGTTCGCGGAAGAGCCGGATCGCCTGGGCAGCGCCCGGTTTCACCGTGTCGGCCAGCTCGAGCAGCCCCGCGGGTTCGTCATCGACGAGCACGAGGATCGTGGAACGACCTTCCTCGGTCGCAGCGCGCTGCGCCTCGGCCAGGTCCGCGGGCAGCTCGGCCACCAATGAGGGCCGCCCGACCCGGACGCGGTGATCGTCGACGATCGCGTCGACGCCGAGGCCTGCGGTGTTGCGGAAATCCCGGGGCACCGACAGGACCAGGCCCTGCGACTCGGCGTACCGGACGATCGCCTTGGCGATCGGGTGTTCCGAGCCCGACTCGGCCGACGCGGCGAGGCGGACGAAGTGCTCGGGCCCGCCGACACCGGCCGCCGCGTGCGCCCCGACCACCTCGAGCGCGCCCGTGGTGACGGTGCCGGTCTTGTCGAGGACGATCGTGTCGACGGATTTCGTGGATTCGAGCGCTTCCGGGCCCTTGATGAGGATGCCGAGGGTGGCGCCGCGGCCGGTGCCGACGAGCAGGGCGGTCGGCGTGGCGAGGCCGAGCGCGCAGGGGCAGGCGATGATCAGGACGGCCACGGCCGCCGTGAACGCGAAGCCCGCGCCGGCACCGGCGACGAGCCACCCCACCAGGGTGACGACCGCCAGGACGATCACGATCGGCACGAAGACGGCCGAGATCCGGTCGGCGAGACGCTGGGCCTGGGACTTGCCGGTCTGCGCATCCGACACCATGCGGGCGATCCGGGCGAGCTGGGTCTCCTCGCCGACGCGGGTGGCGCGCACGACCAACCGACCGTCCGTGTTGAGACAGCCGCCGATGATGGCATCGCCCGGGCCGACGTCCACCGGCACGGACTCGCCCGTGATCATCGAGGCGTCGACGCCCGAGGTGCCTTCGATCACCTCGCCATCGGTGGCGACCTTCTCGCCCGGCCGGACCACGAAGGTGTCGTCGACCTGGAGCTGATCGATCGGGATCCGGACCTCCCGGCCGTCCCGCAGGACCGCGACGTCGGAGGCGCCGAGAGTGAGCAGGGCACGGACGGCCTCCCCCGCGCTGCGCCGCGACTTCGCCTCGAAATAGCGGCCCGTCAGGATGAAGGTGATGATCGCGGCGGCGGCCTCGAAGTAGATGTTGCCGAAACCATCGGAGCGCTCGAGGGCGAAACTGATCTCGTGCTTCATGCCGATCATGCCGGCATGACCGAAGAGCATGGCGACGACGGACCAGATGTACGCCGCCAGGGAACCCATCGAGATCAATGTGTCCATCGTGGTCGCGCCGTGCCGAAGATTGACGGCGGCGGACCGGTGGAAGCGGAAGCCGGCGTACAACACGACCGGCGTGGTGAGGAGCAGCACCAGCCACTGCCAGCCGGGAAACTGCAGCGCCGGAACCATCGAAATCGCCACGACCGGGATGGACAGCACCGCGCTGAGGATCAGGTCACGCCGGAGCCGAACGACCGGATCTGCCTTCTCGGGGGCGTCCGGCTGAGGCACGGCGGCCTTGTATCCGGTCCTGTCGACCACCGCGAGCAACTCCTCGACCGGGATCGGCCGGGCGAGGTCGATGCGGGCCTTCTCGGTCGCATAGTTGACCGTCGCGGTCACGCCCTCGACCTTGTTGAGCTTCTTCTCGATCCGCACGGCACACGACGCACAGGTCATGCCTTCGATATCGAGTTCGACGCTCTCGGGTCGGGTCAGTTGGTCGGTCATAGCTCCTCTTGAAGCTGCTCAGGGCGTACGCCAGCACTTGGGTACCGCTGCAGGACGCAGCAGGACCCAAGGGGCGTTGTTCGTTTCAGGGCACGGGGGTTCGCCGGATGGCGGGCACCCCGCGGGCTCAGGCCTCGACGACGGTGTAGTCGCCGGCTTCGGAGACGGCCTCGGTGACCGCGGAGAGGGGGAGCTTCTCCGCAGATTCGACGACCATCGCGCCGTCCTGCTGCACGTTGACGCCGGTGACGCCCTCGAGCGCCGATACCTCTTCGGTCACCGCATTCACGCAGTGTCCGCAGGTCATGCCGGTGACGGTGTAGTTGGTGGTGGTCATGGGGTCCTCCAGGTCGTTGTCGGAATCGGAATCCAGGATGTCAGCAGCTCAGGACCGCACGAGACGGGCAACAGCATCGCTCGCCTCCGCGATCTTGAGCTGGGCCTCGTCGCCGCCCGCCTCGATGGCATGCGCGACACAGTGATGCAGGTGCTCATCGAGCAGGTTGAGTGCGACGGACTCGAGCGCCCGGGTCGCTGCGGAGATCTGGGTGAGGACATCGATGCAGTATTTGTCCTCCTCCACCATCCGCTGCAGCCCCCGAATCTGGCCCTCGATGCGCCGGAGCCGCTTGAGATGGGCCGCCTTCGTGTCGTGATAGCCGGGACTCTGTTCGCCGTGTTCCATGCGTTCATCTTACCCCTAGGGGGTACCGGTACCAAACCCACGTGCGCTCAGTTACGCATCCGGGACCGGAGCGCATACCACACGCCCGGTGGGCGGCGAGGTTATTTCTGCGTTATCCACACCAATGCGAAGTTATACACAGAACCCGGCCCATTAGCCCCAGGGCCAGCCGCATGTCAAGCCCTTCAGAGCGTCGCAGACGGGCCGCGAAATTCCCGTGAGATTTCTTTCATCCACAGCTTTCCACGGGTTAAGCGCCTAGCCAGAAGGTATTTACCGCCTGGAAGAAAGTTTCATCCACAGATCAGGGCCCGAGTCATGCACAAGCCCACTGGCTTGTTCTCCACATCATCCACAGGGCCTGTGGATAACTCGGCTTTCCGTGGGCCGGACGGTGGTCTACGGTGGGCCAGCGACCCGCCCTGAACGGCTCGTCCGCAGACTCTTCAAAGGAAATGTCGGACTCGCCCTCTAGCGTCGGATCCAGCCCAGGCCCCCCGGGAAGGAGAACGGCACATGAGCACCGACTTCAAGGACTTCGCCGACAAGTTCGTCGAGGAATCCGAAGGCCCGGCGGGGGGCTTCGACCGGATGCCGCCCCAGGACAACGATGCCGAACAGGCCGTGCTCGGGTCGATGCTGACCTCCAAGGACGCCATCGCCGATGTCCTCGAGATGGTGAAGGCCGCCGACTTCTATCACCCGGCCCACGAATACATCTTCGGCGCGATCCTCGACCTCTATGGCCGGGGCGAGCCCGCCGACCCCATCACCGTCTCCAACGAACTGACCCGCACCGGCCTGCTCCAGCGGGCCCGCGGACCGCTTTATCTCCATGATCTGTACGCCAAGGTGTCGGTCGCGGCCAATGCCGGGTACTACGCCCGCATCGTGCGCGAGAAGGCCATCCTCCGCAGGCTCGTCGAGGCCTCGGTCAAGATCGCCCAGCTGGGCTACAGCGGCGAGGGCGAGGTCGCCGACATCGTCGACCGCGCCCAGGCCGCCGTCTATTCGGTCACCGACGGCAACACGTCCGAGGACTACCAGCCGCTGTCCGAACTCCTCGAGGCCACGCTCGACGAGATGGAGGCCATCTCCAATCGCTCCGGCGAAATGGGCGGAATTCCCACCGGATTCGTCGAATTAGATGAATTGACGAATGGTTTGCACGGTGGGCAAATGGTCATCCTGGCCGCCAGACCGGCAGTTGGAAAATCAACTCTGGGACTGGATTTCGCGCGTGCCTGTTCGATCAAGAATGGCATGACTTCTGCCATTTTCTCCCTCGAAATGAGCAAGGTCGAGATTACGATGCGCCTGCTCTCGGCCGAGGCCCAGATCCCGCTCAACCACATCCGCAAGGGCACGATGAGCGAGGAGGACTGGACGCGCGTGGCCAACAAGATGGCCACGATCTCCTCTGCGCCGCTCTATATCGACGACTCGCCCAACCTGACGATGATGGAGATCCGCGCCAAGGCCCGCCGGCTGAAGCAGAAGCACGACCTCAAGCTCATCGTCATCGACTATCTCCAGCTCATGACATCCGGCAAGAAGGTCGAGTCGCGCCAGCTCGAGGTTTCGGAGTTCTCCCGTCAAATCAAGCTCCTGGCCAAAGAGCTCCACGTTCCCGTCGTGGCGATGTCCCAGCTCAACCGTGGCCCCGAACAGAGAACCGACAAGAAGCCGATGGTCAGCGACCTTCGTGAATCGGGATCCTTGGAGCAGGATGCGGATATCGTCATCCTGCTGCACAGGGAAGATATTTACGACAAAGAATCCGCCCGATTGGGCGAGGCTGACTTCATCGTCGCGAAGAATAGGAATGGCCCCACCCGCACGATTGTCACCGCATTCCAGGGCCACTATTCGCGCTTCGTCGACATGCAGCACTGATTGGGAGCCATGGAGAGCCGCCACATCAGTTGCGTTATCGCGACCACACCGGAACGCGTGTACAACTTCGCGGCCGACCCCGACAATCTCCCCAAATGGGCAGAGGGCCTCGCGAAGGCAGACGTCAGGCGAGTGGCAGACACCCTGGTCGTCGACTCACCCATGGGTGAGGTGACGGTCAGCTTCGTCTCGCGCAACGGTTTCGGCGTGCTGGACCACGACGTGACACTGCCGTCGGGGACGACCATCAACAATCCGTTGCGCGTCATCGCGCATCCCGACGGGGCCGAGGTGATCTTCTCAGTCCGCCAGATCGGGATGACCGATGAGGAGTTCGATCGTGATTGCCGGATGGTGGCTGACGATCTCGCGAAGCTGAAGCGAATCCTCGAGAGCTGAGCCGAGAATCGTCGGGGCACCGCGATTGTGATGGTGTCGAGTTCCAGATGCGCGCTCGCGTTGACCAACCGATCGGCGAGGACCCGAGGCTGGGGCTGTCCAGCCGATCGGTTCGCTCTTGGCTGGGACACGCCGGGTGGCTTTGCTTGATGTGCCATATGGCACGACCTCGGATGGGGCACGCGGTGTCGCCCACCAAGTCGTGCCAATCGGCACGCTGCGATCCTTCCGACTGCGTGTCGTGATCGGGCTGACCGGGCGTACGCAAGGAACCGGGGCCCCTGTTCCCCGCGTGGCAGAGTGGATAGATGCGCATCCACACGCTGGGGCACGGAACGCTGAGCGAGGACGAGTTCATCGAACTCGCCCGATCCGTGGAGCTCGCCGAGGTGGTCGACGTCCGGTCGTTCCCGGGAAGCCGGCGCAACCCACAGTTCGGCAAGGAACTCATGGCCGAGTGGCTCCCCGAGGCCGGGATCGCGTACGCGTGGGTAGAAGCCCTGGGCGGACGCCGCAAGCCCGTCCCCGATTCGAAGCACACAACCCTGCGCCACGAGTCGTTCCGGGCGTACGCCGATCACATGGAAACCGAACTCTTCCGCGAGGGCATCGACGACCTGCTCGCGCGGGGCGACGGGCGCGCGGTGATGTGCAGCGAAGCGGTCTGGTGGCGCTGTCATCGCCGCCTGCTCGCGGACTATCTCCTGCTCGTCCACGAGGTCGAGGTCGTGCATCTCATGCACGACGGCCGGCACACCGAGCACACCCCGACCGAAGGGGTACGCCTGGTTGCCGGCCGCCTGGTCTATGACGGATAGATCACCAACTCAACCGACGTCGATCGCTCCCTGCTCGGCGAGTCCGTCGAGCAGGAGGTGGAAATAGAGCATCCCGGCGAACGGCCACCAGGGGTGCAGCAGTTCGCCGATCTCGCGGTAGTCGGGATCGTGATCGAGGGCCAGGAATCGCCGCAGTTTGTTGCGCGCACCGACGTCATCGCCAGGGAAGACATCGAGCCGGCCGAGCCCGCGCAGCAGGGTGTATTCCGCCGACCAACGCCCGATGCCGTGGATGCGCGTCAAGAGCTTCGTCGCCCCCGCCCGATCCAGCCCGCGCAACTCGTCTTCGTCCAACGACCCATCCGTCACCGCCGTCGCGACACTGCGCAGATATTCCGCCTTGCGCGCGCTGAAGCCCAACCCCCGCAACACCTCCGGATCGGCCTCCAGCACGGCCTCGGGCACGGGGAACGCCCGCCCACCAGCGCCCACCGCGGCCGTCAAACGATTGAGCAGAGTGAGCCCCACCTCCAGTGACAACTGCTGGTTCGCGATGGCGTTGACCATGGCCTCGAAGAGGCTGGGGAAGCGGGGCGGGCGTACCCCTCGGAAACGCTCCGCCAACGCCGCCGTCCGCGGATCGCTCGCCGCGACCGCATAGAACTCCCCCATGCCGACGCTCACCCCGAGCAGCGGCACCACCTGACTCCAGACCTGGCCGATGTCATGCGACGAGCACGCGCCGTCACACGCCACCTCGAGCCGCAGCGCCGGCGCCTCCACGCCGTCCTCCTGCACAACATGCACGTCGAGGACCCGGTCGTCGACCAGCAGCGAGCGCCGATAACCGTCATCCCAGCGGTCGATCTCGTTGCGAGCACGCCGGCGCAGGGCCCACACAGTCAGGTCCAGCCGATAGGGCGCCTTCGGGCGCAGCGGGAACGACGACCCGGCGTGCGGTTCCGCCGCGGTCATCATGACGATTCGCCGACAGACTCCGCGTCTCCGTCACGCAACCGGACGATCTCGTCCACGACGTCGCCATAGGACGCCGTCACGTCACCGATCTCGACGCGGTTGGGCAGGTCGTCGGCCTGCTGCCTGCCGAGGAGGTACGCCACCACCGCCCGCGCCGATGCCTCGTCCTCGTCGAGCTTGCCCTTGCTTGCCTCGCCAGCGCCGCCCATCAGCAGCATGAACGACACCGGGTCGTCACCGGCAACCGTGTTGACCGTCCACGCCCCGCGCTGCCCGGGAACAAGTTCGAAGTCCTTGGGATTCGTCATGTCGATTCGTTTCCTTTGCTTGCGTCACTCAGTCGGTTCGTCGAGCTGATCGAGGGGACGGCCGGTATCGCGCAGCTGACCCGTGGCCTCGTGGCCGAGCCAGGCCTTCAGGTGTTTGGTCGCATCCCAGTCGCCTGCGTGCATCCCGGCGACCACGCGGCCGTCGTTGAGCCACAGGGCGTTGAACTTCCGCGCGGCCAGGTCGCCCCGCACCACGACCTCGTCATAGCTCCCTACTCCGGCATGCCCGACATACTCCATGCCGAGGTCGTATTGATCGGTGAAGAAGAACGGTGGCCGCCGATAGGGCTCCGGATCGCCGAGCAACGCCCCGGCCACATAGCGCCCGTGTTGCAGTGCGGTGTCCCAGTGTTCGACCCGGATGCGTCCGAACACCGGATGATCCTGGTTCGCGATGTCGCCGATGGCGAAGACGTGCGGATCGCTGGTGCGGAGGTGACCATCGACGAGTACGCCGTGGTCGACGTCCAGACCGGCATCCTCGGCCAGAGCCACATTCGGCTCCGCGCCGATGCCCACCAGGATCAGATCGGGATGGAGTTCCTCGCCGTCCCCCAGCCGGACGGTCGTCTCCCCATCGCTGGTTATCGCTTCCACCGTCGTCCCGAGCCTCAGATCGACCCCGTGCTCACGGTGCAGATCGGCGAAAACCGGCGCAATCTCGGGCCCGAGCACCCGGCCCAGGGGCAGATCGGCGGACTCCACGACCGTGGCCCTGCCGCCCGCCATCCGCACCGCCGCCGCCACTTCGAGCCCGATCCAGCCCGCGCCGATGATCAGAACGTGATCGGTGAGGCGATCCTTGAGGCGCTGGGCATCGTCGAGCGTGCGGAGATAGACGACGGATGCGCCGGAGTTGTCCGCCATCGCCAAGTGCCGCGCCCGGGCGCCGGTCGCGAGCACGAGCTGGTCATACGTCAGCTCCTCCTCACCACCGATCGTCACGCGTCGGTTCGCCGTGTCGATGGCCGTGACCGCCACATCCGTACGCAGGTCCACGTCGTGATCGGCGTACCAATCCCGACCGTGCACCGACGCTGCGTCAGCCTCCGATTTGCCGAGCAGCAGATCCTTCGACAGCGGCGGCCGCTCATAGGGGACATGGGGCTCCTCACCGATCAGCGTGAGAGCGCCGTCATAGCCCCGTTCGCGCAGTTCTGTTGCTGCCGTAGCGCCCGCGAGGCCGGCTCCGACAATGACGATTCCGCTCATGATGACCACCCGCCCAACACCATCAACAATACTTCCATTAGATCCGTGTATATTCCCAGCGTCAAGGGCCGGGGACCGACCGCTTGCGGGCAGGCGTACGCCCGGCGCACCGAGCGATCAACCGGAGCAATAGGAGTGATCGCATCTATGAGCCGACCCCTCGTTGTATCGGGATTGGCCGCCTCCTAGGCTCGGGGGTGCCAACGATGTCACCGAATTCGACGATGTGGAGTCACAGATGACCCAGTCCGAGGACTACAAGAACGCGCCGACACCGGCCGAGAACGCCGAGCTGCAGCGCAAGCTGTCCACCACTCCGGAGCAGAACCACGGGGAGTGCCCGGTCACGCACATGACGACGAACGCGGGCGCCCCGGTGCCCGACAACCAGAACAGCCTCACTGCCGGCCCGCGCGGCCCGCTGCTCGCCCAGGACGTCTGGCTGCACGAGAAGCTCGGCAACTTCGTGCGCGAAGTCATCCCCGAGCGCCGCATGCACGCGAAGGGCTGGGGTGCCCACGGCACCTTCACCGTGACGCACGACATCACGAAATACACGCGCGCCAAGATCTTCAGCGAGGTCGGCAAGCAGACCGAGATGTTCGCCCGGTTCACCACGGTGGCCGGCGAGCGCGGTGCGGCCGACGCCGAACGCGATATCCGCGGCTTCGCGCTGAAGTTCTATACCGAAGAAGGCAACTGGGACATGGTCGGCAACAACACGCCGGTCTTCTTCATCCGTGATCCCAAGAAGTTCCCCGACCTCAACAAGGCCGTCAAGCGCGAGCCGCGCACCGGCCTGCGGAGCCCCACCTACAACTTCGACTGGTGGTCGCTGCTGCCGGAGTCGCTGCTGCAGGTGACGGTCGTGATGAGCGACCGCGGCATCCCGCGCACCTTCCGTCACATGAACGGGTTCAGCTCCCACACCTACAGCTTCTGGAACGAAGCCGGCGAGCGGTTCTGGATCAAGCTCCACTTCGTCTCCCAGCAGGGCATCGAGGCCCTGACCGACGCCCAGGCCGAGGTGCTGGTCGGCAAGGACCGCGAGAGCCACGGCCGCGACCTCGAGGAAGCCATCACCTCCGGCGACTTCCCCAAGTGGACGATGTATGCGCAGATCATGCCCGAACTCGAGGCCGAGACCTATCGCATCCATCCGTTCGACCTGACCAAGGTGTGGCCCAAGAGCGACTATCCGCTGCACGAGATCGGCTACTTCGAGCTCAACAAGAACCCGGAGAACTTCTTCGCCGACGTCGAGCAGGTGGCGTTCGCCCCGAGCAACCTCGTCCCCGGCATCGGCGCCTCGCCGGACCGGATGCTCCAGTCGCGCCTGTTCAACTATGCGGATGCCCAGCGCTATCGCCTCGGCACCAACTTCCACCAGATCCCGGTGAACTCGGCCCGCTGCCCCGTCAACAGCAACCATCGCGACGGCATCGGCCGGGTCGACGGCAACTACGGTTCGCTGCCGCACTATGAGCCCAACAGCTATGGCCAGTGGCAGGAGCAGCCCGATTTCCAGGAGCCGCCGCTCAGGATCAACGGCGACGCCGCGATGTGGAACTTCCGTGAGGACGACGACGACTACTTCAGCCAGCCGGGCGCGCTCTTCCGGTCGATGGACGATGCCCAGAAGCAGCGGCTGTTCGACAACACTGCTCGCGCGATGGACGATGCTCCCGACTTCATCAAGGAGCGTCATGTCGCCAACTGCACCAAGGCCGACCCGGCCTATGGTGCGGGCGTGAAGGCGGCGCTGGAGGCGTACGCCGCCGAGGAGCACGACATGTTCACTCCGCCCGAGGTGGAGAAGGAGTTCCCGAAGGCATCCCCGGGTGCCGAGGACATCGAGCTCTGATCACCTGAAGTGACGCCAAGCGGCGGTCGGCCCGGTGGGCCGGCCGCCGTTTCGTTTGCGTACGCCGATTCGCCCGGTCTGCTCAGGCCGCGCCCGCAGCCAGGCTGCGTTCCACGATGCGCGCCGCCTCGGCCATGTCGTCGGGCAGGATCGTGGCGCGGCGTACGCCCTCGCTCTGCGCGCCCCCCGCCCAGACCGTCAGGGGCGGATTGAGGTCAGCACAGGCATCGACGATGGCCTGGGCTTCGTCGACGTCGGCGACCATGGTGACGCCCACCACCAGCCCACGGGCGATCCGCGCCGACGCCGCCGCGACCCATTCCCCGACAGGGACATCACTGCCCAGATAGATGACATTCACACCCAGCCGCCGAAGGCAGGTGGCGAAGGAGAACACGCCGATCTCGTGCCGCGCGCCCCGGGGCAGGCCCACGAGCACCGGCGGAGCATCCCCCGAGATCTCAACCGCCTCGAAGACCGACGAGATGGCGCGCATCAGCTGGGCGCTGGCGAAGTGCTCCTGGGCGATGGAGAGCTCGCCCGACTCCCAGGCGTCCCCCAGCTTCGCCACCTCCGGCAGCAACCACGCGTGGAGAATCTCCTCGAAGGGCCCGGCCGCGAAGGCTCGCTCGACCAACGAACGCAACCGCTGGTGATCAAGGGAGCGCGCCGCGTCGACGAGATCCCCGTCGACGCGATGCATCCCGGTCGGGGCATCGGGGCCGTCGGCCGCACGGACGGCGGCGCTCGAAGCGGGGACGCCCCGATCGACCAACTGGGCCATGGTCCGCAGGACGGCAATCTGCGCCTCGTCGTAAAGTCGATATCCACCGTCGGATCGAGTCGGCTGCACCACGCGATAGCGCCGTTCCCAGGCTCGAAGGGTGGCCTGGGGAACACCCGTGAGGGCGGCCGCCTGCCTGACCGTGTACACCGCCACTTCCTCCGTGGTTCGCAGTTTGAAGATAGCAAGGGTTGGACAAACCTTGCACACAGTGTTTGCCCGACTCCCTCGTCAGCGAGTAGAGTCGAGAAACATTAAACAAACCTTAGACAAGGACAGGCGTTGTGCTGCAGAGGTCCGAAGTCCCCACCCCCCAGATCCCCGACACGGCCGACCGGGCCATCGTCGACGTGGACGCTCTCCTGGCCCGGGAACTCGCCACGCTGACCCAGGAGTGGGAGCGGCATCTGGACGGGCTCGCCACGGACGTGCTGCCGGACGACCTGCCCGGCTGGCTCACGGGCCTGCTGGTCGGTCGCGGCAAGCGGCTGCGGGTACGCCTGGCTTACTGGGGGTTCCTCGCAGGCGGCGGCCAACCGGGGACGCCCTGCTACCACCGGCTCATCCGCGTGGCCGCGGCCCTGGAGACCCTGCACCTGTTTGCACTCATCCATGACGACGTGATGGACGAGTCCGATTCGCGCCGCGGGCGGCCGTCGGCCCACTGTGAGGCGGCCACCTGGCACGACGCCGCGGGAGCCGCGGGGGACGGAGAGGTCTTCGGTCGCAACCTGGCCATCCTCCTCGGCGATCTCGCCCACATGCTCGCCGACCGCCTCGTGGGCGACCTGCCGGCCGGCCTGCGCACCATCTGGTTCGCGCTGAACATCGAGCTCATGGCGGGCCAGCGTGCCGACCTCACCGGCGCCGCCGCCCGCCGCCGGGATCGTCGCCACGCTCAACACGTGGCACGGCTCAAGTCGGGCGGCTATACGGTCACCCGCCCGCTCCAGCTCGGCGCCGCAGCTGCCGACGCCGGTCCCGGCGCCACGGCCGCCCTGCTCGCCTGCGGCGAGCGCCTGGGTTATGCCTTCGCGCTGCGCGATGACTACCTGGGCGTGTGGGGTGACCCCGGCGTGACGGGCAAGCCGGCCGGCGACGATCTTTTCGAGGCCAAGCCCACCGTCCTGCTCAGCCTCGCCGCCGAGCGGTTGACCGGCGAGGCGGCAAGCCTGCTCGCCGCGGTCGGCACGCCCGCACTGCGCCGCGAGGACGTCCCCCGCCTGGCCATCGCCATCCGCGAGGCCGGCGTCGCCGAGGAACTCGATCGCCTCATCGCGGAGGAGTTCGACGCCGCGATGGCCTGCCTGACCGCACCCGATGTCACCCTCGACCCCGACGCCGTCGCGGGCTTGCGGACCACCGCCCGGGCCGCCGTCTGGAGACACGCATGAACCACGTCATCGTCGTCGGCGCAGGCCTCGCGGGCCTGGCAGCAGCGCTCCACCTTGCGGGCACCGGCCATCGGGTCACGGTGCTCGAACGCGAAGCCCAACCCGGGGGCCGCAATGGCACGCTCGAACAGGATGGCTTCCGGTTCGACACCGGGCCGACCGTGTTCACGATGGTTCCCCTGCTGGAGCAGGCGTTCAACGCTGTCGGCAGCACGGTCGCCGACCATCTCGAGTTCACACTGCTCGACCCCGCCTATCACGCCTTCTTCGCCGACGGTTCCCGGCTCCTCGTCCGGCCGGGCCACGAGAAGATGCGCGAGGAGATCGCCCGCGAGTGCGGCACGAAGGACGCGTGGGCGTTCGATCGGTTCGTCGCCTGGCTCCGCCGCCTCAACGACGCCGAACTCCCCCACTTCATCGACACCAACTTCAACACCCCTCTCGACCTCTTCCGTTCGCCCCGCGCCGCGCTCGAGCTCGTCCGCCTGGGGGCCTTCAGGCGACTCGGCCCCGAGATCGCCCGCCGTTTCGACGATGAGCGGCTGCACCGGGTGTTCAGCTTCCAGGCCATGTACGCCGGTCTCGCCCCCGCCCAGGCCCTCGCGCTCTATGCCGTGATCACCTACATGGACTCGATCGAGGGCGTCTGGTTTCCGACCGAGGGCGGCATGCACGCGGTGCCCCGGGCGATGGCCCGCGCGGCCCGAGCCGCCGGTGTCGAGATCCGTTGTTCGACGCCGGTCGCGCGCGTCGAACGCGGGTCCGGGGGCGGGGTCCGGGGCGTACGCCTGGGCGACGGCGAATTCCTGGCCGCCGACGGGGTGGTCCTGACTCCCGATCTGCCGGTGGCCTATGAGCAGCTCCTGCCCGACATTCCCGCTCCGCGCACGGCCCGCCGCGGGCGGTTCTCCCCGAGTGCGCTGGTGTGGCATGCCGGCGTCCGCGGCGAGTTGCCCGAGGGGGTCGGGCATCACAACATCCACTTCGGCGCAGACTGGGACAATGCCTTCAGCGACCTGCTCAAACGCGGCCGGCCGATGTCGGACCCCTCCCGCTTCGTCGCGATCCCCTCGCTCGACGACGCCACCGCCGCACCCGCGGGACACCACACGCTCTATGTCCTCGAACCCGTGCCCAATCTGCAGGCGGGGCGCACGATCAACTGGCCCGACGCCGGCCGCCGGCTCCGGACGCGTCTCACCCGCGACCTGCAGGCCTTCGGATATCCCACCGACATCGTCACCGAGCAGCTGGTGACGCCGGACGACTGGGCCGCCCAGGGCCTGGCGGCGGGGACGCCGTTCGCCCTTGCCCACACCTTCCGCCAGACCGGCCCCTTCCGGCCCCGCAATGTCGACCGCCGCGTCCCGGGGCTCGCGTTCGCCGGCTCGTCGACCACTCCCGGCGTCGGCATTCCCATGGTCCTGATCTCGGGGAAGCTCGCGGCCGAGCGCATTGCGGAGATGCTCCGATGACCCGGCTCACCGAGGGCCAGCGCCGTTGCGCTGCGCTCACGCGGCAGCAAGGCACCACCTACTACTGGGGCGCGATGCTCCTCCCGCCGCGCCAGCGGCGGGATGTGTTCACGGTCTATGCCCTCTGCCGCCTCGCCGACGACATCGTCGACGAACCCGACCGGGTGGACCTGGCGGTGCCCCAGGAGGGTACGCCGGCAGAGCGCCTGGCCGCTTTCCGCGCGATGTTCTTCGGTGCCCTGGCCAGGGGCCACTCGCCCGACCCCGTGATGGCCACGATCGTGGAGAGCATCCGCCGCCGCGGCACCGATCCCGAATGCTTCGAGCGCTTCTTCGAGGCCATGGCCCTGGACCTGGTTCGCGACACGTGGGCCACCTGGCCGGAACTGCGCGACGGCTATATGGAGGGATCCGCCGCCGTGATCGGGGAGATGATGCTGCCGGTGCTGGAGCCGCTGACTCCGCAGGCGTTCGGGCCCGCGCGTGCGCTCGGGCACGCGTTCCAGCTCACCAATTTCCTGCGCGATATCGGGGAGGATCTCGACCGCGGCCGGGTCTACGTGCCGCAGGAAGACCTCGCTCGGCACGGCGCCGATCCCCACCTGCGCCGGGTCACCCCTGAGTGGCAGGCCATGATGCGCGAGCAGATCGTGCGCAATCGGGCGCTGTACGCCGAAGCCCGCACCGGGCTGGACATGCTTCCCCCAGCCTCCCGGCGTTGCGTGGGGACGGCACTCGTGATGTACAGCCGCATCCTCGACAAGATCGAGGCCGCCGACTATGACGTGTTTTCCGGGCGTCTGCGCGTACCCCGGCGCGAAAAGCTGGCCATCGCGGCCCGCGCCGTGACGGTCGGTCTGCCGGGACGGGCCAACAGACCGCGCATCGGAACGGTCCAGAGGTCGTGACCGGTGACCCCCCAGTCGGCGAGCAGGGCATTGGCGGCCAGGAACCCCGTCGTGGCGGCCCGCTCCATCAGTGCGACGGGATAGTCGCAGCGCACCCAGTCGCCCGCCAGCACGAGCCGCGGCGCCGGGGTGACGACGCCCGGCCGCGAGGCCCAGCCGGTCGGTCCGATCAGGGTGCAGTCGTCGCGAACCAACACCTCTCGGGCGATCTCGGAAGCGGTCGCGGTTTCGGGGTACACGCGGTGCAGTTCGGCGATGAGCCGGTCGACCACGGCGTGCTGCTGGGGGGAATCGACGGCAAGATCGGGAGCGCAGGCGTACGCATGCAACTCCACGACCGAACCGCCGTGCCGCTCGGACCAGGAGCGCGCACCGGCCTCGAAGCGCTCCAGGACGGACACGTTGTCGAGCGGGCCATAGCCGCTGGTGCCGAGGAAGGCCGGGCGGTCGGGGTTGACCTCCCGTCCCAGCCACAACCGGACCACGACGAACGGTGGCGCGTTGCCGGTGTCCGCGACGGCCTGCCTCCAGCCGGTGAGCGTTCCGTCCGCGACGCCCGCCACATCAGCCGTCCGAACAAGTTCGCGAGCGGTCCGCGGGTCGGTGGCGAGCACGATGGCATCCGTCGCCAGGGTGCGCCCATCCACGGTCACCCCCGCCGCGTCGGGGCCGACCGAAAGGACATCGACGCGCGCGCCGGTGCGGAGGTCCACCCCGAGCCCGGCCAGATAACGCCCGAGCGGTTCCCACAGTGCGGCGTCGTAGTCGTCTGTGGGCACGTCGAACAACAGCCCCTCGGCCGAGCCCACGAAATAGGTGTGGAACATGGCCACCAGCTCGCCGGCAGCGAAGTCGCGGGGGTCGGCGAAGAACGAGCGCGCGAACACCTCGAGCGCGAGGTCCCGCGCCGGGAGGGGAAACCGCAGACGATCGAGAAAACCGGCCGCGGATTCGCCGTCATAGGCCATGAAGGTCTCGGGGAATTTCACCCTGAGCAGCTCCAGCGCGGCGGACACATTGACCTTCGCGAGTGCCGGCAGCGTGAAGGCCGGGCTCCGCAGCACGAACTGCAGGACCGACCACGGCGGCGTACGCCTCAGCCCGGCGAACGAGTCGCTCAGGCCGTCGGGTCGCCGCAGTGGATAGTCCTCGATCGCGACCAGGCGATCGAGGCCCGGATCGGTGCGGCGGAGCAGGGCGCGGAGGTTGTAGTACTGGCGGAAGAACGCGTGGAAGCCGCGGCTCATCGTGCGGCCGTCCTGCCCCGGAAGCGGCCACGCCGCCACCCTCCCGCCCAGGCGATCGGTGGCTTCGAAAAGCGAGACGCGGACGCCGCGCTCGGCGAGTGCCGCCGCGGCGGCGAGCCCTGCGATTCCCCCGCCCACGACGGCGACATGCCGGGAATCGATCGACTCCGCCCCGACCGCAGCCCGGTGGAGCACAGCGCGACGGTCACGGCCGGGTCGTGGAAACGATGTGTTGGCAGTCATACTCACCACTCCAGCCTAACCTTGAACAAAGTTTGGACACAGTCTTGGGTCGCCGGGGCCGGGCTGGCAGCATGGCTGCTGTGATCGATGTCGCCATCGTTGGCCTCGGCCCCGCAGGGCGCGCGCTCGCCGCGCACTGCCTGCGGCGCGGGCTGTCCGTTCTGGCCGTCGATCCCCGGCCGGACGCAGTGTGGCGGCCGACCTATGGCGTCTGGGTCGACGAAGTCGCCGATCTTCCCGAAACCGTCTTCCGCAGTCGCGTGCGCGGGCCGGAGGTCCGGGCCGCCGGGATTCACCGTCTGGAGCGGACCTACGGGATCCTCGACAACCGCCGCCTCCGGGAAGCGCTTTCCCTCGAGGGCGCAACGATCCGCGAGACGAGTCTCAGTGACACGCAGGTGGCCACGCTGCGTGGAGAGGCCCGGGTGGTGGTGGATGCGCGCGGCGCTCGACCGGCTCGTGCCACGTCCTCATCCCCCGGCCGGGCGGAGGACGCGGCTCCGGCTCAGACCGCCTACGGCATCGTCGTCCCCTCCGTCGCCGCGGCCCCGGCTCTCGAGGGAGCTCCGGCCCTCCTCATGGATTGGCGCACGGACTGGGCCGAGCGCTTCCCGCCACGGGGGCCGGCCAGTTTCCTGTACGCGATCCCGCTCGGCGACGACCGTGTCCTGTTGGAGGAGACCTGCCTGGCGGCGGCCCCTGCGTACCCGATCGGGGAACTGGAAGCCCGCCTTCGCCGACGGTTGCTCGCCCGCGGAGTGGCCCGCTCGGTCATCGACGACCCCATCGAACGCGAGACGGTGTTCATCCCCATGCGCGGGCGGGCTGCTGTTGCGCCGCCCGGGATCCTCGCCATCGGCACCGCCGGCCGCGGTGGCAACGTCGTGACGGGTTATTCGGTGGCGCATTCGCTGGCGACGGCCCCGCGCCTTGCGACGCGGCTGGCGACCGGTGACTCGGTGACAGAGGTCGATCCGTCGGGTCCGGCGGACAGCATCCGGGACGCCGGACTGCGCGCGCTCCTGGCACTCGACGTGGCCGGCACCATGGCGCTGTTCGACGCATTCGGGGCACTGCCTCCCGGGCAACAGAAGAGTTTCATGTCCCGCTCATCCTCCGCGTTCGAGGTCGCGCGGTCGATGTGGGGGATGTTCGCCCGCATGCCCATCCCGGGGCGTCGCGCTCTTGTCCGCGCCACCCTCGGCCCCCGACGTCAGGAACGCCTATGAGCCGCTTCGCAGTGTCCCGCACCTCGACCGCCGACATCGACGCCGGGATGGACGAGGTGTTCGACATCCTCGAGCAACCCGCCAGGGTCGCGGAGCTGACGCCGTTCCTGCACTCGATCATCGACCGGGGGGACGGAACCTGGCTGTGGTCGATGACGGGGATCGCCACTCCGACCGGGCGACTCAGCCCCGCCTTCACCGAACGCATGACACTCCAGCGACCGTCACTCATCCGGTTCGAGCATGCGCCGCCGCCCGGCAGCAACGAGATCGCCGGCGCAGACGGCGAATATCACCTCACGCCGCGGGCCGATGGGCAGCGCGGCTGCACCCTCCACATCGCGCTAACGGTGATGCTGTTCCTGCCGCTGCCGGCTCTCTCGCGCCCGCTTTTCAGGACCACGATGAACAAGGTCATCGATCAGATGGGTGCCGGATTCTCCCGCAACATTCTCGCCGAACTCGCCGGGGGCGGCCCGTGACCTCCCCCACCGAGGAGCAGCCCACCCGACGGACGCAGAGCGGGCGTACGCCCCTGGGCGAACTCGTTGCGTTCTATCGCGCGGCACTCGTCACGCGGGTGGAGCGGGACCACACCGAGACCGCGGCCCAGCTCCGACGTCGCCGAATCGTCGTCGCGATCACGGTGGTCGCGGGGTCGATCGTGCTCGGGCTGGCGCTGGCGATCCCGCCGGGGGATCCCCGGTTCTATCTCGCCACTCTCGGACTGGCGGCGGTCTGGGCCGTCGGCGCGCTGGCCTCCGGCCGGCTCTATCTGGGCCGCGCCCATCGCCGCACCGGTGGGGTCGGGCCGGCGTTCCTGCACGGGTTCATCGTCGGAATGACCCTGCTCGGGCTGTTCTGTGCCGGCGCTGCGCTGGTCGCCCGGATCCCGGCCCTGCTGGGCCCCGTGCAGGGGCTGCTCGATCATGCGCTGTTCGGCTCGCTCGCGGTCGTCGCACTCATCACGGCCATCAACGGGATCGCGGAGGAGTTGTTCTTCCGCGGAGCCCTCTACGCCGCGCTGCCGCCACGCTGGAATGTGATCGCCTCGACAGTCCTGTACGCCGCGTCCACCCTCGGCTCCGGCGTTCCCCTGCTCACATTCGCGGCACTTGCACTCGGCCTGGTCACCGGCCTGCAGCGCCGGGTGACCGGCGGCGTACTCGCCCCAATCGTCTGTCACCTCACCTGGTCGCTGGGCATGCTGTTCGCCCTCCCACCCCTCTTCCAACTGTTCACCGGTTGACCCACTGCTTCACCACGGAGGTTTCCCATGAGTTCCCGACTCGCACTCGTCACCGGCGCCACCGGCTATGTCGGCAGCCAACTCGTCCCGATCCTGTTGGAGAACGGCTGGCGCGTCCGCGTACTCTCACGCTCGCGGGAGAAGCTCGAGAAGCTCCCGTGGGCCGATCGCGTCGAGGTTGTCCTCGGCAACGCTGACGTGCAGGAGGACGTGGCCCGGGCGCTCGCCGGCGCCGACGTGGCCTGGTATCTCCTGCACTCGATGGGCGAGGGCGGTGACCTGCTCGAGCAGGAGCGGCAGCTGGCGTCGCTCTTCGGAGCCGAGGCCGCGCGAGCCGGGGTCGGTCGGCTCGTCTATCTCGGCGGGTTGCATCCCGAGGGCGAGCTGTCGGAGCATCTGCGCAGTCGGGTCGAGGTGGGTGAAGTCCTGATGGCGAGCGGGGTGCCGACCGCGGTCCTCCAGGCCGGAGTCGTGATCGGCGAGGGCTCGACCTCGTTCCGGATGCTGCGGCATCTGTCCGAGCGACTGCCCGGCGCGATTGCGCCGTCGTGGATCACCAACCGCATCCAGCCCATCGCCGTCGCCGACCTGATGCACTACCTGGTCGCGGCAGCCGAGCTGCCGGACGAGGTGAACCGGACGTTCGATATCGGCGGTTCGGACGTGGTGCGCTACTGCGACATGATGAAACGGTACGCCGAGGTGGTCGGTCTGGGTCCACGCCTGGTGATCACCGCGCCCGTCACGACCCCCGATCCGGCGGCCCACTGGATCGGCCTCGTCACCCCGGTCGGTGCCGGTGTCGCCCGGCCGCTGATCGGGTCGCTGCTGCATGACACGATCGTCAAGGAACGTGACCTCGACGACCTCGTCGGGCCGCCACCGGGTGGGCACACGGGGTTCGACGACGCCGTGCGGGCTGCCGTTGCAGGGACGGACACGCGACGCTGGCGGCGCATGCTGGCCCGCACCGCGGCCGGCGTCGCCGCGACCGCGGTGTTGGGCTCGATCGCCACCACCCCGAATTCGCGGTGGTATCGCCGCCTCCGCAAGCCCTCCTTCCAGCCCCCCGCCGCGGCATTCCCGCTGGTCTGGACGCTGTTGTATGCCGACATCGCCGTCATCTCCGCCCTCGTCCTGGCCGATCTGGGCGAGGAGGGCCGGCAGGAGGAGCAGCGGGCGTACGCCATCGCCCTGGCGGTCAATCTCGCGCTGAACGCGGGTTGGAGCTGGGTGTTCTTCCGGGGTCACCGGCTGGGCCCGGCAACGATCGTGGCGGCGCTGCTGGCCGTGAGTTCGGCCGATCTGGCGCGGCGCGCCGCGAAGGTGTCGCCGCAGCGCGGAGTTCTGCTCGCGCCCTATGCGGCGTGGACAGGATTCGCCACGGTGCTGACCGCCGCCATCGCTGCCAGGAACCCGGGAACCGTCCGCCGATGACCGACACCGAGCCGAGCGGGGTGCCCGATCAGCGCCGGGCGCGGCGACCCGATGAGCCCTCCACTCCGCGCGTCGAGCAGGGTCCGCGGGTGTGGCGGATCCGGTCACTGGAGGCAGCGCGGGAGGTCCTGCGCGCCCGGCATGCGACGACGCAGGCGGGCTTCACCGCGGAGGCGATCCCCCACCGTCTCAGGCATCATCCGATTCTTGTCTCCGACGGCCCGCTCCACGATGAGCAACGGTCGAAGGTCGCCCGGTTCTTCGCGCCGATGGTGGTGGCGAAGGGCTATATGGGCCACCTCGAGTCGGTCGCGGATCGCCTGCTGACCCAGGCCGATCCCCCGGTCACGGTGGACGAGCTGGCCCTGCATTACAGCGTCGAGGTCACCGCCCGGATTGTCGGGCTGACCGAGTCGCCGGTGCCCGCCATGAGCCGGCGCCTGGTCAGCTTCTTCAACCAACCGCCGTTCGACCTGACGAAACCACGGCTGGGGCGGACCAACCGCCAGTGGGCCCGCGCCGCGCTCAACGCTCTCGTGCCGATCGGGCGGTTCTATTGGCAGGACGTGCGTCCGGCGATCAGGCGCCGCCGCGCGCGGCCGGCCGACGACATCATCAGTCACCTGATCGCAGAGGGATACTCCAACACCGACATCCTCATCGAATGCGTGACCTATGGCACGGCCGGCATGGTCACCACCCGCGAGTTCATCTGCATGGCCGTGTGGCACCTGCTCGACAACCCGGACCTGCTGGCCCGCTATCGGGCCGGCGATCCGCGCGAGCGCCACGCGATCCTCAACGAGATCATCCGGCTCGAGCCGGTGGTCGGTCACCTCTATCGCCGCGTACAGCAACCGCTCCGCGTCCACGACGGTCCGGACACGTTCGATCTGGCGCCGGGGGATCTGGTGGACGTGTGCGTTCGCGCAGTCAACACCGATGAGCGCGCGGTGGGCGAGGAGGCGTACGCGCTGCGTCCCGGGCGTACGCTGCCCCCGCGACTGGATGCGTCGGTCATGAGCTTCGGCGACGGCGCCCACCGCTGCCCCGGCCAGCCGCTGGCGCTCACCGAAACCGATGTGCTCCTGACGCGGCTCCTGGAGCTGGCACCCTGGCTGGTCAGCCGACCATCGGTGAGCTGGGATGCGTTGATCGAGGGCTACCGGCTGCGCGGTCTCGTCGTGGCGTGGAACGCCGGCCGCTCGGGCCAGGGACGCCCCTGACCTCCCGTATCGTCAGCGCATGACAACGCTCTCGTTGCAGGCCCCGGTGGTCGCAGTCACGGTTTATCCCGGTCAGGCGCGGGTGACGCGCCGCGGGCAGGTGGCCCTGCCGTCGGACGAGCCCTGCGAGGTCCTCCTGGGCGACCTGCCGCTCTCCCTGATCCACGAATCGGTCCGCGTGAGCGGGCGGGGCGGGGGCGCGATCTCCGGCATCGACGTCCGGGTCGCACACCACGCCGTCGATAATTCCGCTCGCAACAAGGCCCTCCTCGACGAGCGGCAGCGCCTTGCGGTCGAGGCCCAGCACGTCGCTGACCAGAGGCGTGCTCTCGATCTTCGTGCCGGCATGTTCGAGTCCGTCGCGGAGGCGGCCGCCCGGCCGTACGCCCGCCAGTTCGCGTCCGGGATGGCCCCTGCCGAGCTCGGTCCGGTGGCAGAGAATCTGGCCGCCCAGCTCGCCGAGGTGCTGGCGAGCCGGCGTACCCTCCTCGACGAGGAGAAGCGCATCAGCGACGAGCAGGCCCGGGTCGACCGGGAGCTGAACTCGCCGCTCACGCCGACCCCCGACCGCACCGAGGTGGCCGTCGCGGTCCAGCCCGGTGCCCACGACGAGATCGAGCTCGAGGTGTCCTATCTGGTCGAGGGCGCGAGCTGGGATCCGCGCTATGACCTGCGACTCGACGACGAGAGCAAGCAGGTGTCGGTGACGTGGTTCGGGATGGTACGCCAGCATTCCGGCGAGGACTGGCCGGAATGCCAGGTGCGGCTCAGCACCGCCCGGCCGACCGCGGCGATCGCGATCCCCGATCTCGACCCGTGGTTCCTGACCGACGCGACGCCGCAGTATTCCGGCGGTCCCCGGCTGGCCTACGGTGCCGCGTTCGATGAGGCAGCGCCGAGGGCCATGGCAGCGCCCATGCCCGCGGCAGGGGGTGGTCCCGCGCGAGCCCGGGCGGAGATGGCCGAGCCGGTGCGGCATGTGGAGGCAGAGGTAGAGGCGGGCGTGACGGCCGCGACCTATGTGATCCAGCACCCGGTCGCCGTCCCGTCAGACGGCTCCGACCACCAGGCGCTCATCTCGGAGTTCCGCCTGCCGGCCGAGGTGGACCATGTCACCGCCCCGGTTCGCAGCGACGATGTCTTCCTGCGGGCCACGGTCACCAACAGCTCCGGCCATACGCTGGGCGCCGGCAAGGCGTCGTTGTTCCACGGCACCGAGTTCGTGGGCGTGACCGACCTGGAGTCGCTCGCGCCGAATGAGAAGGTCGAACTCGCTCTGGGTCTGGACGACCGGATCCGCGTGAAGCGCGAATTGACCGGACGCCACGCCGACAAGGCCATTCTCGGTTCGGCCGCCCGTCACGAGGGACGCTGGCGGACGACGGTGGGCAACTACAGCGGCGCACCGATCCGCATCACGGTCATCGACCAGGCCCCCGTCTCCCAGGTGCCGGGCATTACAGTGCGCGACGTCAGGACCACGCCATCCGCGACGGTCGACGATCTGGGCGAGGTGACCTGGAAGCTCACCCTGGCCGACGGCGAGCAGGCCGACCTCGACCTGGCCGTCCGCATCGAAGTGGCGCGGGGCACTGTTCTCGGCGGCTGGCGGGAATAGTCGTCAGGGTCACGTCCCGGACGGCCGGCGGAGAGGTCAGCGAGAGTCCGCGTCCAGATCCGCTTTGGTGAGCACCGATACGGTTCTCACTCCGACCTCGTGGAGCGTGTTGGCTCCCGGTTCGGACCTGTCAATGGCGCACACGACAGTGTGCACGGTGGAGTCACGGGCACGGAGAGCCAGCGCCGCGGCCCGGACTGCTCCTCCCGTGGTGATGATGTCCTCGATCAGAGTGATCGCGCGGCCCGCGAAGTCAGGCCCTTCAGCCAGTCGGCGAGTGCCATAGGTCTTCGCCTCCTTGCGAACGAACACGGCGGGCAGGTCGGTCATCGCGCTCACCATCGTGGCAATCGGTACGCCGCCGAGTTCGAGCCCGCCCAGGACCTCGGTGTCGGCGGGGAGCAGCCGGACCATCTGCTCAGCCACTCGACGCAGCAGGGCCGGGTCGCCCTCGAAGCGGTACTTGTCGAAGTACTCGGTGGCGCGCAGACCACTTCTCAGCGTGAAATCGCCGTGAATGCGACAGGCTGCGTCGATGTCTTTCGCCAGGACGCGCCGGGCTGGCCGACCATGAGCAGCGCATGGTCCCCCTCGACCTCGGCACCCGATCGCCACAGCACTTCAAGCCCGGCTCCGTGGCACCAGAACCGCTCGGCGCGCTCCAGGCTGCGGCTGGGGCGAGCCACCCGGATCGGGTGGCCAGGGTCGATCACTGCCATGCAGGACACCGTAACCAACCCTTCGGTCGCCCCCACCCGAGCGAGGTCGAATGCCCGGTGCGTGGATTCCCGCAACAGACCGACGTCTGCGCTGGTGGTGGTCGACCAAGGGGCCGTTCAGCTTGCTCTCCCGCGGTGCAGGCGTACCAGCGCTGCCGAACCCGCCGGAAACGCGAAAATGCGGGAGAAAGCCGCCGTTCAGCTTGTGTTCACGTCAGTCAGCGCCCGTTCGCCGCTTGAGCTAGTGCTTCCTCGGGGCCGAATTCCACCCAGCCTGTCCTCGCCGACTCCGCCCCCGGTGCACGGGGCGCTGGAGACGCGAGGACAAGCTGATCGAGATGGGGCGCAAGCTCAAGACGTCAACGGGAGCTGAAGGGGTTAGTGGAAGCTGAAAATCAGCCCAGATTCTGCGCCCGCAGCCGCAGGGAGTTGGCGATCACAGAGACGGACGACAGCGCCATGGCGGCCGCGGCGATCATGGGCGACAGCAGCAGCCCCGTGAACGGATAGAGCACACCGGCCGCGATCGGGATACCCGCGGCGTTGTAGACGAACGCAAACCCCAGGTTCTGCCGGATGTTGCGCATGGTCTTCTCCGACAGCCGGCGCGCCTTGACGATGCCGTTGAGGTCACCCCGCAGGAGAGTCACCCCGGCGGACTCGATCGCGACATCCGTGCCGGACGACATGGCCAGGCCGACATCCGCAGCCGCGAGCGCGGGGGCATCGTTCACGCCGTCACCGGCCATCGCGACGACCTTGCCCTCCGAGCGCAGCCGCTGCACGACCTCGGCCTTCTGATCCGGCATGACCTCGGCCTCGACCCGGTCGATCCCGAGCCGTTCGGCGACGGCCTGTGCAGTGGTCGCGTTGTCGCCGGTGAGCATGACGACCTCGATGCCCTCGGCGTGGAGCGCCTTGACCGCTTCTGGCGTGGTGTCCTTCACGCGGTCGGCGATAGCGAGCACGCCGGCCAACCGCCCGGCCACTGCGGCGTACACCACCGTCGCCCCTTCACCCCGCAACCGTTCGACGTCACCGGTCACCGATGTCGTGTCGATGCCTTCATCTGCCAGGAACGTGGACGTGCCGACCAGGACTTCGCGGCCCTCGACGGTCCCACGGACGCCCCTGCCTGCAGGCGCATCGAAGTCCTCGACACTCGCGATCGGGAGCCCCTGCTCCTCTGCGGCTTCGACGATCGCGCGGGCGAGCGGATGCTCGGACGCACGCTCGACAGCAGCGGCCAGCCCCAGCAACTCCGCCTCGTCGAATGCGTCCACCGTCACGATCTTCGTGACCGCCGGCTTCCCCTCGGTGAGGGTGCCGGTCTTGTCGACGACGACTGTGTCGACCTTCTCCATGCGCTCGAGAGCTTCGGCGTTCTTGATGAGTACGCCGGCGCGGGCTCCCCGACCGACGCCGACCATGATCGACATCGGCGTGGCCAGGCCCAACGCGCACGGGCAGGCGATGATCAGGACGCTGACCGCCGCGATCAGCGCGTGTGCCAGTCGGGGATCCGGGCCGACCACGGCCCAGATGACGAACGCCAGGATCGCGATCACGATCACGACCGGCACGAAGATGCCGGAGACCTTATCGGCCAGGCGCTGAATGGGCGCGCGCGAGCGCTGCGCCTCGGCCACCATCTGCACGATGCGCGACAGCATCGTGTCGCGCCCGACCTTTTCCGCGGTGATGATCAGGGCACCGGTCTGGTTGAGCGTGCCACCGATGACGGCCTCGCCCTCGCCCTTCGTGATTGGCATCGACTCGCCCGTGACGAGCGACTCGTCGATCGTCGAGCGCCCCTGGGTCACGACGCCGTCGACGGGGACCTGCTCCCCCGGGCGTACGCGCAGCTGGTCCCCCAACTGGACATGCTCCAGCGGAACCTCCTCCTCGCCGTGATCGGTCACGCGCGTCGCAGTTTTCGGCGCGAGGTTGAGCAGGGCCTTGATGGCGCCCGACGTCGCCTCACGGGCCCGGAGTTCGAGCACCTGCCCGAGCAGCACGAGCGTCGTGATGACTGCAGCCGCCTCGAAATAGACCGCGACCGACCCATCGTGAGCGCGGAAGGAGTCGGGGAAGATGCCGGGCACGAGCGTCGCGACCACGCTGAACAGCCACGCCACCCCCGTGCCCATCGCGATCAGGGTGAACATGTTGAGGTTGCGCGTGCGCACCGAATCCACGCCTCGCACGAAGAACGGCCAGCCCGCCCAGAGCACCACGGGCGTCGCGAGCACGAGTTGGATCCACGCGGACACCTGGCCGGGGATCGCATGGCCGATCGCCGGAATGAAGTGAGCGCCCATCTCGAGCACGAACACGGGCAGCGTCAGAGCCAGGGCGACCCAGAACCGGCGCGTCATGTCCTTGAGCTCCGGGCTCGGCCCCGAATCAGCGGTCACCATCACCGGCTCCAGAGCCATGCCGCAGATGGGGCATGAGCCCGGACCGGCCTGGCGTACCTCCGGATGCATCGGACACGTCCACTCCGAGATCTCCGCACCTTCCGGGATCTCGGGCGCCGACGAGTGCTGATGATGGCCGTGGCCGGCGTGGTGATTGTGGGTATGGGCGGACGAATTCATACCTCCAATATACCCTTGCGGGGTATGGGTATCAATCGGCGCTCGCTTCGAGAACGATCAAGAAGCCCCGCGGGCGTACTGGCCGAAGAGGAACCCCAATCCTGTGAAGCCCTCTCTATTGAGGGGTTGGGGCACGTACGCTGGGCCTGCCGGGTATCAGTGACGAGCCAAGGACCGAACGATGACGAGCACTCTTTCGTCCAACGACCGCGTAGCCCCGCAGTGGGCGGGATTCACCAGCGGCCCGTGGCAGGACGAGATCGACGTTCGAGACTTCATCCAACGCAACTACACCGCCTATGCCGGAGACGATTCTTTCCTGGCCGGGCCGACCGAGCGAACCCTCGGCATCTGGAACAAGCTGTCCGCCATGTTCCCGACCGAGCGCGAAAAGGGCGTCTATGACGTCGACTATCAGACCGTTTCGGGCATTGATGCCTTCGCGCCGGGCTATATCGACAAGGACAAAGAACTGATCGTCGGTCTCCAGACCGACGCGCCGTTGAAGCGGGCGATCATGCCCTATGGCGGGTGGCGCATGGTGGAGCAGTCGCTCGACACCTACGGCTACCCCGTTCTTCCCGAGCTCAAGACCGCGTTCACCAAATATCGCAAGACCCACAATGTGGGTGTCTTCGATGCCTATACGTCGGCGATCCGCGCGGCGCGCTCGTCCCACATCATCACCGGCCTGCCCGACGCCTATGGCCGCGGCCGGATCATCGGCGACTATCGCCGGGTCGCCCTTTATGGCGTCGACGCGCTCATTCATGCGAAGAAGATCGACCGGATGGAACTCGACGCCCAGCCGTCGATCGAGAACGTGATCCGCGACCGCGAAGAGAATGCGGAGCAGATCCGCGCCCTCGAAGAGCTCAAGAACATGGCCCAGTCCTATGGCTATGACATTTCCCAGCCCGCCAGCACGGCGCGCGAAGCGATCCAGTGGCTCTATTTCGGCTATCTCGCTGCCGTCAAGGAGCAGAACGGCGCGGCGATGTCGATCGGCCGCAACTCCACGTTCCTCGATATCTATGTCGAGCGCGACATGGCGGAGGGCAGGCTCACCGAATCGGAGGCCCAGGAACTCATCGATGATCTCGTGATCAAGCTCCGGATCGTGCGCTTCCTGCGAACCAAGGAATATGACCAGATCTTCGCCGGCGACCCGACCTGGGTGACCGAGTCGATCGGCGGCATGGGCGACGACGGCCGCTCCATGGTGACGAAGACGTCGTTCCGTTATCTGCAGACGCTCTACAACCTGGGCCCGGCCCCCGAGCCGAACCTCACCGTCTTCTGGGACGTGAACCTGCCGCAGGGCTTCAAGGACTTCTGCGCGGGCGTGTCGATCAACACGTCGGCCATCCAATATGAATCGGATGAACTGATCCGCAGCACCTCCGGCGATGACGCCGCTATCGCCTGCTGCGTCTCGCCGATGAAGCAGGGCAAGGCGATGCAGTTCTTCGGGGCGCGCGTGAATATCGCCAAGGGCATGCTCTATGCCATCAATGGCGGCAAGGATGAGGTCAGCGGCAAGCAGATTGCCCCCGCGAGTCCGCCTCTCAACGATCCGAGCAAGCCGCTGGATTATGACGAGGTCTATGACCGTTATCTCAGCACGCTCGACTGGATCGCCGAGATCTATGTCAATGCGTTGAACATCATCCATTACATGCACGACAAGTACGCCTATGAGCGCATCGAAATGGCGCTGCATGACCGCGAGGTCCGGCGTACTCTCGCGTGCGGCATTGCGGGACTTTCCGTGGCAGCGGACTCGCTCTCGGCGATCAAGTACGCCAAGGTCACGCCCGTGGTCAACGACGACGGACTGGTCGTGGATTACACCATCGAGGGCGATTTCCCGAAGTTCGGAAACGACGACGACCGCGTCGATGACATCGCGGTCGACCTCGTGACCAAGTTCATGGAGAAGATCCGCCAGTTCGAGACCTACCGCGGCGCCATCCACACCCAGTCGGTGCTGACCATCACGTCGAACGTGGTGTACGGCAAGGCGACCGGCAACACCCCGGACGGCCGGCGTGCCGGAGAACCGTTCGCACCCGGCGCCAACCCGATGCACGGTCGGGACACGCACGGCGCGCTGTCGTCGGCGCTGTCGGTGGCGAAGTTGCCGTACGCCGACGCGGAGGACGGCATCTCCCTCACCAACACCGTGGTTCCGAGCGGTCTCGGCCGTGACCATGAGGAGCGGATCGCCAACCTGGTCGGCCTGCTCGACGCCTATGTCGGGGAGGGCGGCTATCACCTCAACGTCAACGTCCTCAACCAGGAGACGCTCAAGGACGCGATGGAACACCCGGAGAACTATCCGCAGCTGACCGTGCGGGTCTCCGGCTATGCCGTCAACTTCGTGCGCCTCACCCGGGAGCAGCAGCTTGACATCCTCCAGCGAACCTTCCACGACAGCTGATCCGGCGACCGCGGGGCCGGCGTACTCGAAGGAGAAGCCCAAGCCCCGCGGCGACATCACCCTCCTGCCGCTCGCCGGCGAGGAGGCACCGTTCGACGCCCGGGCCGACGAACTCGAGGCTCTGCGGACCGGGCACGCGGCGCAGGTCCATTCGTGGGAACTGGTCACGGCCGTCGACGGACCGGGCACCCGGTTGAGCATCTTCTTCTCCGGGTGCCCCTTGCGCTGCGTGTTCTGCCACAACCCCGACACCATGTTCGCGCGGTTCGGCACGATCCGGACGCTCGAGCAGGCGAAGCAGCGGATCAGCCGCTATCGCTCGATCTTCCGGGCCAGCGGTGGCGGCGTGACGTTCACGGGCGGCGAGGCGATGATGCAGCTGCCGTTCATCCGCAACGTCATCGAATGGTGCCACGCGGAGGGTATTCACACCGCGCTGGACACCTCCGGATATCTGGGGGCGGCGGCGAGCGACGAGTTCCTGCAGAAGGTCGACCTCGTGCTGCTGGACGTGAAATCGGGTGACGAGGTGACCTACAAGCGGGTCACCAGTCGCGAGCTGCAACCAACCATCGACTTCGGCGACCGGTTGGCGCGACTCGGGACGAAGATCTGGGTCCGGTTCGTGCTCGTGCCCGGCTGGACCGATGCGCCCGACAACGTCGAGCGCGTCGCGCGGATCATCTCCAAGTGGAAGAGCGTCGTCCAGCGGGTGGAGGTGCTGCCTTTCCACCAGATGGGTCGCGACAAGTGGTCGCAGATCGAGCTCGACTATCAGCTCAACGACGTGAAGCCGCCCTCGACGGAAGAGGCCCAGGCTGCGCGGGCGATCTTCCGATCGCACGGATTCACGACATTCTGAGTGTGACGCGAACGGGCCCCGTGGAAGATTTCCACGGGGCCCGTTGCTTTCGGCAGGGGCAACTCAGGCGTGCTTGTCTTCCTTGCCGGTGCCCGGCTGGACGGTCCAGCTCGGCGGCTCGTCGGCGCCCGATTCCTCATCGCGCTCGGCGTCCTCGGCGGTGGCCTGGACGATGCCCTGGGCGTGGTGGACGGGGGCATACACCGCATAGAGCCGCATCGGCTCGTCGCCGGTGTTGATCACGTCATGCCACACGCCGGCCGGGACCTGGATCGACCAGTCGTCCTCGACGTCCTGCTGGAAATCCAGATTGTCCTCGGTCGGGCCCATGACACAGCGGCCCTTGCCCTGCTCCAGGCGCAGGAACTGGTCGGTCTCGGGATGGGCCTCCAGCCCGATCGACGCGCCGACGGGGATGGACATGAGCGTGACCTGCAGATATTTGCCGGTCCACGCGACCGTGCGATAGGCCTCGTTCTCGACGGTGCCCTTCTCGATGTCGAAGGCGTTGGGCTTGGGGCCCGGATCGTTGATCTCCATGGGATTCCTCTCTCCTGGGACTCTGCGTCTACACCCTTCACGCTACCCCCACCTCCGGCCCGGCTTCACCCACTCCGGGGTCGGCGATGACTTCCGCGCCCGTGATGGGTCAATAGGAGTAAGCGAACTCAGAACCCGTTGCTGTTCATTCACGGTGCGGGCGGCTATTCAGACGACCGACCGCTCGCCGAAGCCCTGGCCGCGGAGCTGGGCGTACGCCTGGAGATGCCCGAGCTGCCCGACGACGACATGTCCGTGGCAGCGTGGGCGAGGCCTGTCCGGGAGGCGCTCAGACACCCGGGGCCGGCCCACGTGGTCGCCCACTCGTTCGGGGCGACGATTCTGGTGCACGTTCTCAGCTCCGGCGTACGCCCCACCCCTGCCGCGTTGCTCGCGATGCCCGACTGGAGTCCGGAAGGCTGGGATATCGACGAGTACGCGCTGGCTCCCTCGTCTCACCTGCACCTGTCCCTGCACCACTGCCGCGACGACGAGGTGGTCCCGTTCAGCCATCTCGCCCTCAACGCACGCCGCCTGCCGTCGGCAGTCGTCCACGAGCACGATCGAGGAGGGCATCAGTTCGACGGCCGGATCCTCGCCCTTGCGCAGGACCTCAGGAGAGGTCGATAGGCTCAGCGATCTTCCTGGTACGCCCGGATCACCTGGGAGTCGTCTGCGTCGGCCAAGCCGAGTGCGGCAGCGCGGGCATAGATCTCGGCTGCGGCGGTGACCAGTCGGGCATCCAGTCCCGCCTGGTCGGCGGCCTCGGCGACCAGCGCCGAGTCCTTGATGAAGATCGCCAGGCTCGAGACCATCGGGGCGTGGTCGCCCTGGAGCATGCGGGGACCGCGGTCGGCGAGCAGCCAGGACCGGCCGGCCCCGTCGACAACGGCGTCGAAGGCCTTGGCGGGGTCGAGCCCGAGCGCCTCGGCGAGAGCGAGGGCTTCGGCGGCGGCGCAGATGTGCACGGATGTGAGCAGCTGGTTCACGAGCTTGAAGCTCTGGCCATCGCCAACCTCCGAACCGCACTCGACCGCGTTCCCGAGCGCAGCGAGGACCGGGCGTACCCTCTCGAGATCGGCCGGGTCACCCGCTGCGAAGAGGTTCAGCTCCCCAGCCCTGGCCCGGTCGATGCCGCCGGTGAACGGGACATCGACGAGTGGGATCCCGGCCGCGGTGGCCTGGTCCGCGAACCTGCGGGCGGGCTCGGGTCCGACTGTTGACATGAGGAGGAGCGTCGAGCCCTCGGGCATCGACTGGGCCAGACCGTCCGCCAGCAGCGCACTGACCTGCTCGGCGTTGGTGACCTGCAGGATCACGGCATCCGCGTCGGCTGCGGCGGGCAGCTCGGCCAGGGTCAGCCCGTTGGCGAGCGCCGTGGCGCGACGGTGCGGGTTGATCTCGACACCGGTCACGGCGAAATCGCGGTCAGCCAGGCGGGACGCGATCGGCAGACCGGTGGCGCCGAGGCCGATGACCGTGACGCGGGAAGGTATGCCCACGGTTCAGTTTCCGAGCGGCAGGTGCTCGGCAAGCCAATCGACGGTTCGTTGCCAGGCGAGCGCCGACGCCTCCGGGTGGTGCAGCGGGCCGTCGGGGTTGTCGAACGCGTGGTCGGCGCCCTCATAGGTATGGAACGTGGTGGCGGACTGCTCGGTGAGAACCGACTCGAGGCGGCGTACCTCTGTCGCGTCGATGTATTGATCCGACAGCCCGAAGTGATGCAGGCTCGGGGCAGTGACGGTCAGGTGGTCGATGAGGTCCCGCAGGGCTGATCCATAGAACGCGACCAGAGCATCCGCGCCCTGGCCATCGGCCTCCAGCTGCGCGGCCACGTTGAACCCGAGCCCGCCGCCGAAGCAGAATCCGACGATCCCGGTCCCGCCGGTGACCTCTTTGCACCCACGCAGGTGTTCGACCGCTGCTGCCCCGTCGTTCACCGCGCCTGCCCAATCCAACTCCGTGACTTTGCCGATGGCCTGTTCGATCGAATCCCAGCCGAACGGGCCGACATCGCCGCTGCGCCAATAGATCTCCGGCGCGAGCACGACATAGCCCAGGTCAGCGAGATCCTGTGCGCGTCGGCGCACATAGTCGCTGATGCCGAAGATCTCCTGGAGCAGGACGATTCCCGGGCCGGTTCCTTGCTCCGGCAGCCAGAGATGGGCGGGCATGTCCACGTCGGGAGTGGGAACGCTCGTCGTTGAGTACGCCATGGGGTGACCCTATCGGCCCGGTCCTCGCCTTGTCGGTGGCTCAGCGCACTGCTTTCTGCTCCTCCAGCCAGTCGGCGAAGCGTCGGTCGTCCTCGATGCCGTCTCCGTCCGGGAGGAGGGCACCGTTGCGGAACCGCGAGTTCGGGAAGGGTACGCCGACCACGCGGGCTTTCTGGCCCGTCGCTCGAGCCAGGTCGCGGGCCATGAGGTCGGCACGGATTTCCTCCGGGCCCCAGAGGCGTACGCGGTCCTCCGCGGGTCGGGTCTCGGCGGCATCTGCCAGGGCGACGGCTGCGGCGTCCGGATGGACGGGGCGCAGCATCATCGTGGGCACGAACGCGAACGGTCCGACCCGCGCCTGGGTGAGGAACTGCTCGGCGAGGGTGAACCAGGCCGTGGTCGAGACGATGGTCGCAGGGAGGCCCGACCAGGCGTACGCCTCCTCCTGGGCCGCCTTGCCCGCGTAGTAGCCAAGCCCGGCCCGCACCTCCGGCTTCACGACGTTGAGGATCGACAACACCACCGCGCGCCGCACTTCCTGGCGCCGGGCCGCCTCGATGCTGTTGCGCGCGCACGTGGTCAAGAAGTCCACGGCTCTGCGCTTGGAAACGGTGCGGGTGTTGAGACAGTCGACGACGGTGTGTACGCCCGCGAGGGCTTCGTCGAGACCTTCACCGGTCAGCACGTCGACCCCGTTCGCCCGGGACGCGGCCACCACCTCGTGGCCACGCTCGGTCAGGTTTGCGACCACCCGCGAGCCCATCTCCCCGGTTCCGCCCAGCACTGCGATCTTCATGACGCGCCCCTCCCCTTCGAGGCCGGCCCTTCGGCAAGCCACAACTCCATCTGAACATGTCGACCCGGGCCCGAAGCATCCGCCCTGGCCCATCGATCGGTTCATCCACTGCGCAGACCTGTCCCGCATCCCCGCACTCCAGGAAGCCCGCCGACTTCATCTGCGGAGAATTCCGAATCGGGTGTGGCGGATCGGTTTGCGGTCGGGGTCCCAGCCGCGGGGTGGGGTGATCTCGGGGAGTCGATCGCGGCCGAGTCGGACATGCCAAAGATCCGGATCATCGTCGTCCCACGTGTTGCCGCGGCCGGGTTCGCACTTGCGGTGATGCCGCGGGCACAGAAGCACCAGGTTCTCCAGGCTGGTGACGCCGCCGGCCCACCACGGGTGTAGATGGTGCGCTTCACACTCCGCCGGGCCCCGATCGCAGCCCGGGAACACACACCCACCATCCCGCGCGACCAGTGCCGCCCGGAGATGGGGATTCACCAGGCGCTCCGTCCGACCCACATCCAGCGGGATCCCGAGCGCGTCGAGGACCATCGGGATCAGGTCGCAATCACACGCCAACCGGCGGGCCTCGAGGGCGGTGATCGGGCGCCCAGAGTTCAGCGCGATGTGACCGAGCCCGCCGACCAGATCCTCCAGCTTCAGGTGCACATTCACCCGGGGTCGGTCCCCACCATGGGTAGGGGCCTCTCGGTGGGCCTGGTGCGCGCGGACCATGTCCATCAACGCATCGGCGAGCAGGAGTTTCTTGTCCCGCGGAGCCTGCTCGACCCCCTCGTCATCGACCTGCCGTTTCCACGCCGACTCGGCATGCGCGTTCAGGATCGCCGCGAGCTCCTCACCATCCGCGGTCGGGATCTGACCCTTGATATGCATCGTGCCGTGTCCGTCATCCGACAGGGACAGGCCCCGGTTTTTCCGGGCGCGTTCCTCTTCCCGGGCCAGCCGGTCGGCCTCGATCTCTTCGGCCCGCTCCGGCGCCTCATGTTCGAGGACCCGCCAGCCCGCCACGATCAGTTCGCCCGGATCCAGAGTGCCGGCAAGCTCAACCAACGACGCCTCGCACCGACTGAGCACCTCCGTGCCGAGATCATCGGGCAGCTGGCCCAACGCGTACGCAATCGCCGATCCTTGTTCACCCGACACAGCCCCGGTGGCTTCGGCAGCGGTGAGGTCGGCGTACCCTCCCCTGCGCACGGCGTCCTTCACAATCAGCCGACACTTGGCCAGCGTGTGACCCAATCCCTGATGGAGGTATTCAGCCGGGTTCGCCTTCGCCTCGTTCTCCGCGGCGGACCGCTCGACCATGGCCCGGATCGCCACCGCCCGCGCGGCCTCGACCAGGCCCACCGCCTTGTCTGTTGCCGACACCAGATCCAGCACCGCCCGGTCGGTCAGCAAGCCCAGATCCGGCTCCGCGAGCGCGCCCGAGATCAGCGCGGTGATCACGCTGATCGCCTCGCCCCACCCGGTCGCGCTGCTGTTCTCCATGCCCCAAGTCCACTCGCGACCTCTGACATTTTTCGGCGCCCTGACCGTTCAATTCCGGTTCCGGCAAAAACATTCCGGGCCTATTTCCGGCCCACCACCTTGCTGCGATCAGGCCAGAACACCGAGAGCGACAACCACGTTCACGACCGCGTGAGCAACGGCCCCGGGGGCAATGCTGCGTGCCCGATGGCGCAGCCAGCCAAGCAGGAGACCGATCACGAACTGCCCCGCGACGAGCGGCACCAGAGCCGTGCTGATCGCGATCAGCGGAAGGTGCGGAATGAGGAAGGCCACACCCTGCACGACGACCCCGGCCACGGGCCCCCACCGCTTGGCCACCAATCCCTGCACGAACCCGCGGAAGAACACCTCTTCGCCGACAGCTCGCAGGGCCACGCTCAGCCCGGCTACCACGCCGGTGATCCGACCTGTTGTGCCAGGGCCGTGCAGGATCTCCGGCGGCACGGCCATCGTCGTCACCCAGCCGATGCCGAGCGACACGACGATCAACACCACGGCCAGCAGCCACCCCTGGCGAGCGGAGGCCACCAGCCCCATCGTCGGCCGGGCCGCCGCGTCCCTGCGGCCTACCAGCAGATAGATCAGCGTCGGCAACGAAAACAGGACGAACTCGACCACATGCCCATCCTTCTCCCGGGACGGGCCACCGACAACGTGTTCAGCACTACAGTGCCAAGGGTGATTACGGGGGAACTGCGCAGCAAGATTGACCGGGTCTGGGACGCCTTCTGGTCGGGCGGAATCTCGAATCCACTGGAGGTGATCGAGCAGATCACCTATCTCCTCTTCATTCGCCGCCTGGATGAGCTGCAGACGCTGGCCGAGAAGAAGGCGCGGCGCACCGGGATCATCGATAGCCCTGTCTTCCTCCCCGAGAAGCAGCACCTCCGGTGGTCGCGGCTCAAGAATCAGTCTGCGGAGGATAATGTACGCCACCGTCGCCGACGAGGTGTTCCCCTTCCTGCGTGAACTGGGTGGGGATGGCTCGACCTATGCCGGGCATATGAAGGACGCACGCTTCACCATCCCGACGGCGGCGCTGCTCTCCCGGGTCGTCGACATGCTCGACGGTATTGATCTGGTCGACCGGGACACCAACGGCGATCTGTATGAATACATGCTGTCCAAGATCGCCACCGCCGGCACGAATGGTCAGTTCCGGACGCCTCGGCACATCATCGAACTGATGGTGGCGATGATGGCACCGACACCAGCCGACGAGATCTGTGATCCCGCGTGCGGGACGGCCGGATTCCTGGTCACAGCGAGCGAATATGTACGCCAACACCACCCCACTGCTCTCACCGACGCTGGCCAGCGCCAGCACTTCCACCACTCGATGTTTCATGGGTATGACTTCGACTCCACCATGCTGCGCATCGGCAGCATGAACATGCTGCTCCATGGCATCGAATCCCCCGATATCCGCTATCGGGACTCCCTTTCCCAGGGAGCCAGCGGCGAGACGGAGACCTACACGCTCGTGCTGGCCAATCCGGCTCATCACAATCCAGGGTGTAGTCGTGGCCTGAATCCTCCGGTTTCCAGAAGGGCTCGGGCGATGTAGTGGGTGAGATTGCGGAACCCCAGGGCCAGTCCGCGCAGATGCTCCAAGCGACCATTCAGCGCTTCAGTGGGTCCGTTGGAGGTGCCGGGCCAAGCGAAGTAGGCGAGCACGTCCTCGGCTCGCTTCTTCAGTGTCCGGCCCAAGCTGATGACCTCGGTCAGGGCGCCCGGAACACCAGCGCTGATGCTGTCGATCAGCTGCTGCATCAGCACCCGACCCTTCGCGCGATCGGGCTCTCGGTAGGCGGCGATCATCCGTTGATAGATCCCCCAGGTGGCCTCGACCTCGACATGCTCATCGCCCGCGAACAGCGCCTCGAGCCGGGTCTGCTGTCGATCGGTGAGCAGATCGGCTCCGGTGTGCAGCGTGCGTCGGGCCCGATACAGCGGATCGTTCTTGCGGCCGCGGCGACCGTGCAGCCGCTGCTGGACCCGGCGCCGGCACTGGTCCAGCGCCTCTCCCGCCAACCGCACGACATGAAAGGGATCCATCACCGTGGTGGCGTCGGGGAGTTCTTCGGTGGTGGCGGTCTTGAAACCGCTGAAGCCATCCATGGCCACCACCTCGATCGCGTCGCGCCAGGCCTGGTCCCGGTCGGCCAGCCACGTCTTGAACGCCTGCTTCGATCGTCCGTCGATCATGTCGAGCAGCCGCGCCGCCCCGGTGCCGTCACGGACCGGGGTGAGATCGATGATGACCGTGACGAACTTGTCCCCGCGGCGGGTGTGGCGCCAGCAGTGCTCGTCGACGCCGACCACGCGGACGCCGTCGAGGCGGTGCGGATCGTCGATCAGCTGCTGGCGGCCTTCGGCCAGGACGGCGTCGTTCGCGGTGTTCCACGACACCGCCAGCCCCTCCGCGATCCGCGCCATCGAGAGGTGCTGGCAGACGAGGCCGACCAGCGCCCATCTCAGCCCGCTGCGAGAGATCTTCGCCCGCGGTGCGGCGGCCTTGGTGGTGTCTTGGCGCCACACGTGGCCGCAGCCGGTGCACCGGTAGCGACGGATCGTGACCAGCAACGTCGTGGGGCGCCACCCGAACGGCTCGTGGGCCAACCGCCGGGTGACCGTGTCACGGGGGATGCCCTGACAACCGCAGCGACGGCACCACTCATCCGGCTCGACCACCCGACACGCCAGCACCGCCCGCTCCGGCTCCAGCCACTGGCCAGTGACCTCCAAACCGAGCTCGTCCAGGCCCGTGAACGTGGTCAGATCCGGGGCGGTGAAGGTAACGTCAGACATGTCGAGGTCTTCCCGATGAGGCGTGTGAGAACCTTCATCTTCGGGAGACCTCGACCCCTATCCACTCACCGACGCGCCAACGAACTCAAACAACCCCTACACCCTGGATTGTGATGAGCCGCCAATCCCCCGTTTGCCGGATCACTCGATTACGAATCGACCAGCAAGGAATTGTTGAAGGTCGCCAAGACCAAGAAAACCGAGCTGCTGTTCGTCGCTCTCTTCCTCAAGCTGCTTCGCACCGGCGGACGCGCGGCGGTGATCGTGCCGGATGGCGTGTTGTTCGGGTCGACGAAGGCCCACAAAGATCTGCGCAAGGAGATCGTCGAGAACCAGAAACTCGACGCGGTGGTCAAGTTGCCGTCGGGGGTTTTCCGACCGTACGCCGGCGTCTCCACCGCCATCCTCTTCTTCACCAAGACCGATTCCGGCGGCACGGATGACGTCTGGTTCTATGACGTACGCGCCGATGGATTCTCTCTCGATGACAAACGCAATCCGGTCGAGGCGAATGACCTGCCGGATGTGTTGGAGCGCTGGACTGAACGCACTGGGACCGAACGCGACCGCGCCCGCACCGACCAGAGCTTCACCGTCCCCAAGCAGGAAATCGTCGACCAGGGCTATGACCTCTCGATCAACCGCTACAAGGAAATCGAGTACGCCGAAGTTGAGCATCGTGCACCCCTCGACATCATCGCTGATATCGAGAAGCTGGAAGCCGAGATTGTTGAAGGTCTCGCCGACCTGAGGGCGATGCTCTCATGAGAACGATACCCCTTGGCGATCTCATGCTGCAGCGGGGCGGATCCATCAATCCCTCCGCTTTCCCCGACGAGGAGTTCGAGCTATACAGCATTCCGGCTCATGACGCTGGTGGGCACGAGATATGCCTCGGCTCGGAAATCGGATCCGCGAAACAGGTCGTCCAGTCCGGCGATGTGATGCTTTCCAAGATCGTCCCGCACATTCGGCGCGCGGCAATTGTTGGCGACCCCCAACGTCGCCAGATCGCCTCTGGGGAGTGGATTGTCTTTCGGGGCGCCTCATTCCACCCCAACTACCTGAGGCAATATCTGCTCAGTGACGATTTTCATGCGCAGTTCCTGAATACTGTCGCTGGCGTTGGAGGCTCTTTGCTCCGAGCCCGCCCCGAACTGGTCAAACGCATCGAGATCAACCTTCCTTCCGTGACCGAGCAGCGCCGTATCGCAGCGATCCTCGACCAAGCCGACTCCCTCCGCACCAAGCGCCGACAAGTGCTCGCCCACCTCGACTCCCTCACCCAGTCGATCTTCCACGACATGTTCGGCGCTATTGGGGCCTCTACCTACAAGCCATTGAGCGCCCTCGCGACTGTCACGTCAGGGATTACCAAAGGGAGGCGCACTTCTGAACCAACGTTCGCCACGCCATACTTGGCCGTTTCGAATGTGCAGGCCGGCCGTCTAGTTATGAACACCGTCAAAGAGATCCCGGCGACAGAAGCAGAGATCGAGCGTTATGCCTTGGCCGACGGCGACCTTGTCCTCACAGAGGGCGGTGACCCTGACAAGCTTGGTCGAGGGACTGTGTGGCGAAACGAACTGCCTCTGTGCCTGCATCAGAATCACGTCTTTCGGGTACGAATCAACGACTCCTGCGAGCTGCTACCAGATTTCTTGGCTGGCTTCTTAAGCGACTCGCGGGCAAAAAGGCACTTTCTGCGCTCGGCGAAGCAGACGACTGGCATCGCCTCAATCAACATGACGCAGCTCAAAGCACTTCCAGTCCCAGTCCCATCCCTGCCGAACCAAGACGAGTACTTGCAGAGAATGCAGGGAACGCGGCATCAGATCGGCATAGCCCGCCGAGGCCTGGCATCAATGGACAACCTCTTTTCCTCTCTGCAATCCCGGGCATTCCGGGGTGAGCTATGAGCACAATTCCAACGTGGGACCAGTTCATGGCCCCGTCGCTGCGCGTACTCGCCGATGGCGAAACGCACCGGGCGCGAGACGTGTGCAACGCCGCGGCGGACAAGTTGGGCGTACCCGAAAGTGCGCGAGCGGACTCATCAGGTCAGGGGCAAGCATCACTTAACACTTAACACATCTGGTTGCATGATGTGTTAAGTCAGGTTGTATGTCTCCCTTTGACATGCACGCCGAGCTACCCGATCTGGTCAGTCGTCTCCGAACGATCGGCACGGACACCGCCACCATCGAGGGTGAAGGCCTCAGCCGGCAAGATGCCACAGAGCATTGAGCCAATCCCCCCATTGACAAGCCTTGCCACATCAAGGACCGAGGCGTTATCAGGGCAGCTTCATTCGCACCAACGACGGGGACCGACGACTGTCGGCATACGAGGTCGACAGGCTGCTGGAGGAACGTCGGCAGCCGAAGTGGGACGAAGGAGTTGTCGGGGACGCCGCGATGTGCCGGACTATGCGCTTCCCGTCGTCCGCGAAGCGATCACCAGCGCGTTGATGCACCGGGACTACTCAGAGCTCGCTCGGGGGACACAGGTTCAACTCAATGTGTATGCAGATCGCCTTGAGGTGCTGAACCCCGGAGGTCTCTACGGCACAGTGACCATCGACACCCTCGGCAAACCCGGCATCAGCTCACCCGCAACCATCGAAGCTGAACCGCAACGAGCTCTGATGCCTCCCCAGTCCCGAGGGACGACCTGTCCTTCTTCTCCCTCACGGTCCTGCCAAGAAACTCCCGCAGCGAGCACGGGAGTCACTACACGGGCTCTCTCCGTGACGCGATCCTCGCCGAGGTGGACCGGGCCGGCTCCGTTTCCTCACGGGAGATGCAGCTCGCGTCAGGGCTGAGCCGCACGGCTGTCACCAGCCAAATCAAGCGCCTCGTCAACGAGGGGGCCCTCGTCCCGACCGAGCCGGGCCGCAGCCCCAAGCAACGGTACCGCCGGGCCCAGTCATCGTGAACATCACACATACCATGCAAGGTCAGCGGACGCTCGCCGCTGACCTGACCACTGGTTGTTACAGCCTGCGGCTGGCCAAACGAACTTAACAAGAGCACGGCAACACGATGTCTCGGCCCCAGTACCTGCGCTGTTTCGCCAGCAGAGCAAGGGATCGGCACCGTCCACCAATGGACGATTGTGCGACATTGTCGGCAAACAACCTCTGCGAAGTGCCAAATGACAGAGATTCCCGCTGGTCAGGGTTCGCGATCCACCCTTAGGGTGAGGTTGTGGATCTCACCATGTTCGGCGCAAGCTCCCCCGGCCGGCTGATCACGATCACCGGCTCTGATCCAGTGCTGGGCTCCTGGGAGCATCGGGCATTCGTTCCGGACTTTCTCCCTGACACCATGCCGACGCTCAAAGGCGAGACTTTCTTGGCAGTCGCGAACGCGCGAGCCGCGCTCGCTGCGCTCGACAACACCGCACGGCAGCTGCCGAATCCCACTCTTCTGCGCCTTCCAACGCTCCGGCTTGAGGCTCAAAGCACGTCGGCTCTGGAGGGAACGTACGCCCCCATTGCAGAGGTTCTCATCGCCGACGACGACGAGCCACAGACCGCTGAACTGGTCGAAATCCTCAACTACGTGCACGCCGCCAACCACGGTTTCGATTGGATCGGTGACAGCCGTCCCCTCACTTCCGGCTTCCTCGCAGATCTTCAAGGCCTGCTCATGCGTGGCACTCCTTTGGCCGACGTGTCCGGCCGGCCGCGTGACATTCAGGTAGTGATCGGGAAACGCGCTCACGCCGACCCGCGGGATCAACCGATTCGCCAGGCGCGCTTCGTCCCATCGCCTCCCGGTGATGACCTCACTCAAGGTCTTCACGACTTGGTGCGCTGGATGGAAGTCGACCACAGCAGCCGCATCGACCCGGTTGTCGCGGCAGCGATGTCCCACTATCAATTCGAGACCCTGCATCCGTTCCGAGATGGGAACGGGCGAATCGGGCGCCTGCTGATAGTCCTCCACCTGCAGTCAACGGGGGTTCTGAGCGAGCCGACACTGACAGTTTCACCCTGGTTCGAGGGCCGCCGAACGGAGTACTACGACCATCTCCTTGCAGTCAGCACCGCAGGTGCTTGGGATGGCTGGATTCGATTCTTCGCCAATGGCCTTCAACAATCGGCCATCGCGACTCGGGAAGAGATGCTGGCCCTTGCGTTGGTGCAGGCGGAGCTCAAGGAGACGGTCCGTGCATCAACCCTGCGTGCTGACAGCGCCCACAGTCTGGTGGACCTGGCCGTGGCCAACCCCACCTTCACCGTGGCCAAGGTCGAATCAGAACTCCAACTGTCGAACGGCCGCGCCCGACACCTAATCGGCCAGTTAGTCACGCTGGGAGTCCTCAACGTGGTTGATCCGCACGCCTACAAACGCCGCTACTTTGCTCCACGCGTCCTTGAGGTCCTCACCCGACACCGCTGAGCATGGCAATAGGCTGTCAGGAAGGCGAACGGAGTGATTTGGTGGGCAACTTCGACTTTCTCGCGCAGACATTGCCCGGCAGCTACCCGGAATGCGCCCGCGCCGAGTCGTACGCCGTCTCGGACCCCAGGACGGCGCTGTTCTATGCGCGCCGGGCGATCGAGGAACTCGTTCGCTACCTCTACGACCTGCGCGCACTGGAATGGCCCTATTCCGATGATCTTTCTGCACTGACCAATGCGCCGCCGTTCCAGCAGCTGGCCGGGGCGAAGATCGTCCAGAAACTCAACGCCATCCGCAAGATCGCGAACAAGGCGGTCCACGACAACGTGCTAATCCGGCCCGACGTCGCCCTCCGCGTCCTGGATGATCTGTTCCATCTGATGGTGTGGGCGACCTTCCACCATTCGTCGCAGCCCAAGGCAGCTCCGACCGGAGCCCGATTCGACCCCCAACTGGCGAAGAAGGCAGCGCCGCTGACCGCTCAACAGGTCACGCAGCTTGCTCAGAAGTTCAAGGCCCAGGACGAGGCGTACCGAAAGAAACTGGCCGAACACCAAGAAATCGCCGCAGCCAAGGATGCAGAAATCGCCGAGCTCCAGGCCTTGGTCAAGGCTGCCCAAGCGGCCAATACCCAGGTCGATGACCACGACTATTCCGAGGCCCAGACCCGTGACCTGTTCATCGACGTTCTGCTCGCGGAGGCGGGCTGGGTTTCGACAGGCAGCTCAGCCAATGTCACTTACGAATATCCCGTCACCGGCATGCCCAACCAAGCCGGCACGGGCTACATCGACTATGTCCTCTGGGGCGCGGACGGCCTACCGCTCGCGGTGATCGAGGCCAACGAACGACCAAGAGCCCGCAGGCCGGCCAACAGCAGGCCAAGTTGTACGCCGACAGCCTCGAAGCCAAGTTCCATCGCCGTCCGGTCATCTTCTTCACCAATGGCTATACCCACCATCTCTGGGACGATGCCGGCGGCTATCCGCCCCGTGAGGTGCAAGGATTCTTCACCCGCGACGAGCTGGAATTGCTGATCCAACGCCGCACCACGCGAGCCCCGCTGGCGACGGCACCGGTGAATCTCGACATTGCGGGACGGCACTATCAGGCGCGAGCAATCCGGGCCATCGGGCAGACCTTCGACCAGAAGCAACGGGCGGCCCTCCTGGTCATGGCGACCGGCTCGGGCAAGACCCGCACAGTCGTCGCGCTCATCGAACAACTGATGAAGGCCAACTGGGTCAAACGCGTGCTGTTCCTCGCTGACCGCACCGCTCTGGTGAATCAGGCCGTCAACGTGTTCAAGGCCCAACTACCTTCCGTCACCACCGTCAATCTCGTGACGGAGAAGTCCGGCGACGGCCGCGTCTATGTCTCCACCTATCCCACGATGATGAACCTCATCAATGCGATGGACGACACCACGGAACGTCGCTTCGGGCCCGGCTATTTCGATCTGATCGTCATTGACGAGGCGCACCGCTCGGTCTATCAGAAATACCGCTCCATCTTCGAATGGTTCGACGGCCTGCTCGTCGGCCTCACCGCCACACCCAAGGACGAGGTCGACCACAACACCTATCGCCTGTTCAACCTCGAAGACGGCGTACCCACCGACGCGTACTCCCTCGAAGAAGCCGTCACCGACGGATTTCTTGTCCCGCCGAGGGGCGTCTCGGTCGGCACCTCGTTCCTACGCCAGGGAATCAAGTACGCCGATCTGACCGACGACGAGAAAGACCAGTGGGACACGCTCGACTGGGGTGAAGACGGACCTCCGACGGAGGTCGATTCCGAAGAGATCAACCGCTTCCTGTTCAACATCGACACCGTCGACAAGGTCCTCGCCACGCTCATGGAAGACGGCTACAAGGTCGCGGCCGGAGACCGTCTCGGCAAAACCATCATCTTCGCCAAGAATCAGCTCCACGCCGAGTTCATCGAGCAGAGATTCAACGCGCAATACCCCGAATATGCCGGCCATTTCGCGCGCATCATCACGACCAGGGTCGCGTACGCCCAGTCCCTCATCGACGACTTCACCACCACCGACAAAGCGCCCCACATCGCCATCAGCGTGGACATGCTCGACACCGGCATCGATGTCCCCGACATCGTGAATCTGGTCTTCTTCAAGATGGTCCGGTCCAAGTCGAAGTTCTGGCAGATGATCGGCCGGGGCACGCGTCTGCGACCCAACCTCTTCGGACCGGGCCAGGACAAGAAGGACTTCCTGGTCTTCGACTTCTGCGGCAATCTCGAATATTTCAGCCAGGACCTGCCCGGCAGCGAGGGCTCGAACCAGAAATCCCTCACCCAGCGCCTCTTCGAAGGCCGGCTCGCCCTCATCACCAGCCATGCCACCGGACTGCCCGCCGACCTGCGCGACTCCACCACCGATTGGCTCCACGAGATCGTCGCCGGCATGAATCTCGACAACTTCCTCGTCCGCCCACATCGGCGGCAGGTCGAAATCTGGTCCGACCGCACCCGTTGGGCCGCAATCAGCCCCGAGGACGCGGCCGACATCCTCTGCCTCGCAGGGCTCCCCTCCGGCGTACGCGACCCGGATGTCGATGCCAAACGGTTCGACCTGCTGATCCTGCGCCGGCAACTCGCCCAACTCGAAGCAGACGCCGTCGCAGCCGAGCGCATCCGAGAGTCCGTCCAGGCCGTCGCCGGCTCGCTGCTCGGCAAGCAGGCAATCCCCTCGGTCGCCCAGGAGATCCAGCTCATCGAAGAGGTCGCCGGCGACGAATGGTGGATCGATGTCACGCTCCCGATGCTGGAGATCGTGCGTCTCCGGCTTCGGAGCCTGGTGCGGCTGGTCGACCGCACCGCGCAGGATCCGGTGTTCACCGATTTCGCGGACAGCCTCCTCCACCCGAAAGAGGTCGTCCTCCCCGGAACGACTCCTGGCATGGACCCCGAACGATTCCGCAAGAAGGCGCTCGCCCATCTTCGTCAGCACGAGAATCACGTGGCGCTCCAACGCCTGCGGCGCAATCGCCAACTCACCACTGACGACCTCGACGCCCTGCAACAGATGCTCATCGATGCGGGCGCCAGCACAACTGATCTCGCCAAGGCCAACCAGCAAGGCCTTGGCCTGTTCATCCGCCGACTCGTCGGTCTCGAACGCGAAGCCGTGATGGACGCCTTCGCCGCCTATCTGGACGACAGCCGCTTCAACGTCGACCAGATCAGGTTCGTGACGCTGATCATCGACGAGTTGACCACCAACGGCGTCGTTGAAGCCGGTCGGCTCTATGAGTCGCCCTACACCGATCGCGCCCCGATGGGGCCTGAGGTTCTGTTCCCCGACGCTGATCTCGACGTCATCTTCGACATCCTCCACACAGTCAAGGCTCACGCCCAGCCCGCGTGAGGCCTGCGAGACTCAGAACCAACCCTGATCCATGGCTGTCACCAGTGCGAGGGCCATGTCCCAGCCCAACGGCGTCAACTTGAGGCGGCCTTTTCGATGGGTCCACCAACCGAAGTCGTCGAAGTTGGCGATCAGGCTGGCAGTCAGGGCATCCGCCAGTTCCCGCAACATGTCCTCGGAGACCAGCGAGTGCCGACCGGCGCCCTCTTTCTTCAAGTGCTCGAAACGCAGGTCAGCCAGTTCTTCCACCGAGAGCGGACCGCCACCATAGGGCTCCGCAAGAGACATGAGCGTCCCCAGAACCCACGACACCGAATGCTGATGGCTGCTCTGCAGAATCTCCCCCAGGCCAGCCGCGAGAGCAAAGCCGACCCAATCCATATCGGTGACCGGGTCGTCGTCGCGAAGACGCACCGCGCGGCGCCCCGTCACTTCGACCAACTTGGCCCCGATCACCGCTCCCCAGAGCCGGTCGAGGGCAAAGCAGTCCTTGGCCGAGCGCCAGTGATTCAGCGCCGCCTCCTTGGCCTGGGATTCATCGGCGGGCGCGCCTTCGCCATCTCCCCCATCGAAGACTCGGCGCATCTTGGAATCCCACTCCCACAGGTTGAGCTGCTCGTACGCCTTCCGGGCGATCGCCGGGCGCAGATAGCCAGCGGAGGTGAGTTCTTTGCCATCGGAGAAATCGGCGAGCGCGAAGACCTGGCGCAGGTAGTCGCTGGACTTGGCATAGGGGGCGCTCACCGCGGGATCATTCGGAAGCAGCGGACGGTCATCTTCGAATTCATCCTCGAAATCGAGACCATCGAGACGCGGCGTCGTCGGCATCGCCCAACCGGGAGGGATCTCGCCCGTCCGCACCATCGAATCCGCGGCGTCGGTGAGCGCCCGGCCCATCACGCTGCCCGCACTGCCGGCTCCCATGGGCCGACTCATCCTCACCTCATCGGGCTGGGCGTTCCAAGCCTCCATGATCTGCTGAAGACGATCGTTGAGTTCACTCTCCGACTCTGCGTCCTCCAGGGAGATGCCGATCCCCGCGCCGAAATCGAGGAGGCTCTTGGTCACTGAATAGTTCTCCGGCTCCGTGCACGCCGCCGGCATCTTCTTTGCCGCCTTCTTGGCCTCGGCGAGTAGCACCTTGGGTTCGGCCGACCCACCCGCCATTCGGCCCGTTGCCCTGAGGAATCGCCAGAACGTATCGAGACTCTGCACGAGTGCGGCGACATCAGGTACGCCAGCCGGACCGTGCGCCGGCCAGCGTCGCAGCATCACATGTTGGACGCTGCCGACGGGCCATCGATTGGCGGGCACCGCATCGTGGGTGGCGCGCAGATCCAGGGCCAACTCAACCAGGTCGGCCTCGAAGGGTCGCTTCTTGTCGGCGGCCCACCGCTCCGCGTGCCGGACCAGGAGTTCATGTTCGCTCACCCGACGACCATCCCATACCGAACGACATCCGCATCACCTGAAAGTCAAAGGAGCCTCGACCACCTGTCGCTAGGCTCCGTCCCATGGGTCCCCAGCTCGTAGCGCCACATGTCCGCTACTTCGACTCATGGCAGGAAAGCCATGCGGAATGGGCCGGCGCCCACCAGGACGGGGCTTCCGTCTGGCTCGCCGAGGAGCTCGGGCTCGACCTGACGCGCCCCGACGATTTCGACGCGTGGGCCGAGACCCTGCTGATCGAGGCGGACCCCAGCTATCCCGTGCCCGCCAGTCGCGTCCACGCGACCACGCTCTGGATCGTCGAGGACGGCCACTACCTGGGCGCGGTCAACCTGCGCCACCGGCTCGATGAGTTCCTCGAAGCGATCGGCGGCCACATCGGCTACGGCATTCGGCCCTCCGCCCGTCGCCGCGGCCTCGCCACCCTTGCGCTCGACGGCGCCCTCGCCCGAGCCGTCACCCTCGGCCTCGACCGCGTCCTGATCACCTGCCACGTCGACAACGCAGGCTCCCGACGCACGATCGAGCGAGCCGGCGGCGTACTCACCGGAATCCGCCAGCCGGACGACTTTTCCCGCTCCGTCGGCTTCGACTACCCCATGCGCCGCTACGAGATCGACCTCACGACCCGAACCGCTTCCGCATGAGTCCTGCCGGCGGGACGATGGCTGCATGACAACTCCTCTAGCCCGGTTCGGTGGCAAGGGCGCAAACCTGATCACCCTGCGCGACGCCGGGCTGCCGGTGCCGGAGTTCGTGGTGATCCCGACCGAGGAGTACGCCGAGTTCGTCGCCACGTCCGGTCTCGCTGGTGAGATCGAGTCAGCCCTCGGCCACCCCGACCGCGCCGACCCTGACCGCGACGAAACCTCCGAGCACCTCCGCGCCGCCTTCCGAGCAGCCTCACCCACCACGACCCAACGCGCCCGACTGCTCACCCAGCTCGGCCACCTCACCACCACACCCGTCGCCGTCCGCTCCTCTGCCACGGCCGAGGACCTCCCCGGCCTGTCGTTCGCGGGCCAGCAGGACTCGTTCCTCGACGTGACAGGCCCCGACGCGATCCTCGAAGCCATCGTCGACTGCTGGTCCTCGATCTGGACCGCGCGGGCGATCTCCTATCGCGATCGCAACGCCATCGATCACCTCGACGTCTCCATCGCCGTCGTCATCCAGCGCATGATCCCGGCCGAGGCCTCCGGCGTACTCTTCACCGCCAACCCCCAGACCGGCCGCCGCAACGAAACGGTCATCGAATCGGTCCGGGGCCTGGGCGACGCACTCGTCTCGGGCCTGATCGAGCCGGACAGCCACACGCTCGACACCCCGTCCGGTCGACTGATCGACCACCACCTCACTGCGGACGGACCCCGCCTGTCCCCCGCCGAACTCGACGCACTCCGCACGCTCGGCCAAAAGGTCCAGGCCCTCCAACAGTCCCCGCAGGACATCGAATGGGCCATCGCCGACGGCCGTGTGCATCTCCTCCAGGCCCGCGCCATTACGAGCCTCTATCCCATCCCCGACCCCCACGAGCCAAACGACGTCTGGTTCAGCTTCGGCGCGTTCCAGGGCATGCTCGCCCCGATCACGCCGCTGGGCCAGGACGTGTTGCGGATGATGATCGCGGGCGCGGCGAGCCTCGGTGGCGTACGCGGGGACTGGCGCGCCGGCCGCACCCTCGTGCCCGCCGGTGAGCGACTCTGGGTGCGGACCACCCCGATCCTGCAGACCGCCATCGGGCGTCGCGTTCTCACAGTCGTGCCGTCTCTCGACCCGGGCATCGCGGCCATCATGACCCGGTTGGCTGATGAGCCGGCCTTCGGCGTACGCCGGCGACTGCCGCAGCCCACGTCCGCCCGGGGGCTCGCGAGGTTCCTCGGCACGATCGCCCCTGGGGTCCCGCGCACATTGGCCGACCCGGAGGGCACCCGGGCGCGGCTGGACGCGGCCGCTGAAGAGACAGTCGCGAGCGTACGCCGGGACCTCGCCCCCAACCACGCCGCAGACGCCGATCCCCAAGCCCGCCTGACCGCCCGCGCCTCCGGGATCGAGCAGCACGCCCAGGCACTTCTCGCAGGGCTGCTTCCCGCGTTCGGGCCGATCATGGCGCCGTCGATCCTCATGTTGCGCCAGTTGCAGCGAATCGCAGCCACCACCGACCTGCCCGACGCCGCCCAGCTGCCGCTGGTCATCCTGCGCTCCCTGCCCGGCAATGTCACCACCGGGATGGATCTCACCCTCGCCGACCTCGCAGCCCAGCTGCGTGCCGACCCCGCATTGCGCGACCTCCTGACCTCGGCCGACCCGAACACGCTAGCCACCCGGTTCCTGGCCGGAGACCTGCCACCACGCGCGCAGCAGACGGTCGCCGGATTCCTGGACACCTACGGCATGCGAGTCGTGGCCGAGATCGATCTGGGCGCACCCCGCTGGCGTGATGATCCGACCCCGGTGTTCCAGACGCTCGGTGGCTATATCGCCGCCGACGATCAACCCCATCCCCGCGCCCTCCATGCGGCCGGAGCGGTCGCCGCCGACGCCGCGATCGAGCAGTTGGCCGGCGCGGTCGGCCCGCTGGAAGCCCGCCGGATCCGGCTGTTGGCGCGCACCCTGCGCGGGGTCTTCGGCGCACGCGAGACGCCGAAGTTCACCATCATCCGCTGCTTCGGGATCTTCCGGGAGGCCCTGGCCGCCTCCGCCGCCGACCTCGTCGCCGCCGGTCGACTCCACAACCCGGACGACATCTACTTCCTCCACTTCGACGAGCTTCAACTCGCCTTCACGCACGACTTCCGCGACGAGATCGCCGAACGCCGCACGACCCACGCTGCCGAGGCCCGACGCCCGCGCATCCCGCGCGTACTTGTCGGCGACGGACGAGCCCTCCACGAGGGACTCGGCGCCGACGGCGACCTGATCGGCGCCGGCGTATCCCCCGGCGTCGCGGAAGGACCCGCGCGGATCGTCTTCGACCCGCGCCACGCCCGCCTCGATCCCGGCGACATCCTCGTCTGCCCGGGCACCGACCCCGCCTGGACACCCCTGTTCCTCACCGCGGGCGGACTCATCACGGAGGTCGGCGGCATGATGACCCACGGCTCGGTCGTCGCCCGCGAATGCGGCATTCCCGCGGTCGTGGGCGTCGACGCCGCCACCACCCGGCTCACCGACGGCCAGCGCATCCGGATCGACGGCACCTCGGGCGCGATCGCCCTTCTGTGAAGAACCCCTTGCCACAAAAGAACGACCGTGCTTTTCTTTTGTCATGGGCAAGGGTGAGGACACGAACCGGCAGATCCTGGCCGGCGGCGTCCGCGAAGCGAGCCGCATCGGCCTCACCCACCTCACGATCGGCAGCCTGGCGACCGCGTTGGACATGTCCAAGAGCGGCCTCTATGCCCACTTCGGCTCCAAGGAGAAACTCCAGCTCGACATCCTCGATTTCGCCGCCGATCACTTCACCCGGGCCGTGATCCTCCCTGCGCTGCAACAGCCGGCGGGGCAGCCGCGCCTGCGTACCCTCATCGAACGCTGGATGGGCTGGTCCGGCGGAAAGGAGGAGTACGCCCTCCCCGGCGGCTGCCTCTTCGCCGCCGCCGCCAGCGAACTCGACGACTCCCCCGACGGCCCCGTCCGCGACCGGCTCGCCGACTACCACGCCCAGTTCATGGATGTGATCCGCCGCGTCCATCGCTCAGCCGTAACCGCGGGCGACGTCCCGGACACCGACGACGACGCCTTCGCCCACCACCTCTATGCGCTCATGCTCGGCCACCATTTCGGCGTCCGCATGATGCGCGACCCGCTCGCGGAGGCCCACACCTGGGCCGCGGTCGAGCGACTCCTCGCGTGACCCCCGAACGCCTCCCCGCCTGACCCAACCCACCCCTCGAAGGAGCCCACCGATGCCAAAGAAAAGCACGATCGTGCCAAACCTGTTGCGCACGTCGCTGTCCACCTTGGAACGCCTCAATCCAGCAGCCTCTGCCGCAGTCGCCGAGCGCCTCTGGTTCCGCGTCGGCACACCCCCGCCGGCCGACCGTCGCAACCGGCACGTCACCGACCCGGGCCGCCCGTTCACCGTCACCCACAACGGCCACGACATCCACGGCCGCACCTGGGGCGACCAGAGCGCCCCGCCGGCGTACCTCATCCACGGCTGGGGTGGCTGGTGGCAGCAGCTGAGCTCCTTCGTCCCCGTGCTGACCGCGCAGGGCTTCCGCGTCATCGCCTTCGACGCCCTCGCCCACGGCGACTCCGGACCGGGCTCCCTCGGCGGCCGGTGCAGCACCGTCCCCGAGATGGCGGAGTGCTATCACGCGGTGGCTGACCGCTGGGGTACGCCCACTCTCACTGTCGCCCACTCCATGGGCTGCCTGTCCGTGATCTGGGCGCAACGCCACCACGGCATCACGCCCGATCGCCAGGTCCTGATCTCGGCCGCCGCGACCACCTCCGGAATGCTGGACGTGTTCTGCGGGGCGCTCGGATTGGGTACGCCCACCCGCGACCGCCTGGTCGAACGCTTCCGCCGCCGGATGAACCGGCCCCTTGCCGATTTCGACCTGCTCCCCCTGGTCGCCGCGGAGCAGGCCGATCGGCACCTGCCGCCCGCGCTCATCGTCCACGACCGCGACGACCCGATGACCTCACCGATCGAGTCGGAAGCCCTGGCCGCCCAATGGCCGAACTCCGATCTGCTCCTCACCGAGGGCCACGGCCACTATCGCGTCCTGCGCGCGCCGGAGGTCCTGGAACGAACCGTCGACTTCGCACGGGTGACCTGACGTCAGTCCTTGGCCGTCGACCCGGGCGCGCCATAGAGCAGATCGGCGTATTCCCGATGGCGCGCGATCCAACCCGTGATGAAAGGACACACGATCAGAACCTTCCGCGTGCCCTCGCCACGCACGTCGTCGAGCGCAGCGCGGGCCAGCGCACCGCCGACCCCCTTGCCCTCGAACGCCGGGTCCACCTCCGTATGCGTGAACACCACCAGCTCGTTCGCCAGCTGATATTGCGCGAATCCCGCCAGCTTGCCGTCGAGCGTCGCTTCCCAGCGGCTCTCCGCCTCGTTCCTCGTCACCTGGATGTCAGCCATATCGCTCCCCTTCGTGGTTGTCCCCGACCCTAGTCCTGGGCTCCGACAGTTCCCCTCCGCAGGTCCTGCGGCAACGACTCCAACAACCGCAGCCACAGCTCGCTCGCGGTCGGATAGCTGGGCACGGCGTGTCGGAGCACGTGCACCGGCACCCGCCCGGCGACCGCAATCGTCGCCGCGTGGATCAGCTCGCCCGCCCCGGACCCGACGAACGTCGCGCCCACCACACATCCCGACGCCCGATCCACCACGATCTGGGCCGCCCCGGTCGCGTCATCGCGCAGCAGCGCAGCGCCGCCCGCGGAGCTCCAGTCGACCTTCGCCACGACGACGTTGGCGCACGCCTTCCGCGCGGCCTCCTCGGTCAGCCCCACCGACGCGACCTGGGGATCGGTGAACACCACCTGGGGCACGGGCACCTCGTCCGGCGCAACCGGTTCCGGTCGCCCCTCCGCCCGCGCGGCCAGCTGCTCCCCGAGCACGCGAGCCCGATATTTCCCCCAGTGCGTCAGGGGTGCCTCACCGCTCACATCCCCGACCAGGACCAACCAGTCCGGTCGATCAGCAATCCCGCGCGGTTCCAGCCCCACCGTCTCCAACCCGACATCGGCCAACCGCGGCTGCCGGCCCGTTGCGACGAGCAGCTCATCGACCACGACCTCGTCACCGGCCACCGTGAGCTGCACCTCTCCGCCGTGAATCCGGCCTACACCCGCGTCCCGCGCATCGTCGCGCCGGCACTCAGAGACGTCCGCCTCCAACCGCACGTCGATCCCGCTGTCGACCAGCGCGTCCCGGACCAGGTCACTCGCGAACGGCTCCGTCCGGGGCAGTAGCCGGTCCCCGCGCACGAGCATCGTCACCTCCGACCCGAGCGCGTTCATCCACACCGCCGCCTCACAGGCCACGACTCCGCCACCGACGATCGCGAGCCGGGCAGGGACCTCGCGTACCCCCGTCGCATCCCGCGACCCCCACGGCGCGCTCGCCGCATAGACCTCCGGCACCACCGCCTCGCTCCCGGTCGCCAGCACAACCGCCTGCCGGGCCTCGAGCACAACCATCCGATCGGCCGTCTCGACCGTCACCTGCCGCTCACCGCTCAGCCGACCGACACCCCGGATGACTCGGATACCCGCGCCCTCGGCCCAGTCGACCTGGCCGGTGTCGTCATAGTGCGACACCCAGTCGTCGCGCCGGGCCAACAGCGCCTCCGGATCCAACTCCGCTCCCCTGACTCCGGGCAGGTGCTGCGCCGTCGTCTCGACCTCGATGGGCCGCAACAGTGCCTTGCTCGGCATGCAGGCCCAATAGGAGCACTCGCCGCCCACCAGTTCCTGCTCGATGAGCACAGCGGTCAGATCCGTGCCCTCGGTCGCGTACTGGGCGAAATTCTCGCCCACCGGACCCGCACCGATGACCACGAAGTCGAATACCTCGGGTGTGCCCATGAAAGCCTCCTGCTGGATCGTGTCTGCCCCAGTATTCGCCCTCCGCCAACTGACCCGGGAGCGGGATCCGCAGTACGCTCGAACGCCGGGAGATGAGGGCCTGTCTTCCCGCCGAGAACGTGACGGCCCGGGAGTGCCCATGCGTTTTCATCGTCGGACGGCGGAGCGGATCGCCGGCGTGTTCACCTTCTTGTATGCCATCGCGACCCTCGTCGCGCTGGCCGGCTGGATCACCCAGCGCCAGTCCCATCACGTGCCCAGCTGGTTCGAGGGATTCTTCGAGCTCATCAATGTGCCGGTCGCGCATTCGATCGTGTCGGTGGTCGCGTTGGCGATCATCACCAGTGCCCTGATGCGCCGCAAGCGGATCGGTCTGGTCGTCGTCCTGTTCTTCCAGCTCATCGGCATCTATGTCGGGATCGCTCTGGCCTTCGATCTGCCGGTCTGGGTGCGCCTCACCGGCTTCCGCGACGACGGGTTCACCCGGGCCTGGAACATCGCTTCCGTCCCGATCGCCGTCGCGATCATCGTCGTGTTGTGGCTGTCCCGCGCCGCGTTTCGCGGACGTCTGCGCCAGGGATCGTTCCTCGCGGCCTTCGGCACCGGCGCTGTCGGGCTGGCCGTCACCCTGGGCGCCACCTGGATCGCGCTCCGCGTCGCCGGTCACCCGCTCACCTCGACCGCGTGGGAGGCCATCGTCCAGGTGATTTCGGGCGCGCTCGGCCTGCGCCTGCCGACCGCGAGCGGCCACCCACCGGTCCCCCATGGGGTCACCCAACTGTCGTCCCTCTTCCTCGGCCTGACCCTGCTCGCGATGGTCCTCGTCTTCCTGCGTACCTCCCATCCCCGCGGTCTCTGGTCACCCGATCACGAGCTCACCCTCCGCGAGCTCGTGCGCTCCTCGACCGACTCGCTCGCCTATTTCGCGACCCGGCGCGACAAGGAATCGATCTTCAGTCCCCACGACCATGCCGCCGTCACCTATCGCGTGCTGCAGGGGGTGAGCGTTGCGTCCGGCGACCCCCTGGGCGACCCGAAGTCCTGGCCCGACGTCATCGAGCAGTGGCGGCGCGAGGCGCGCGACTTCGGCTGGATTCCGGCGGTGATCGGGGCGAGCGCGGCGGGCGCACGGGCGTACGCCGCGAACGGCCTGCGGGTCCTCCACTTCGGTGATGAGGCCGTGCTGGATGCTGCCTCGTTCACGCTGTCGGGACCTGCTCGTCGCGACCTGCGCCGAGCCGTGCAGCGCGCCCGCCGCGAGGGCCTCACCGTCACCGTCCGACGGCAGGCCCAGATCGACCCGGCCGAGCTCACGACCCTGCAGAAACTCGTCGACGAATGGCGCCACGGCGACACCGAGCGCGGATTCTCGATGGCCCTCAACCGCCTCGGCGATCCGGCCGACCCGACCATCGCGTGGGTCTGCGCGCACGACGCCGACGGGCGTCTGCAGGGCGTACTCACCTTCGTCCCCTGGACCCCCAACGGCCTCTCGCTCGATGTCATGCGCCGCAGCCCCGACGCCCCGAACGGGGTCACCGAGCTGATGGTGAGCGAGCTGATGGAGCAGTGCGGCGAGCTGGGGGTACGCAAGGTCTCGCTCAACTTCTGTATGTTCCGCACGGCCTTTGCCGGCGCCGACGAACTGGGCGCCAACCCGATGACCCGGCTCAACGGGTCGGTGCTGGGCGTGCTGGATCGGGTCTGGCAGCTCGAACGCCTCTATCGCAGCAACCGGCGCTACCACCCGGAGTGGGTGCCGCGGTATGTCTGCTTCGCCGATGTCGTGGCCCTGCCCCAGACCCTGATGGCGATCGGTCAGGCCGAGGGCTTCCTGCCGGCGCCCTTCGCCAAGGAGCACGATCGCCACCTGCCTCCCGCTGATGTCGAGCGGGCGCGGGCGCTCGCCACCGCCCCGGTGGCCGTCGCCGCCGACCTCGAACCGAAGCGCGCCGAGCAATCCCGCGTCCGCATCGCGCATGTCGAGGCCCTCACCGCCGCCGGGATCGAGAGCTATCCCGCCGTCGATGCCCGGCCGAGCACCGACCTCGGCGCGTTGGAGGCGGACTGGGTCGCCGATGCGGTCGGGACGGTCGTGGGCCGCGTCCGCGCGATCCGCAACCACGGCGGGGTCGTGTTCATGACCCTGACCGATGGGCGCGGCACGGTCCAGATCGCGACCGAACGCGACTCCGTCGGCCGCGAGGGACTCCGCCGGTTCGCGAAGCTCCTCGATATCGGCGACCTCGTCCTGGTCCGCGGTCGGTGCGGGACGAGCCGGACGGGTACGCCGACCTTGCTCGTCGAGTCCTGGGAGATCCAGGCCAAGTGTCTCCACCCGCTGGCGTTCGCGGGTTGGGCCGATCCCGAGTCGAGGGTCCGCCGCCGCTCGGAGGACCTGATCACGCGCCCACACGGCGTACACGTGCTCGAGCTCCGCAGCCGCGCGATGCGGGCCGTGCGGACGACGCTCGAGGCCGAGGGGTTCGCCGAGGTCGAGACGCCGGTGCTGCAGCCGGTGCACGGCGGCGCGAGTGCGCGGCCGTTCGTCACCCACATCAACGCCTATGACACCGATCTCTATCTGCGCATCGCGCCCGAGCTCTATCTGAAGCGCCTGCTCGTCGGGGGCATGGGCCGCATCTTCGAAATGAGCCGCAACTTCCGCAACGAGGGCGTCGACGCGACCCACAACCCGGAGTTCACGTCGCTGGAGGCCTATCAGCCGTATGCCGACTATCACGACATGCGCCTGCTCACCCAGCGCATCGTGCGGGCAGCGGCGGTGGCGGCGACGGGCCGGGAGGTGCTGTTCCTGGACGGAAACGAGTTCGACGTCAGCGGCGACTGGGCTGTGGTGAGCGTGCTCGACGCGGTCTCGGAGGCAGTCGGCGAACCGGTGTCGCTCGACACCCACCTTGATCGTCTGCTCGCGCTGGCGGAGCAGTTCGATGTGGGTCTGCCGCCCGGGTCGGGTCCGGGCGCGATCCTCGAGGAGCTCTATGGCGAACTGGTCGAGCCGGAGACGGTCGCGCCGACGTTCTATGTGGACTTCCCCGCCGAGACCTCGCCCCTGACGCGGCGCCACCGGTCGAAGACCGGACTGGTCGAGCGCTGGGACCTCGTCGTGAACGGCATGGAGCTGGGCACGGCGTACACCGAACTCACCGACCCCTTCGACCAGCGCCGCCGGTTCACGGAGCAGTCGTTGAAGGCCGCGGCGGGTGATCTCGAGGCGATGCAGATCGACGAGGATTTCCTGCGGGCCCTGGAGATCGGGATGCCGCCCACCGGCGGGCTGGGCATCGGCATGGACCGGCTCGTCATGCTGCTCACCGGCCAGAGCATCCGGGGCGTGCTGACCTTCCCGTTCGTACGCCCGCTCGCCTGAGGGCACCGACCGCGACGGCGGCGACCGCGGCTGCGGCCGCACCAAGGGCCCAGGGCTTCCAGTTCCTGTCTCTCTTGGGCTCTTCGGGCTCGGCGACCTCCACATCGAGCAACGTCACGGTCCCGGCCTCACCGTCGACGAGGATCCGGTCGCCGGTTTTGATGCGCGCGGTGGCCACGGTGGTGCCGAGCACGGCCGGGATCCCGTATTCCCGCGCCACGATCGACGAGTGACTCAGCGGCCCGCCGACATCGGTCACGACCCCGGCCGCCAACGCGAACAGCGGCGTCCACGCCGGCGTCGTGATCGCCGCGACGAGGATCTCGCCGGGCTGCATGCCGCCGAAATCCTCCGGCCCGTGCATGACCCGCGCGATCCCCGACACGCGCCCGCCACTGGCGCCCGTGCCCTTGAGCGTCGCACCGCCCTGATCGCCCATCACGGTCGGCATCATGCTGTCGAACGCGTGCCACCTCGAGTCCAGCGGCAGGATCGGGGGCGGTGTCACGAGCCGCTGCCCACGCCAGATGACCTTCCGCTCGGCCACTCGATCGGCGAACGAATCGACGCTCCCACCGTCGTCCAGCCGGCGAGCGGCTTCGGCGAGTTCGGTGCGACGCAGCCAGAACACCCCGTCGGGCTCCGCGAGCGCACCCGCGGCGACAAGTCTCCGGCCGAGCTCCCGGGCGTACGCCCTGGCCGCCGGCCATCCGAGGCCCACATCGGCCAAGGCATCCTCGCGAACGGGTGCCATCGTGTTGGCGAATCCGAGCAGCCGCGCGAACCACGTGCCCTGCCAGCGCGGCAACCGGTCGAGGATCGCCGCCCGCGCCGCGCCCCGACGGGCCGCCAACTCCGAGCGACGTTCCTCCGGCGACCGCGCTCCCCCGGCGAGATAGAAGCGCAGGACGTCCAGCACCGGCCGGGGATCGTCGGCAGCCACCGGGTTGACTAGGTCGAGGTTGTACGTCGCGTGACCATGCGCGGTCAGGTGCTCCGCCAGTCGTCGGTCGAACTCGCCGCGTACGCCGGCGTCAACCCCGTCGAGATCGCGATCCTGCGCCGTGAGCGCAGCGGTTAGGGCAGGGTCCCGGCGTACCCATTTCGCAAGATCGTGGATCGACTGATCCGCCCGCAGGGGCGCTGAATCGAAGCCGAGCAGGAACTCTTCCGCGCGGGGATCACCTGGCCTCTTCACGAGCCGGTCATAGAGCGCGGTGAACACGGCCTCGCTGGTGACCGCCTCGGGGATGATGGTCTGGACCGACGTGTAGTAGGCGAACGCCTCCCCGACCAGTTCCACGATCCCGGCGAGCAGGTCGGTCGCGGTCAGTGTCGCGGGATCATGGGCCCGGCGCTTCTCGACCAGCGCGGCATAGCGGGGGTGGAAGACCTGCGCCCACTTGTCCCGACCGATCGTCGTGAACGCCACCCTGAGCGCCAGCGGGATGATGCCGATGGCCTTGAGCATGAGGGAGTTGGCGTAGCCGTAGTAGGCGTACCCGTTGATCGTCACGAACCCGAAGTTCTTCTCCGTGAACAGGCTCTGCGGCCCGAAGAACTCCCCGATCGTGCGCACCATGCCCTTCACCACCAGCTCGCCTGCCAGGTCGGCGAACAGCGGCGACAACGGATCGGGCAGCTGCTCGATCAGGCTGGCGCGCATGTAGACATCGAAGCCCGGCGGCACCGGCCATTCGGTCGGCGCCGGTCCGGTCGGCGCGGGAAGGGCGGTGATGGGTCGCGACTGCACCAGCCAGAACCGGCCGTCGGCGCGGGCCCATTCGAGATCCTGGGGTACGCCGAAGTGGGCCGCGGCCCGACCCCCGAGCTCGGCCAACGTCAGCGCATCGGCTTCGCTCAGGACCTCGGCGTGACGCTGGGATTCGGTGGTGGGCTGCTCGCGTACGCCGTCGGCCGTGCGCACGGTGAGCACATCCTTGGCCGCGGTCGTGCGGTCGACGACCTGCCCGTCGCGTACGACGATGTCGTCCGTGGTGACACTGCCCGAGACCACGGCCTCGCCCAGGCCCCAGGCTGCGGAGATGACGATCTCATCGGTACGCCCGTTGGTCGGGTTGGCCGTGAACATCACCCCCGATGCCTCGGCCGGGATCAGCCGCTGGACGACCACGGCGAGCGCGAGGTCGGCCTTGACCTGGTGGGTGGCGCGATAGCTGATCGCCCGAGCGGACCAGAGGGACGCCCAACAGCGACGGACAGCCGCAGCGAGGGCAGGCGCGCCGATCACATTGAGCAGCGTCTCCTGCTGGCCCGCGAACGATGCCTCGGCGAGGTCCTCGGCCGTCGCCGACGACCGGACGGCAACCGGGACATCCGCGCCCAGGCCGGCGTACCCATTCCGCAACGCCGCCTGGATCGACGGCGGAATCGTGGCCGTAGTGAAGAGTTCGGTGACCGAGGCGGAGACAGCTTCGGTCGCGGTCGGGTCTGCCGGATCAGCGCTGGCGAGGAGGGAGTCGATCCGCGGCTGCAGGCCATTGGTGGCGATGAACTCGCGATAGGCGTCGGTCGTCAGGACGAATCCGTCCGGAACCGGCAGCCCGGCAGCGAGCAGTTCTCCGAGGTTGGCACCCTTGCCCCCGGCGAGCGGCAGATCGGTGCGACGCAATGCAGACAGAGCGCGTGTGATGCTCACCTTTCGAGCGTAGTCCTCACACCTCAACCGGTGGGGCGTACGCCTTCTTGATCGTGAACGCCTCCGGCGACGGGCCCTGCTCGCGCAGGATGGGAAGAGGCCATCCGTGCCTACGCTTGATGGATGCCAGAGAGGCTCTGCGCCTGGTCGAGACAGCCTGAAGATTTCAGGTCCACCCACGAAAGGGGGGTGCAGTCCTATGGAGTTGCGTCCGCCACGGAAGTAGACGCAGCACCACCGCGGGAAGCCCGTGCTGGTCCCCATCTCTTCGCGCGGGTTCACACCTCTTCGCGCGGGTTTCTTTCCGCCGCGCGAGTTGACCCCACTTCGCGAGAGAAATATCCCGCGCCAACAAGCCCCAACCCGCGCGGCGGCACGGAGAGCGAGCGAAGTGGGATTACAGACGCTGTTGGTGGCTGGAGACCCGGGGAATTCCACCGTGTCCGCCGACCAGTTTGAGCAGATAGACGGGCCCCAACCAGCGCTGGTCAGGTGACGCAGCCATCAGGTCCGCCACGGCGAGCGCGAGGGCGCTGCCGTTCGCAACCGGGCGCCGATGCTCCGGCCGCATCCCGACGCGCTCAAGCGCAAGAGTCCCACCGACCGCCGCCGCATACCGCACGCCAGCCCGGCCCCAGGTTCCCTGCCCCACGAGTGGGAGCACGAACGGCTGCAGATGCACCAGGACGAAGACCAACCGCCGCCGATCGCTGTGGTGGGCGTACTCCTCACGCGTCGACCCCAACTGGAACGACACCAGCCCGCCACACAGGTCGAAGGCCACCACACCCATGACCAGGCCCCGGATCCAGCCCACCCGTCTCGCCGTGCTCACCCCCACCACGGCGGCACTCACTCCGGCGGAGGCCAGCGCGACCGCACCCTCGATCGGGGTCACGTTGCCCATCAACCGGTTCCAGAACGATCGGGCCCTGTTCGCCATGCCGCAATAGTGCCCCCAAGCAGGGACAGAATCGCTGGACAACCGGCCCTCATTCCCGAAAGGTGATGTCGTGCGCGTTCATAACATCATCGCCGACCTGCCCGTCGCGGACGTCGAGCAGGCGAAGTCCTTCTACACCGACTACCTCGGCCTCGCGATCGAGGAATTCAGTCTCGGGTGGGTCGCTCGCTACACCGATCCGGAGACCGGTGCCCACCTCCAGCTCGTCTCCCGCGATGCCTCCGCGCCGGTCAATCCGGCGATTTCGGTCCAGGTGGACGACGTGGACGAGGCGTACGCCGACGCCCGGCGCCGCGGCTTCGAGATCGTCCATCCGCTGACCGACGAGCCCTGGGGCGTACGCCGGTTCTTCGTCAAAGCGCCCGACGGGACCGTCCTCAACATCCTGGCCCACCGCACCACCGAGGACTGAGATGACCTCTCATGACACCCCCACCCTCGCCGATCGCATCCGTGCTGCGCTGTCGACCCACTCCCCGGTCCGCGAGCAGCGCATGTTCGGCGCGCTGTGTTTCATGCTCAACGACAAGCTCCTGATCGGCACGTGGAAAGGGGGCGGCATCCTCGTCCGCATCGATCCCGACCGCAACGCAGAGCTGCAGAAGCGGCCCGGCACCAGCACTCCCGAGATGGGCCCGGGCCGATCCATGGGCCCCGGCTGGATGAGCGTCGACGAGGAGAACGCCGACGCCGACCTCGACTTCTGGATCGCCGAGGCCTTGGAGTTCAATCCCCGGGCCAAGGCCTCGAAGTGAGTGATTTCGAGGGCTTCCCGCCCGGCCTGTTCACGTTCTTCGAGGGCCTTGCCCAAGACAACTCGAAGACGTACTGGGAGGCGCACAAGACGGAGTACGCCGAAAACGTGCGCAAGCCGATGCTCGCCCTGCTCAACGAGCTGGGCGCGGAGTTCGGGCCGCTGCGGATGTTCCGGCCCAACCGGGACGTGCGGTTCAGCAAGGACAAGTCGCCCTACAAGGATTGGGCCGGGGCAACAAGTGAGGATCGGGCGAGGGGTGGGATGGGCTACTACCTCCGCGTCTCGGAGACCGAACTCGTCACCGGATTCGGCGCCGCCATGTTCGACCGGGACCAGCTCGCCCGATTCCGCGAGCTCATCGACAATGACGAAACGGGCGTCGAATTCGAGAACCTCCGGACAGCGCAGGACAAGCGCAAACTCCCCATCACCGGTGGCATCGAGTCACCCCTGAAACGCACGCCCGCCGGTTTCGCCAAGGACCATCCGCGCTCGGAGATCCTGCGGTGGAAGGGCGCGTTCGTGGTGGAGCACTGGGAGCGGGCCGACTGGATGTCCACCCGCGAGGCCTTCGACCGCATCCATGACGTCTGGACCGGCGCCCAGCCGCTCGGGGCCTGGCTGGAACGCCATCTGCAGACTGACGCTCGTTGAGCCGAACCGGAGACAGAGGTCGACACGGCAGGTCATCCTTGGGTATGGACATCATCGCGGCCCACCTCAGTGCAGAAGACACGTTCGAAGACGTGTTGCGGCGCGTCCCCGATGGTGCCTGGGACAAACCGTCGCGCTGCCCGGGCTGGACGATCCGGGATGTCACCGGTCACGTGGTCTGGGGCCGCCAACTCGTGGCCGGACTCGCGCGTGGCGAGGAGCCCCGGAGTCGGGAGGGAGCGCCCGGAGTGAGCAGCCATCAATGCTGCTGACCGACGAGCCGCTGACCGCCTGGCTGACGGCGCGCGAGGACGTCGACGCCCTGCTGACCCCGACCAACATGCGGCGCCCCGGACCGGCGTTCCTCCGGAAGGACTACCCCGACCTCACCCTCGGGCAGTTCCTCGACAACCTGACCGCCGACCTCCTCGCTCACAGCTGGGACATCGGCTCGATGATCGGCGCCGACCTGAGCGTCGAACCGGCGGCGCTCAACCGCGCCCGCCGGGCCATCGAGAAGGGTCTGCCCCGCAGACCGGGGTGGTTCGACGAGGCGCATGAGCCGGCCGACGACGCGACACCGTTCGAGCGTTTCCTGGCGTTCACGGGACGTCGTCGCTGACCTCGCCCCTCACCGCGCTTCCGCTGCGGCAGCAATTCCATAGCGCGGCAGCCCCCACCCCGGCAGTCCCGCCGAAGCGAAACCTGTCCTGTCCCTGAATAGGCTGGCCGCGCAGCCGACGGACACTCGGCGCCGGAAGGATCCATGGACTGGCTGGACGTGTTGACCGGACTGATCAACGGGCTCATCGGCATGGCGTGGCTGGCCATCATCACGGTCCTCGTCGCCCAGACCGCGCGCCGGGTGCTCGGCGTCCGGGTCGGCTGGCCGCGCACGGTCGGCGTCGTGGCGATCTCGATCCTGTCGCTGCTCAGCCTGGCGGCACCGCTCCTCACCAACGGCCGCCTGCCGACCGATGAGCAACACATCCCGGGCACGCTGTTCTATCTCGGTGTCCTCACTCTGTGGACGTTCGCGTTCGCCGCGGCCGCGCTGCTGGTCCTCGAGATCATGGTGCCGACCGGCTCGCTGCCGCCGTTCCGGTCGCTGTTCCTGGGTTGGGACCGGCGGTGGAAGCGCGGCAGGCGCTATGCGCAGATCTTCCGCATCGCGGCGCGCCACGGCCTGGGAGCACCCCTGCGCGGCTTCCGCCCCGCCGACCGGGACGCCTCCGCACTTGCCAGCTCCCTGCGCCGCGCTCTCCAGGAGGGCGGCGTCACGTTCATCAAACTCGGCCAGATGCTGTCAACCCGCGCGGACGTCCTCCCCGACCCCTTCGTCCGCGAGCTCTCCACCCTCACCAACCGGGCCGAGCCCGAGCCCTGGGAGACCGTGCAGCCGGTCCTCCAAACCCAGCTCGCCCGCCCGGTCGACGACGTCTTCCGGTCCGTGACCGAGACACCGTTGGCCTCGGCTTCCGTCGCCCAGGTGCATCGCGCGACCCTGACCGACGGGCGCGATGTCGTGGTCAAGATCCAGCGTCCCCGAGCCGTCTCCCAGGTGACCCAGGACCTCGAAATCCTCGACCGCCTCGCCCGCTCGCTCGACCGCAACGCTCCCTGGGCGCGTGCCATCGGCATCCGTGGGCTGGCCGACGGCTTCGCCGATTCCCTCCGTGAGGAGCTCGACTACCGCGTCGAGATCGACAACATGGCCGCTGTGAGGGCATCGCTCGCCGGTCACGGCGTACGCGTCCCCTGGGTCGATGAAACCCATTCGTCGTCCCGGCTGATCGTGATGGAGCGCTTCGACGGTACGCCCGTAGCGCAGGCCACCGAGCTGGTCGCGCGGCTCGACCCGGAGGTACGCCGCACGTCCGCCCACACCCTGCTCAGTGCGGTGCTCGGGCAGATCGTGGGCGACGGGGTCTTCCACGCCGACCTGCATCCGGGCAACGTCATGATCTGGCCCGACGGGTCGATCGGCCTGCTCGACTTCGGCTCGGTCGGGCGGCTCGACTCGATCTCCCGACGGACGCTCGGGATGCTGCTGTGGGCGATCGACGCCGACGACCCGGCCGCGGCGACCGACGCCCTGCTCGAACTTCTCGACCGCCCCGACATGCTCGACGAGCGGGCCCTGCAGCGGTCGATCGGCGTACTCATGACCCGCTTCCGCGGCGGCCTCGGCTCCGGCGGATCGATGGCGGTGTTCTCGGAACTGCTCGGGCTGGTCGTCGACCACGGGTTCCGTGTCCCGCCCCAGATCGCGGCCGCCCTGCGCTCGCTCGGCGCGCTGGAGGGCACGCTCAAGCTGATCGACCCCTCGCTCGACCTGGTCGCCGCGGCCCGGACCGTCGGGCGGGCCAGCGTGGGTGACATCACCCCCGAGCGGGTGAAGTCCGAGTTCACCAAGCGTGCCCTGCACCTGCTGCCGCTCATGGAGCAGCTCCCCCGCCGCATCAACAAGATCAGCGCCGACCTCGAGAACGGTCAGCTCACCGCCCACATCCGCGTGGCCTCCCACCCCGACGACCGGAGCTTCCTGCTGGGTCTGGTGCAGCAGCTGGTGCTCGCCGTGTTGTCGGCGGCCGGCGTACTCGGCGGAATCGTCCTCGCCACCGCCGCCGGCGGTCCGACGATCCTCCCCGGCGTGGGCGCGTTCTCGCTGGTCGGGGCGCTCGTCGCGTTCGCCGGATTCGTGCTGGGCCTGCGGGCGGTGGCGCTGATCTTCTCCCACCGCTCCGGGTGAGTCAGCCGAAGGCGCCCACCAGGAACCCGGCGAAGACCACGCCGAACCCGCCGATCTCCCCGATGATCAACGCGATCATGCCGCCGGTCACGAGCGCACCCGGTCGCTCGAACTGATTCGTCGTGTCACGGCGGGCACCGTGGAGGATGTAGCTCCCGATCGCCACGCAGAAGAAGAACACCAGCACCCCGGCGGCCACGAGATTCATCCACGTCGGCCAGACGCTGAGCTCGACGAAAACCGCCGTCATCGTGGTGGCGAACGCATAGAGCAGCGACGCGCGGTGGGCGATGTCCACATAGGGATGCGCGAGGTGGTCGGGGGATGTGACCATCCCGCGGTATTTCCACACCCCCAGCACGAGGGCCAACAAGAAGATGAGTCCGGCTGCGGTCAGGGTCAGGACGGTGTCGATCCCCAGGTTCATGCGTTCATCAGATCACGCTGCACCAACACCGGGCAGGCTGCGACGATGGAGGCATGCAGGATTCGACCATCGGCAGGTTCTGTCTGCTCAAGCTCGACGAGATGATCGTGGTTGTCGGCGGCCTGGACGACCGCACAGCCAACACGGTCCCGGACTTCGCCGGAGCCAACTCCGCGTACCAACTCCTCCTCCACACTCTCGGCATGCTCCGCCAGTGGACCCAGTCGGCGATCCTCGGGCGCGCGATCGAGCGTGATCGCGAGGCCGAGTTCACTGCGGTCGGCGAGGTGGGTGAGTTGATCGAGTACGCCGGCACCGTGCGCGCGGAGTTCGTCGCCGCGCTCGGAGAGATGCATCCGGACCTCGATGTGCCCGGCCGCGAGGGCTTCGACGACTTCTGGGCCACCAGCACGGAGGGCATCCTGATCCACGTATTCGAGGAGATCTGTCAGCACCTCGGGCACCTGGAGATCACCCGGGACCTGGTCAGTCGCTGATCCGACCCCGCAGCAGCTCGCCCACGCGCACGGCCTCGTCGACGGTGTTGTTGACGTGGAAGGAGAGGCGGAGTTTTCCGGCGCGTACGCTCGCGGTCACGTCCTCGGCCGCCATGATCTCCGCGACCTCCGGATCGGTAGCGAACGACCGGATGGCCTGGCCGCGGATCGCAACCTCTGCGGCCTGGGCGAAAGCGGCTTCCAGCTCGAGCGCATGGCGGTGGAGCTCGTCCCGTCCCACGTCCTCCAGGAATTCCAGGGACGCCCGCGTACCCACCCACGAGAACCACGCCGGCGACACATCGAAGCGACGCGCATCCTCGGCGAGCCGGAGCGGCAGTCCATAGATCGACTCCCAGGGGTACGCCCCGGCGTACCACCCCGCCTGGAACGGCACCACAGCCTCGAGCCGATCGGCCCGCACCGTCAGGAACGCCGTGCCACGCGGGGCGAGCAACCACTTGTAGGCGGCGCAGACGGTGTACGCGAACCGGCTCGCATCCACCGGCAGCCACCCCGCCGACTGGGTGAGATCGATCAGGACGTCGGCGCCATGTCGGGCGGCGGCCGCCTCGATCGCGTCGAAGTCGGCGATCGCGCCGTTGGCTGACTGCACGGCCGACACGGCCACGAGCGCCGTGTCGCCGCTGATGTGGTCGGCGATCTCGGCCAGCGGCGCGACCTTCAGGCGTACGCCCCGCCGCTCGTGCACCGCGAACGGGAAGGTCACGCTCGTGAACTCACCGTCGGCGACCACCACTTCGGCCCCATCGGGCAGGCTGCCCGCGATGAGCGCCACGAGTGCCGAGGCCTGGTGAGCGATCGCGACGGTGGACGCCTCGACCCCCACCAGCCGGGCGTACCTCTCCCGCGACTCCGCCACGATCGGGTCGAACACCGGCCCGCTGACCCGGCCACGACGCCAACGATCGAGGATGTCGGTCATCGCGTCGGACGTCGCGCGCGGGGGTACGCCGGTGGTGGCCGTCGCGAGGTAGATCCCATCGGCGTCGAAGTGGTCGGCCCAGGGCCAGTCGGCTGTCATGAGCTGACCATACGCCCGCGCATCTGCCAGACTCCGAAGCAGACCCCGGTCACAATGGCGAGGAGAACAGCCAACCACGCCACGGGCACTCCCGCGTACCCTCCGCCCACGACGAACTCCGATCCGCGGATCGCGAGATGGAATCCCGCATGGAAGCCGATCGCCGCCCACGTCGAGCCCGTGACCAGGCGCAGGGCACCGGAGGCCGCACCCAGCCCGATGGCCATCACGATGTAGAGCACCTTGTCAGCCACGGTGGCACCACTGCCCATGGACACGACGTGCATCACACCGAAGCCGACCGCGCCGATCATGACGGCCACCCACGGTCCGAGCCGTTCCATGAGGGTGGTCTGCAGATAGCCCCGCCACAACAGCTCCTCGGGGAAGCCCTGGAGCAGGATCGACACGGTGAACAGAACGACGATCGTCAGCGCCAGATCAGGAATCCCGGACGTGTCGAGCAGCTCGAACCGGGCGTCGCCGCGAAGGACCAGAACGAGTACGCCGACCGCGATCGCCGCCACCGCCGCGCCCACACCGATGCCGGCCGCCGCCAGGGCCCGGCCGTCATTCCACCCCATGGCCAAGTAGCCACTCCGGTCGCCCTCCAACAGGCGGCGAAGCAGCAGCCAGGCCACCGGGATGGACAGCAGGAACACCAGGAGGTGGGCTCCGGCGGCCGCCACCAGTTCGGGAGCGCCCAGCGCCTGCAGCGCGGTCGAGCCCAGCAGGGAGCCGCTGAGCACGACGACGAGCATGGCGACCATCGTGAGCAGCACCCGACCGAGCGTCGCGAGCACCAACCGACGACTGCGGCCGTATCGGGTCCGGGGCGACACAGTCGCCGCGGGAGCGGTTGCGGTGATGGTCCGGTCTGTGAGGGGTGTGTTCGTCATGTCCTCGAAACTAGATTTCTGCGGCACGGAAGCCATCCGGCGGAAGTCACGTCCGGGGTCACGGCCTCGACCATGACTTTGGTCATGGTCATTCCAGGACAGAAGGCCGACGACGCGGCGTACCCCTCCGCCTAGGCTCAGGAAGCATGCAGCACCTCCTCCGCCTGTTCTTCGGCTCCGGCGCCGACGGCGAACGGCCCGTGCTCATCACCGTGCTGTTCTGGGGTGGTGTGATCCCGACGCTGGTCGTGCGCACCTTGGTCACGGCCCCCGAACTCCTCGTTCCCACCTGGGTCGTCTATGTCCTGCTCGCGGCGCTGGTGGCACTGTGGCCGCTGCTCCGGTGGCGGGCCGGTGGCAGACCGTTCGCTACTGCGGCGTTCGCCCTGGTCGTGCTGCTCGTGCTGTTCGCCGACGGCACCGGCGCGGCCCAGCTCCTGCTCCCGCTGACGATCGCGCAGGTGATCATCGTCACCGGCTGGACCGGCACGCTCCTCACCATCGCCGCGTACGCCCTCGCCCAGATCCTCGGCATGCGATTCGTCTATGACCGCCCGTGGCGCGATGTCGCGCTCCAGACGCTGAGTGTCGTCCTGCTGATGACGATGATCGCCGTGGTGATCGACCTGGTGGTGCGGGAGCAGCGGCGGCGGCGGGAGTACGCCCGGCTCCTCGACGAGCTCACGATTGCCCACGCGGATCTGGCGGTGGCGCATGAGGAGCTCCAGAAACGGTCGGAGCAGGTCCGCGAGCTGGCCGTCCAGGCCGAACGCGCGCGACTGGCGCGGGAGGTCCATGACGCGGTCGGCCACCACCTGACCGTCGTGAAACTCGACCTCACCAACGCCCTGCGGCTGCGGGGCCGCGACGACGACACGGCGTGGTCGACGGTGGCTGAGGCGCGGGATTCGGCGTCGCAGGCTCTCGACGAGGTACGCCGGGCCGTCCGCGCGCTCGGGCCCGGTCCGTTGGCGTCGGCCACCCTGGGCACGGCACTCGAGGGTCTCGTGGGGTCCTCCTCGCGGGACGGGCTGACGGTGACCCTCGATGTCGCCGGTGACGTGCGGCCGCTGGCTCCCACCGTCGCCGCCACCTTCTATCGGGTGGCCGAGGAGGCCCTGACGAACATCCGCCGACACGCTCGTGGAGCAGACCGGGCCACGGTTCGGCTCGACTTCGGCGCCACCGCGACGACGCTCGAGGTCACCGACAACGGCGAGGCCGTGGAGAGCCTCGAGGAAGGATTCGGACTGGCAGGCGTACGCGCTCGGCTGGCCGAACTCGACGGAACGCTCCGCATCGAGACCCCTGACGAGGGCGGTGTGACCCTGATCGGCCGCATACCGTCGAGCGACGCGGCTCCCGCGGAGTCACTGCGCCCGGATACTGCGAGCGTGGCTCGATGAGCACGATCAGGATCCTGCTGGTGGACGATCAGGCGCTGGTACGCCGGGGCCTGCGCCAGTTGCTCGCACTCGAGGAAGGCGTCGAGGTCGTCGGCGAAGCCGCCGATGGCCGGGAGGCGCTGGACCTGATCGCGGGCGGAGTGGTTCCGGACGTTGCGCTGGTGGATGCGCGGATGCCCGGGATGGACGGAATCGAGCTGATCGGTCGGCTGCGGACCGACCATCCGGAGATCGCCACGCTGCTCCTGACGACGTTCGACGAAGACGAGTTGCTGTTCGGATCGCTGGCGGCAGGAGCGGGTGGTTTCCTGCTCAAGGACGTCGAGCCAGAGGACCTGATGCAGGCCATCCGTTCGGTCCGCGGGCGCACCATGGTCGTCGACGACCACATGGCCGAACGGCTCGTCGCCCGGCTGCGGGCAGGGGCACAGGTCGCGGTCCCGGAGGACGAAGGGACCGTCGTGCACAGCGAGGCGAGCGCCGCGGCGTACATCCCGGACGGCCCGCCCGGGAGCCCGGCGCTGACCGAACGCGAACTGGAGGTGGCCCGCATGGTCGCCGCCGGCGCATCCAACCGCGAGATTGCCGGCGCACTCTTCCTGGGCGAGGGCACGGTCAAGAACCATGTCTCGGCGGCGCTCCGCAAGCTCGGCCTGCGGGACCGTACGCAGTTGGCTCTGGCAATGCGACGCCCCTGAAGAACGAGAAGGTCGGTGCTTCGGTTGACCCCGCAGCACCGACCACTTCGATGAGGTCAGTCCTTGAGTCGGGCCTGCAGGTTGATCTCGCCCACGCCCGCGAGCGCGCGGGTCACCAGGCAGGCTGCCTTGGCGTCGGCTGCGGCCTTCTGGAACTGCTCCTCGGTCAGGCCGGGGACATCACCCACGGTCGTGAGCTCGATCGCCGTGATCGTCGGCGCGCCGTCGACGAAACGCAGCGCACACACCGCATTGGTATCAACGCTGTTCGCCGGGGTGCCCGCCTCGGCCAGCATCGCCGACAGCTGCATCGAATAGCACCCGGCGTGGGCCGCCGCGATGAGCTCCTCGGGGTTGGTGCCCTGACCGTCCTCGAACCGGGACTTGAACGAATAGTTGCCGCTGAAAACCCCGTTGCCGACGGTTACCTCTCCGGTGCCCGTCTTCAGGTCTCCGCGCCAGATTGCATTGCCATTGCGAGTTGCCATCGTCGCCTCCTTGCGAATTCGGATGGTCCGTGGTTTCCACGCTAGGCCCCGGCTCAAATGAGACCGCAGGCACCCCTGGAACCTGGGACATTGAGATCGTCCGATAGTCGCGAGGGCCGGGTAATTCCGTCCTCCAGTGGGCCCGGACCCCCCACCCAGAATGCGTTTGGTGGACAGAATTACTCGGGTGCGTCGAGTATCAACGCCGATTCGACCGGCAGCCCGGCCGCTGCATAGGCCCGAAATCCACCGATCAGGTCGGTCGCGCGGTGAAAACCGAGCTGGCGCAGGTCGCGGGCGGCGAGGGAGGAGTAGTAGCCCTCGTTGCAGACCAACACGACCAGGTCGTCACGGGCGGGGGCCTCGGGGAGGGCATACCCACAATCGGGATCGAGCCGCCACTCCAGCACCAACCGGTCGATGATCAGCGCCCCGGGCACCAGGCCCTCGGGATCACGCGTCACGGCGTTGCGAATGTCGATCACACAGGCGCCCTCAGCCTGCAACAGGGGCAACTCGGCCGGTTCGACCCGCTCCATGCCGGCACGGGCCTCGGCAAGGATCTCGTCGATCCGACTCACGGCGCCCCCTCGTTTCCCGTAGGGCCAAACCTTAGGACACCGCCCTTGACCCGGAAAGAGGCCGCGGGGAAGGTGGAGTCATGAGCGCACGCACCAGCAACTTCTGCATCGACGCCGCCGATCCCTACGCCCAGACGATGTGGTGGGCCCAGGTCCTGGAGGATTTCGTCCTGGATCCCGACGACGACCAGAAGGCCGGGGACGACGAGTGCGGGCTGAAAGGTCCCGACGGCCGGTGGCTGCTCTTCCTCAAGGTGCCCGAGCCCAAGACCGTGAAGAACCGCATGCACATCTGCCTCCGCCCCACCGATCGGCATCGCGACGAAGAAGTCGAGCGCATCGTCGGGCTGGGGGCCACGGTCGTCGCAGACCTGCGCGAAGGACCGGAACGGGGCTGGGTCGTGCTGGCCGATCCCGAGGGCAACGAGTTCTGCGTCCTGCGACGCGAGGATTGATCTCCAGAGCCGGACAGTGTCGCTAACCCTCCCAGCGCGGCACCCGCAAGCCCTCCGGCACGTCCGCGGCGTCGTCGGGATAGCCATCCATGCGCTCGGTTGATTCGGCCCACCATGCCAGGAGCCGTTCGCGCGTGGGACCCTCGGCCAGCCCCACGTCCGTCAGCGCACCCGCGAAACACTCCGCGCCCGCCGCGAACATCTCCTCCGCCGGCCCATTGCCGGAGTGCATCCGGACGACCTCAGTCTCAGTGCCGAGTTCCTGGGAATAGCGCGCCGGGCCACCCAGCACCTCGCCCCAATAGGCGGTCACCCGCTCGGTGTGTTGCGGGTGATAACCGTGTGAGAACGCATGAGAAACGATCGGGTGAGCGAGGCATCGGACGTGCCAAGCCTCGGCGAGGCGGAGAATTCCGGGCTCCCCGCCCAAGTCGTCGAACAGGGTGGTCATGCCGACCTCCGGGTGCCTGTGACGATGTCTGTTCTGTGATTCTAGACGCGCAAGGCGTTGAGCAGGAGGGGAAAGGTCTCAGCCACGGACTGCATCGCGACCTCGGGATCCTCCGCCGCGGCGACCCAGAGCGCAGCCTCGTTGAGCGCCCCGGACAGCAGAATCGCCGCCGCCGAGGGGTCTCCTCGCAGCAATCCCTCCGACCGGATCGGTTCCAGCCCGGCCTCCAGTGTCCTTCGCGAGTGGTCCGCGTCAAGCTCGCGCCACGCCTCCCAGCCCACGACCGCCGGCCCGTCGACGAGCAGGATACGGCGTACCCCAGGCGACGTCGCCGCCCGCACGAACGCCAGACACCCCGCCTCCAGCCCCACGAACGGATCGTCGTCGGGCACCCCGTCCGCGATGCCCTCGACCTCCACGGCGACGGCGCTCATCACCTTGGCCAGCACTCCTGCGAACAGGGCCTCCTTCGAGGCGTAGCGGTGATACACCGCGCCCCTGGTCACGCCGGCGGCAGCGGCCACTTCCTCCAGCTTCACCCTCGCGTACCCCCGGGAGGCGAACGCCTCCGTCGACGCCTCGAGGATGCGCCGACCGGTGCGTTCGGCGACTTCGCGACTTGATCTGGCCACAGGCATTCCTTTACGTACACAATGTTTGTATTCTGATTTACGGACACAACGTACGTATAGGAGATTAGCCATGTCCCTCACGAGCCTCTACCCCGTTCTCATGTCCAACGATGTCGCGACCTGCGCGGCCTTCTTCACCGACAGCCTCGGTTTCGACACCACGTTCGCCAATGATTGGTATGTCTCGCTCGTCCGCGACGGCTTCGAACTCGCCGTCCTGGCCGCCGATCACGAAACCATCCCCGACGCCTACCCGCGGGCCACGGCCAACGGCCTTCTGGTCAACCTGGAGGTGGAGGACGTGGACGCGGAGTACGCCGAGCTCGTCGGCCGCCGCGGCCTCACACCCGTCCTCGACATCCGCACCGAAGGCTTCGGCCAGCGCCACTTCATCGTGGCGGGCCCCGAGGGCGTCCTCATTGATGTGATCACGCCGATCGAGCCTTCCGACGAGTACGTCGCAGACTTCCGAGAACAGGCGTCGTAATCTGGATCACATGGACCTCCGGCACCGGATCCACCCGGCCCTGCGGGGACTGGTGAACCGCATGCAGGGGTACGCCTTCCGGCTCGACCCCGACGCGGTGCACCACGGCGTGCCCAGTCCCTCGGCGACCATCATCATCAGCTTCGACGAACCGCTCGACGTGGGTTGGGTCGACGGCCGGACGGAGCGGGTCCAGCGATGGCTGCTGGCGTCGGGGATGCACACCAGCCCGGCACTCATCCACACCCACGGCGTCCAGCACGGCATCCAGCTCGACCTCACGCCCGCCGGCTGCCGGGCGCTGCTCGGCCTGCCGATCGGTCCGCTGTGCCACACCCTCGCTGACCACGCCGACGTGCCCGTCGGCGTTCCGGATGACCTGCACGCCCGCATGAGCGCGGCTTCGTGGCCCGAACGGTTCGACCTGCTCGAGACGCACCTGCTGACTGCCGCCATGCGGGCCAGGACCGATCTGCCCGCCGACCTGGCGTACGCCTGGCAACTGCTCGGTCGGACCCACGGCAAGGTGCGCGTGGCGGAGCTGGCGGACCAGATCGGCTGGTCGCGCCGCCATCTCGTCAACCGATTCACCGCGGAGTTCGGGCTCCCGCCGCGCGATATCGGCCGACTGCATCGGTTCGGCGCGGCCCAGGCGTACGCGAAGAAGGGCGCCCCCTGGGCCGACGTCGCGGTGCACGCAGGCTATGCCGACCAGGCCCATCTGTCGCGGGAGTTCCGCGCACTCGCCGGCCAGACCCCGAGCGCCTGGCGAGCGGATGCGCTCGGCGCAGCGTCCTGATAAGGGGCGTCTGCGGGGGAAATCCGCAGCGCGTGAGTGTTCCCAAACGTTCAAGACCCGAACCCTGCCGACCGGGCAGGCTGGAGCCATGACGAAGCCCACCGTGTTCCACAGCCTGGCCTTCCGCGACGCGGACGCCGGGATCGCCTTCCTTACGGCGCTCGGATTCGAAGAGCGTCTGACCGTCCGAAACGAAACCGACCCGAGCATGGTCGAGCACGCCCAGTTCTACTGGGGCGACAACGGCGCCATCATGTTCGGCTCTGCGCAGCGCCCGAACGAACCCGGCAGCGACTGGGAGCGCCGCGTCGGAGTGGCCTCGTGCTATCTGGTCGTGCCGACCGATGCCGATGTCGACGCCGCCTACGAGCGCGCTATTGCCGCCGGCGGCACGTCCCTTCAGGCCCCCGTCGACCAGGACTACGGCGGCCGCGGGTGCGGAGTAGCCGACTCCGAGGGCAACCAGTGGTCGATCGGCTCGTACGCGGGCGAATAGCCCGAGGTGGCTCGGGTGCCCGCCCAATTGTCACTGCTGACCAAGATCAACAGGATTATCCGGATGATCTTGGCTGAGAGGGACAATTGGGAGGGCATCCCGGGGACTCACCCCAGGGCGCGGCGCCCGTGCGCATATTTCGCCTCGAGCCGCGCCTGGGTCGCCGGGTCAAGATAGGCCAGCCGGGCAGGGTCGGAGTTGTCGGCCATGTCGGCGAGCTTGACCAACCGCGCCCGCGGATTGGCCCGCACCACGGCGTAGTAGTCCGCTGGGTCCTGTCCATCCCGCCTTGTGAGCGCATCGACGGCCTCCACGATCTCGGCCGGAAACTCCTCGCGCAGGTCGTCGAGCGTCACTTCGGTGTCCTCGACCACATCGTGCAACCAGGCGATAGCCTCCAGCTCGTCGTCACCGCGGACGCTCGCCGCCACTCGCCCGGGATGCTCCGCATAGGGCCGGCCGGCCTTGTCGACCTGGCCCTGGTGGGCCGCCCGCGCGACCTCCTCTGCGCGCTCCGCATAACTCACTCCCCGAAACTAGCCCGAAGAACGCCGATACCGTGGGCCCATGGCACGAGTCTTCATTACAGGATCCGCGGACGGGCTGGGTCGCAATGCGGCGCAGGAACTGCTGGATCAGGGTCACACGGTCGTCGCGCACGTGCGCAGTGAGCTCCGCCGGGGCGCGGTCCGCGATCTGGTCGATCGCGGGGCAGAACTCGTCATCGGCGACCTCGGTGACCTGTCCGAGGTCCGGTCCGTGGCCGATCAGGTGAACGCCTTCGGTCACTTCGATGCGGTCATCCATAACGCCGGGGTCGGGGTCGGCTCCGGAGGGACCCTGCTCACGGTCAATGTCGTGGCGCCCTATCTGCTCACCGCCCTGATCAATCCCGATCACCGTCCGGAGCGGCTGATCTATCTGAGCTCCGGCATGCATCGCACCGGCAGCACCGAGCTCGACCACCTGGACTGGACCGGCGCCCGGCAGACGGCGTCCTATTCCGATTCCAAGCTCCTGCTCACCGCTCTCACGATGGCCGTGGCCCGCCTCTGGCCGAACACCCTGGCCAACGCGGTCGATCCCGGCTGGGTCCCGACCCGCATGGGCGGCGAGAACGCCCCCGACGACCTTCGCGCCGGCATCGCCACCCAGACCTGGCTCGCCACGAGCAGCGACCCCGAGGCCCTGGTCTCCGGCGGCTATTGGCGCCATCGCCAACAGCAGGACCCGCGACCCGAAGTCCACGACACAGCCTTCCAGGACCGCCTCCTGACTGCGCTCGCCGACGTCACGGGCACGACCTTGCGCTGACCGCTCCCATGTCCGCCCGGCACCCTCGCGAGCGCGTACTCGGCGTACTCCTCGTTGCCATCTTCGCGTCGATGATCTGCGTGACGATCATCAACGTCGCGCTCCCCTCGCTGCGCAGCGGTCTCGGCGCCGACGACCGCGACCTGCAGTGGGTGCTGGCGAGCTATGCGCTGACGTACGGCCTGCTGCTCATCCCCGCCGGCCGGGCCGGTGACCTGTTCGGACACGCCCGCGTCTTCCGCCTCGGCCTCGCCCTCTTCACCCTCGCTGCACTGCTCGCGGCCTTCACGACGACGCCGTTCCTGCTGATCGCCACCCGCATCCTCATGGGCGTCGGCGCCGGCCTGTTCAACCCCCAGGTCATCGGCCTGATCCATGAGCTCTTCCCGCCCGAGGAACGCGCCCGGGCGTTCGGCCGCTACGGCGCGGTCACCGCCCTCGGCGCCGCGTTCGGGCCCGTCCTCGGCGGTCTCCTCCTGACCCTGCCCCCGGACCTGGGGTGGCGGATGACGTTCGCGATCAACGTGCCCCTCGGACTGGTCGCGCTGGTCCTCGCGTTGCGCTGGCTGCCGGCTTCCCGGATCGGGTACGCCGGCCCGCGCGCGGATCTGGATCCGCTCGGCGTCCTGTTGCTGGGCGCAGCGACGGCCTGCCTGATGGTCCCGTTCATCACGGGGACGTGGTGGCTGCTGGCCGGCACGCTTGTTCTCGGCCTAGCATTCGCGCTCTGGGAGCGCGCGTACGCCCGCCGCGGCCGCAGCCGCATGGTCGACCTGCGACTCTTCTCGATCCGATCGTTCAGCGCGGCCGTGGCCGTGTTCACGTTCTTCCTCACCGGCACGGTCAACGTCTATGTCATCCAGACCCTGTTCATCCAGCAGGGCCTGGGCCGTTCGGCGCTGCTCGCCGGGCTGGTGTCGCTGCCCCCGGCCCTGGTCACCGCATGGGGCTCGAGCCTGGGGTCGCGGCTCGTCACCCGGATCGGCACGCGCACCGTACCGCTCGGGCTGCTCATCCTGCTCGTCGGCATCGGCGCGACGATCGCGGTGATGTTCCCCGTCGCCGCGGGCGCGAGCGTGTGGTGGACGCGGTCACGATGTCGATCCTCGGCGTCGGGATGGGCATGGTGATGAGCTCGGCCCAGACCCTCGCCATGGCGGACGTCCCCGCCGCCGCGGGCGGTATCGCCGGCGGCATCCTCCAGACCGGCCAGCGCGTCGGCAGCGCCGTCGGCATGGCGATGATCCCGGGCATCTGGTTCGCCACCTTCGGCCTCGGCCCCGCGGTTGCTCACGCGTGGGCGTACGCCGCGATCGGCGGGTTCTCACTTCTGGCTCTCCTGGTCGCGCTCGCGATCCGACCGGTTTCAGCCCAGCAGACCACCCAGCGATAGCCCCGCCGCTGCCGCCAGGACCGATCCGATCAAGGTGGCGAGCGCGTACGCCCACCCGCCCACCTGGCCCTCGGTCACCCACAGCCGAACGACCTCGACGGACGCGGTGCTGAAGGTGGTGTACCCACCGCAGAACCCCGTGCCCAGGATCGCCAGCCAGGTCGCGGACATCCCGTCCCGACTCCCGAGCCAGCCGACCAGAAACCCCAGCAGCAAGGACCCGGACAGGTTGATGACGAAGGTTCCGATGGGTACGCGCGGTTGGTTCCGGGACAGGCGGGCATCGGTGAGGAAGCGCACAACGGCACCAAGGCCTCCGCCGACAGAGACCAGCACGACCAGCAACGGCGTCACGGCCGCGGCTCCCGGACGACCAGTCGCGCGGCCCGAACGCCGAGCCCGGCGGCGGCGACACCGAGCACGACCGACGCGATCGCATAGCCCAGCCCCACCAGCGGCAGCCGCTGCAGCGTCTCGACGGCCAGCAGGCTGTAAGTGGTGAATCCTCCGAGCAGCCCGGTCCCGAGTCCCAGCCGCACCGCCTGGCGCCAGCCCCCGTCCGGGCCCAGTCGCGCGAGCACGGTCAGCAGCAGCCCCAGAGAGAAGGCGCCACCGATATTGATCCCGAACGTGGTCCATGGGAAGGCCCCGGGACCGACCGGAAACGCCGACTCGAGCAGCGCGCGGGCGAGCGTACCCACGGCGCCGCCGGCGAAGACCAACGCCAGCAACCGGGGCTGTCGAGAGGCGGCGGTACCCACGAGCGGCAGTATTCCACCCTCACTCGTAGCGCAGGGCCTCGATCGGGCTCAGCTTGGCGGCCTGGTTGGCCGGGAGAAGCCCGAACACCACGCCGACGAGCATCGAGAACAACACCGCGGCGACCGTGACCGGAATCGAGAGCACGAACTCATAACCGAGCACCGCAGCCACCAGTCCCGTGAGGCCGTACGCGAAGAGAATGCCGATGATGCCGCCCAGGGAGGTGAGCACCATCGCCTCGATGAGGAACTGCAGCAGGATCTGGCCCCGGGTGGCTCCAAGAGCCTTGCGTACGCCGATTTCGCGGGTTCTTTCTGCGACCGACACGAGCATGATGTTCATGACGCCGATGCCTCCGACGAGCAGGGAGATCGCCGCGATGCCGCCGATGATGCCGGTCATGATGCGGGTGACTGAGGAGATCTCGTCCTCGATCTGTTGCATGTCGATGGGCTTGAAGCGGGCCTCATCGGGGTTGGTGACGAGGGCCTCGTTGAGATAGTCGGTGGCGTTCCTGCCGGCCTCGGTGACGTGCTCGACATCCGTCGCGGCAACGGCATAGGTCGAATAGGGCGGGCTCCCGGGGAACAGCGTCTCCCAGGCGCTCAGCGGGACATAACACTCCTGAAAAGTGAACCCGAACGACGACTGTTCCTCGACCACGCCGATGACCCGCGCCGGCGGACCGTTGAGGTCGACGAGTTGGCCGATGGCCTGCTCCGGTGAACCGAACAGCTCGGTGGCTGTGTCGCGCCCGAGCACGATCACCTGCGCGGCCCGATCGACATCGGCCTGGGAGATCTGGCGTCCGGCGACCAGCCTCAGGTTTGCGATCTCGAACACCTCCAGGTCACCGGCCCGCACGTTGATGCCCTCGGCCTTCTTCGTGCCGGCGTTGATGTCGGCTGAGCCGAACCGCTGCTCGATGAAACTCCGCACATAGGGCAACTGCTCGATGCGTTCGACATCGATGGGCCGGATCTGCGGTGGCGGGCCGACCGATGCCATGCCCATCGACATCCCTGAGCCGGGAGGCCCATAGTCGATCTGCACGAGAGCCTTGTTGCCACCCGAGATGGAGTTCTTGAGCTGCTGCTCGCCCATCTGGCCGATGGCCACGATCGTGATGATCGAGCCGACGCCGATGATGATGCCGAGCATGGTGAGGATGGAGCGGAGCTTGTGGGCCAGCACCGACGACAGTGCCATGCGAAGGCTTTCGGCGATATTCATCCCGCCACCTCCTTCGCCTCACGCTTGGCCACGGGCTCGTCCGACTCGATCCGGCCATCGCGAATGCGCACGATGCGATCGGCCCACTCGGCGATCTCCTGTTCGTGGGTGATCATGATGACCGTCGTCCCGTCGCCGTTGAGGTCGCGGAAGAGCCTCATGATTTGAGCGCTCGTCGCCGTATCGAGCGCCCCGGTGGGCTCGTCGGCGAGGATGAACCGTGGCTTGGTCGAGATGGCCCGGGCGATCGCCACGCGCTGCTTCTCACCGCCCGAGAGCTGGTTGGGCATCGCGCGATATTTGGCTGACAGGCCGACCCGGTCCAGCGCCTGACGCGCGATCTCCTGACGCTCGGCCCGGCCCTTGCCCCCATAGATCAGCGGCAACTCTACGTTGGCCAGCGCATTCGACCGGGGCAGGAGGAAGAAGTGTTGGAACACGAAGCCGATCGCCTCGTTGCGCAGCTCGGCCAGACGCTTCTCGCTCAGCGCGTGAACCGCCTCGCCCTGCAGGAAATAACCCCCTGCGGTCGGACGATCCAGGGTGCCGATGATGTTCATCAACGTCGACTTGCCCGAGCCCGAGGGCCCCATGATCGAGACGAATTCACCCTCGCGGACCTCGAGGGACACGTCCTTGAGCACGTGGAGGGCCAGCTCACCGAATCCGAACACCTTGTTGATCCGGTCCATGGAAAGGATGGCGTTCGTCATCGGATGACGTCCGTTCCTTCCGCGGTCTCCGGGGTCGGATTGAGCAGGATCTCGGTCTTGTCGTCCATCGGCGAGGTGATGGTCGTTTCGCCGCCCTCGTCGGGACCGGTGGTGACGGACTGCTTCTTGAGCTTGTTGTTCTCCACGACGAAGACCTGACTGCTCGCGCCGTCCCGCAGCACCGCACCCGACGGCACCGTGAACGCGTCGCTCCCGGACACGTTGATCTCGAGGAACAGCGTCGTGCCGGGCACCAGGTTCTCCTGGGTCTCGAGCTTTCCGACGAACTCGTATTGTGCCTGCGTCGACTCCACGCCCTGCGATCCCGACGCCGCTTCCTTCGGGAACGTGCTGACATAGCTGATCGTGCCGCGCCACCGCTGGCCGGGCAGTGCCTTGCTGGTGGCGGTGAAGGTCTGGTCGGGCTTGATCTGTGCACGCTGCAACTCCGACAGCGTGCCCCGGATCTCATAGGGCAGATTCGACACGAGGCGGATCAGTGGCTTGGTCGCCGCACCCTGGCCGACCGCATTCCGCTCGTCCTCGTTGACCATCTCGACGATGCCGTCGAAGTTGGCCCGCACGGTCAGCGCCGCAATCTGGTCGCGCGTCTCCTCGATGTCGAGGCTGGCAAGGCGCTGCTCGGTGCGCACCCCATCGAGTTGCTCGCGCAGCTGCTCCCGCTGGTCCTTCAACTGGTCCGCGACCTCGGTCGTGGGCGCATTGCGAATATCGCGGTTCAGGTTGGCCAGCTGCGTCTCGAGCCGGCCCTCCCGCTTCACCGCGGAGTCGTACTGGATCCGCAGCTTCTCGAGCTGCGTGGTCAGGGCGGGGTTGGCATAGGCGTACAGCTCGTCATCCTTCTTGACCTGCGCACCCTGGACGACCTTGATCTCGCTGACCTTCCCCTTGGTCGCATCCACATAGAAGTTCTCGGATTCGGCCGGATGGACAGCCCCAGAGATGAGCTGGCGCTGGGCGCTCCGGAGGCTCGCCACACTCTGGATCTCCATCGGCGCCGCGTTGGCCGCCTGGCCGGCGCTCAACAGGCCCGGCAGGAGCATCATCGCTCCGACCAGGACAACGGCGACGGCGATGATGCCGCCGATGATCCAGCGTTTCTTCTTCATGGCGTCCTCTCGAGGGGGTCCGATCGGCTTCGTGCCGCGCCACACCCAAGAGTTCGACCCTGAACGGACGACCCACTTTCTTGAGGCCCGGTCAGATTGACACTAGTCGCGAGGACTGTCATTTCTTCCGTGGTCAGGTGCCACTTCGCCCCCTATTCGCCCCCGAGATTCCCCGGACTGCGAGTTGAGCGTGGACTCCCCACCTCTCGTCCTGCGGATGGCAAATTCGTAACAACCACGGGACAGGGCGTCGCACCTCTTGAGCAAAGCACCCCTGCTAACGCACTCTGGATCGCACCGCCTGCCGCGGTGGGGGAAGGAGAGTCCCCATGACCGACCACGCCGACCCCCGCCCGGTCGAGGTCGCACCGCTCAAGTCGGACGGCAGCCTCGCCGGTTTCCTGCTCCTGCGCAACTGGCCCCAGGACACGGTCGCCTGGGCGAAACTCCTGGTCCTGACCGTGCGCATGGCGGCCGTGCCCGGCCTGCTGCCCTCGAGCACGGTGTTCCGGGTGGCCGACGGCATCGGTGCTGACATCCACCCCGGCGCGGTGGGCATCATCATGGCCTGCGGTCCCGTTGCGGGCGAAGGTGCGTTGCATGCCGGCGATCTGGCCCACCCCCAGCCCCCGGGTCTCCTCGTCCTCCACCCGCCCGCTTCCACGATCGCGGCGCTCAAGGGCTACGACACGGCGTCGGGGTGTGTCTTCCTGCCCGGGCTGCCCCACCTCGGCCTCGACCATCGGGCCGCCTGGGTGCAGGCCGACAGGGAGGGCACGATCACGCAGCTCGTCAGCAAGGGCGAGGTGGACCCCTACTCGGATGCGGACACCGCCGCGCTGGCCAGCCTCATGGCCGCCTGACCCGGCCCTGATTCAGTCGACGCCCGGCAGGCCTTCCCGGACGGCCCACAGTGCCGCTTCGGTACGCGACCCCAGGTTGAGCTTGCGCATGATCGAGGTGAGGTGGGTCTGCACGGTGCGTTCGCTCAGGGACAGCGCCCGGGCCAGCTGCCGGTTGGACAGGCCCTGCGCCACGAGCACCAGCACCTCCCGCTCGCGCGCGGTCAACGGGTGGGTGTCGTCGCTCGCGCTGAGCGTACGCTCGGTCGCCGCGTCCAGATGGGCACTGCCCGCGGCCGCGGACCGGATGGCCTGGGCGATCTCGTCGACATCCGAGTCCTTCATGACATAGCCGGCGGCGCCGGCCGCGAGGGCGGCCCGGATGCGCTGGCTCTCGCCGAAGCTCGTGACGGCCACGACCTGCACGCTCGGGAAACGCTCCCGGATCTCACGCGTGGTGGTGATGCCGTCCCGGCCGCGCATGACCAGGTCCATGAGCACGACATCGGGCAGCTCGTCGAACTTGGCCAAGCGCTCGAGCTCGGCCAACGCAGCCTCCCCCTCCTCGGCTTCCCCGATCCAGAGCAGCCCCGGCTGTTCGTCGAGATAGGCCCGCAGCCCCAGCCGCACGACATCGTGGTCGTCCACGATGAACACGCGCACAATCGTCATGATTGCCTTCCTCCCCTGGCCAGACTCCCGGGCAGCGCGACCCGCACCCGGGTGCCGCCCTCCGGGGCAGCCTCTATGCGTACCCATCCGCCCATCCGATCCGCCCGCTCACGCATCGACGTCAGCCCGAAGCCACCCCGCCGCTCGCTGTCCGTGGCCAACCCGACGCCATCGTCGATGACCTCGATCGAAAGGGTGTCCGGGTGCCCACGGTCCGGAGCCAGCCGCACGTGGACCCGGCTCGCCCGGGCATGCTTCAGGACGTTGTGGAGGGCTTCGCGCACGATGTGGTACGCCTCCAGTGCGGCATCCGCGTCCACGACCATCTCTTCATCGGGAGATTCCACCGACCCGGCGATGCCCTCGCGGGCCGACAGGGAAGCCAGCAATTGCCGGGTGACTGCGACCAGGCCCTCCGACTGCAGCACGGTCGGATAGAGCTGGAAGATCAGGGCCCGCATGTCCTCCAGCGCCGCATGGGCCAACTCCCCGAGCGTGGTCACGTGGCGATTGAGCTTGTCGACCGCCTCGTGGCCGGCCTCCGACACCGGCTTGGTCTTGGCGAGCACGAACTTGGCGGCCCGCACGTGCAGGTTGATGGAGAACAGCTCCTGACAGGCCGAATCATGCAGCTCTCGCGCGAGGCGCTGGCGCTCCTCGTGCTGGGTGCGCAGCTTCGAGGCCGAGAAGAGCCGGGCGTGTTGGACCGCGACGGAGATCTGATCGGCCATGGCCGTGAAGAACGCGATGTCCTCGAAGGTGGGCTGGCTGCCCGGCCGGCCATAGATGTTCAGCGCCCCGATCGGGGCCTCCCGCCCTACGAGCGGGATCGACACGAAGGTGTCCCACTCAAAGCTGAGCAGGTGGTCGTGCAACGGTGCCCAGCGTGGATCGTCGAGCATGAGTTGGCGCCGACCGGGGGTCACGATCGGGCGGAGCTTGCGAAGACTGGCGCGCGAGGAGAATTCCGCACCCATCGCGCTCGCCGCAGCGATCCGGTCGGAGAAGTCGGGACCGAAATAGGCCTGGGGTGCGGCCCCGTGCAACTGCATCGTCATCGTGTCCGCATCGATGAGCAGGATCTGCGCGGCCGCGAGATCGACCGTGCGAATCGTCTCGGCGCAGATCGCATCGAGGGTTTCGCGCAGGGAACCGAAATAGGCGACGCTCGACGCCGCGCTCGCGAACGCCGCCAGCCGGCGTTGCGACCGTTCGGCGTCGGTGATGTCACGCAGCACGATCAGGCGCCGCTCGCCGAGGACCGACGAGCGCTTCCGCACTGTGCGGCTGGCCGCCGCGTCCACCAGCAGCTCTCCCTGGTGATCGTCGCCGGGCACCGATTCCCAGTCGGCCAACGGATCGGTCCCGATCAGGGCATCCGGGTCTGTCCGCAGGATCTCGGATGCCGGCCCGTTGGCCCGTTCGACGCGGCCGCCGCCATCGAGGACGAGAACGCCGTCCAGCGACGTGGCCAGCATCGCCTGCAGCGCCTGTTCGATGGGGTCGATGGGGTCGGACAGGCCGGTCGGCGCGCTCTCGTCGCTTCGATCCGCCTGCACGCTTCACCACCCCGGGTCCCGAGCCGCCGCTCAACAGTCGCGGGGCCTCGTGTGATCGTCCCCCGCCGTGCGAGCGCGACGCAAGGGCGCGCGGCGCTGGGGCGTACGCAATAACGCGCAACTTCACCCGCAGCACTGGCCGCGAGGACGCCGACCCCACAGGCTAGGGGCAGTCCCTCAGTGCATCCGACCTTGTGTCGGTGTGAAGGTGGCTCTCCAAAGCTCGGGTCCTGCCCCAACGATGTGGCCGGACCCGAGCGGAGCCACGTACGCCTAGGCCCCCGGCTGACCCGGCTGCACCGGGCCGATGCGATAGGGCCGCATCATCTCGTTGTCCTCGTGTTCGAGGACGTGGCAGTGCCAGACATAGTGACCGGCCGTCGAGAAGGTGGCCCGGATCCGGGTGACCTGCCCGGGATAGGCGATCACCGTGTCCTTGCGGCCGCGCTCGCCGGGATGCACCGGATGCTCCGCCGACATCTCCAGCCGGCCGTCGACCAGCGCGAAGCCCTGCCGCCCGACCACTTCGAACAGCACCTCGTGCACGTGGACCGTATGGGCGTCGGGCGTGAAGTTGAAGATCTCCCAGACCTCGGTGTCACCCGGAGCCGGATTCTCCGTGACCGGATCCATCCAGGTCCTTGCCACGGCCTCGACACGACCGTCGCGCTCCTCCAGCGTGCCCAACAGCGCGGCAGTGGGGGCTGCTTCGTCGCCGGTCCCGTGCTCGTGTTCGAGCAGGGCGACCCGCCGGGTCCGCATCTCGGCCGGCAATGCTGCCCGAGCCGGGAGCTGCAGGAACTCGATCGGCGTGGACCCATCGGCTCCACGGCGCGGGCCGACCCGGAACTGCAGGACTCGACCCGTGGTCCCGGGCGCCGCAACCTCGAAATCCGTGCCGGGCTCACCGCCGCCATAGGGCGCGTCCGGACCGACGTTGCCCAGCACATGGTTGCCGTGCGGCACCTCATGGAAGTCGACGATCACGTCGGCACGCTCGGCCGTGCCGAGCAGGAGACGACCACCGTCGGCCATCACGTCGTGCACCTCGGGCAGGAATCCGCCGTCGTTGCCGACCAGCGCCACCTTCACCCCGGGAATCTGTGAGAAGTCGAGGATCAGGAACCTCGAGTTGCAGCCGTTGAGCAGCCGCAGGCGATAGCGCCGCTGCTCCACGTCGAGGAACGGCCAGGTGCGGCCGTTGGCGATCAGCGTGTTGCCGAAGAACTCCGGATTCCAGGCCGGCGGCACGGGGGTGTCGGGGACGAACGGGCCGGCGTACTCATCGAAAATCGCCCGCGCATCCGGATAGAACAGCGAGCCGTCGTCGTTGAACGACCGATCCTGGATGGCGATCGGGATGTCACGGACCGGGGCCTTGCCCTGCCCCTGGCCCTTTTCCGGGCCGGGCAGGACCGCGGGCTTGCGCGTGCGCGAGTCGAGTACGCCGTCCTCACCCTCGGGGCCCCCACGAACGAGGAAGAAACCGGCGGGGCCGGCGTACACATTGAGGCGGGTGAGCCCGAGGGTGTGGTCGTGATACCAGAGCGTGCACTCGGAACTGGTGTTCGGATAGTGCGCGGTCTGCGTGCCGGGGGCCCAGTCGACACCGAACTTCGCCTTGGCCTTGGCGCGGAAAAACTCATACCAGGCCCCCTGCGGGGCGTACGCGGTGTCGAGGTTGCTCGCCACTGGGAGATACCACGCCTCGGGATAGCCGTCGGACTCGTCGCCGACACCGGCGGCCCCGTGCACGTGCGTGACCAGGGGCACCGGCCCGGAATAGAGGGTGTACTGCGTCGTGGGATCCGTGAACTCGCGCGGGGGCACATAGCGCAGGCCGCTGAAGTCGGGCTTGGTGTCGGTGACCGCGCCGTGCACCCCCGGCCGGCGTTCGGGATTGGCCCAGTGCAGCGTCGGGTCGACGGGCAGCAGGTGGCTCACGTAGCCGCGCCGGTCATCGACGAGTTCGTTGCGCCAGGTGACGCGGATGGGCGTGCCGTGCGTCGCCTCGATGGTCATCGACGGAGCGTGGAAGGTGTCACGGCCCTGGCCGGTCGGCCCATAGCCCCAGACCGTGGTGAGCGGCAGCGGTGTCGGGAGCATGCGCTGGGAGAACTGCCGCACGGCGATGTCATAGACATCGATCGGCCCCTGGGGCGTACCCTCCCGGCGGGCCAGCGGCATCGTCGCCGGAATCACCAGTGGCTCGACGAACTGGGGAATCGTGGCAGGGCTGAGCGATCCTCCGGGAACGGCGTGCGCGAGCGCGACGGGTCGCGTCCCCTCCCATGCATAGAGCGCGAGGACCGTGGCACCCGTGTATTTCAGGAACGCGCGGCGCGTGATCATAGCTCTCATACCCCCAGAAAGAGCTGACGACTCGCCCACCACCCTAGACCCGGAAGCATTGGGACGACAGTCCAGGTTGAGACATTGGAGAATCCTCAGCCGGATCGGGCGACCCGGCTGCGAGTTAGGGTGCGGCGGTGGCGAGGCTGATTTCCAACCCCGGCGTACGCCGATGGATCGTGGGCGTGGGTGGCCTCGTCGTGCTCATCTTCGCCATCGGCGCCTTCGGGGGATTCGAGGCGCGCGGGTCGGCCAGCATCCCGGAGCGCCGCCCCGGTGAGGACATCGTGCTCGAGCGGATCACCCTCCGGATCGATCGCGTCACGCATTCCGCCGGCTATGGCATGCCCAATCTGAAGGTGCACGCCACCATCACCAACACGACCGACGAATCTCTGATGGTCACGAATCAGCTCCTCTATGTCAGGCTGCCCGACCGGTCGGTCGTGCCGAAGGTCGGATCGGGCGAACACATCTTCATCCGCGACGACCTGACCGGCGCGAGATTCGACCCCGGGATCCCGGCCGCGGCCTCGATCACCATCCGCACCGGCATCAGCGATCAGATGCCCGCCGACGTCGTGATCGGGGTGACCGACGAACGACTTCAACCAGCCACCGAAGTGGCGGCCGAACGCTGGGTGGTCGGTGACCTGGTCGCGCGCATCCCGGCCCCAGTGACGGAGTCGACGCCATGACGGCCCTCCGGCGCTGGCAGGGCGCGCTGGTCCTGGCCGTTGCGCTCCTGCTGGTCGGGCTGCTCCAGCTCCCGTTCCAGCAGTCGAGCAGCGACACGCGCTGGTACGCCGGCGTCCCCGGCAAGACCGTCGCCACCGAAACTGTCGCCGTCCAGGTCGATCGTCCCCGTTTCGCCACCACCGTGACGGTGAACAGCAAGAGCTATGAGACCAGCGACGTGTTCGTCGTGCTGGATGTGCGTATCGATCTGATTCGCGAGGTCGTCCGCCTGCAACCCTGGCTCGTCACGACCGACGGCTATCGGTACGCCAGCCGCGGCATCGGCGGCGAGCCGCTCGTGTCGGCCCAGGGCTTCGCGTCGCAGGGCGTGCTGGTGTTCGAGGTCCCCCGCGAGCGGATCGCCGGCGCCATCGTCGAATTCGAGCCGATCCGCGATGTCGACACCTATGCCGGGCGCATCCGCATCGACAACGCGTTCCCGGCTCCCCCGCCGCCGGGCGACCACAGCGAAGACCTGCCCGCCCAGCCGCGGACGTTGGTGCGGCCATGAGTGATCCGGTGCGCGCGGCGTGGTTGGAGCCGCTGGCGGTCCCGTCGGTACGCGGGGCCTGGCTGCGGTTCGGTGTGGTCCTGCTGGTGGCGGTTCTGATTGCGACGGGGGTCGCCCTCAGCCGCAAGAATCAGTTCGACCCGATCCCCACGGCGACCCTGCGCAGCGATGGCCACGTCGATCTGGGCGGCTATCGATTCACGGTCGTTCACCCGTTGCGCCCGATCCCGACTCCGCAGTCGGAATATGACTGGGAAGAGTTCGACATTCCCGGCACGCAGTGGTTCGGGATCGAGCTGACGGTGACGACGCTGCGAAGCGATGACCTGGGTGGTTGCCAGCTGGAGCTGCGGACCGACACCGGCTCCTGGAACTCGAACAGCACCATCGCCTCGCGAGCAAACACCGTGAGCATCTGCCCCTCGAGCCCGTCCATCTATCTGCCCGATCAGCCACGGCCACCGGCCGGGCAGACCCAGCACCTCGTCGGCTATTTCCAGGTGCCCGAGCGGGAGCTGGTCAAGCAGCGGGTGGTGGTTCAGCTGCTCGGGTTGCCGGCACAGGCTCTGACGGTGACGGCGTGACCTCGTCCTCGCTTTCAGCCGATTCGACGCGCCCCGATCCCACGCCGGCCGCGAGGATGGCGCGATCGAAGGCGCGGGCATAGAGAGCCACCGACAAGGTGGTGAACACGAGCGCGGTCGGCAGCCGCAGGAACGGATCGGCGACCATCTGGCTGACCAGTCCCTGCGGTCCATAGAGCTCCCGAAGAGCGACCTGGAAACCACGTTCCAGCAGGGCCAGCGTGGCCGACGCCACCAGGTAGGCCGCCACGAAATGAGCCCCGGCACGGGCGATGATGCGGACTCCCTGACCCAGGGGCAGGTAGTCCTCGGCCAGCCCCTGCGCCTGCCGCCAGGCGAACCGCAACGGCCCGGCAGCGAAGGCTCCCCGCACGCGCTGACCGATCCGCGACGCAGCCACCCGGTCGCCGCGGGTGAGCAGGGCCCGTTCGGTTTCGGAGGTGCCGAGGAGGTTGCTGGTGAGGTCGCGCCAGCCGAAGACGCAGGCGGTGAGGGCAAGCCAGGTCAGGGGCATCAGCACCGCGCCGAACGCTCCCGGAATCACGGTGAACACGAACTGCTCGAGCGCAGCCGGCAGGGTCAGGTCGATCAGCGGCAGGCGCCAGTCGGGAAGGACATCGAGGAGCCCTCGCCAGGCCGCCTGCACCCAGTCCCACAGGACGCGCGTGGTGATCCAGTCACCGGCCCGCCGCAGGAGCTCGGTGACCACGATGAACGCGCTGAGCACGACCGTGCCCTTGGCGATGACCTGGCCGATGCCGGTGAGCGTGTTCGGTCGTCGGGCGTGGAGCAGGCCGATGAGGCGGAGCAGGATCCAGGCGACGACCAGGATGCCGAGATAGGTCGGCCACTGTTCGAACCGGACCGGCTGGAACACCACGAAGTCAGGACCGAGCCACAGCAGCGCGCTCCGTTGCACCTCGCCGACCTGTTCGGCGGCGAAACCGCCCAGGGCATAGACGGCGAGGAAGGGCGTCGCACCGTGGGCCAGGAGGTCCTGCCGCGAATGCTGACTGCTGAGACCGGCGAACTGGGCCTTCAGCGACGGGTTCTTGTCGAATCGCAGTGCCGGGCCGAGCGACGCAATCATCAGCACCAGGCAGATCACCCAGGCCACCAGGCCGAGCACGAAGATCAGGTTCGCCGGCACTGCATTCTTCGCGCCGAGCACGACCGTGGCCTGGATCGCGAACTCGCGGAGGGCCCAGCCGATGAGAAACCAGAAACCCAGGACCGGGAAGAACCGCCACCAGAGCGCGACCGTGCCGCGCAACAGTTCGACATACTCAATCAGCGCCCGCACCCCGACAGGCTAGGTCGCTCCGGTGTCGATCTGGCGCAGATCCCTGATGGGGCTCCCGTGGGCCACCGGGAATAGGTCCGTGGTGCCTGCCGTCAGCTCCCGTAACTCTCTTCGGCTCCCGTAGGTCTCTTCAGCTCGCGTTCACGTCTTGAGCTTGCGCCCCATCTCATCCAGCTTGCCTTCGCGTCTCCAGCGCCCCGTGCACCGGGGGCGGAGTCGGCGAGGGCACGCTGGGTGGAATTCGGGCCCGAGGAAGCGCAAGCCCAAGCGACCAAGGCACGCTGACTGCCGTGAACGCACGCTGAACAACGGATTCTCGCCCACGATTCATGGTTTCCGGCCGATTCGGCAGTGCTGGTACCCCCGCTCAGCGGGAGGGCAAGCTGAAGAGAGTTACGGGAGCTGAAGGTATCTGCGGGTAGCCGACCTGGGAACAGCGTGGGCGGGGGGCGCCATGCTGGAGTCCCTTCCGAGCGAGGAGTCGCTGTCATTGCGGGCGGTGGCCCGGGAGGCAGGCGTGTCCGCGCCGAGCATCTATCTGCACTTCCCCGACAAGGGGGCGCTGGTCAGCGCCGTGTTGGCAACACGATTCGCCGAACTCGAGCGCGCACTCACCCTCTCTGCGGCCGGAGCCCCCTCACCGGCGGCGGAACTGCGAGCCCGCTGCGAGGCCTATTGCGCGTACGCGGAGCAGAATCCCGGCAACTATCGGGTGATGTTTGCGGCGGTCCCGTCGGACGATCGGCCGGAGGACGCGGTGCCGGGGACGGAGATGGTACGCCGGCTCGGCGAGTTGGCGATCCGGGCGGGCGCCACCGGTGAACCGCTCCGCGTGGGCACGCTGCTGTGGTGCGGCCTGCACGGGATCGTTGCCCTGCGCGAATCGAAGCCACTGTTCCCGTGGCCCGCGCGCGACGAACTCGTCGCACTCCTGATCGGCTCGGTGACCGGCCGGAGGGAGTGAGCGGTCAGTGACCCGGGTGTTTCACCGCCGGGACGAGAGACAGATAGTCCGGGTGTTTGCCGATCCAATTCTTGATGTAGGGACAGCTCGGCAGCACCTTGCGGATGCCGTCGGCGCGGATGTCATCGAGCGCCTGTTTCGCCAGGGCACCCGCGACGCCCATTCCCTGGGCCTCGTCGGTGACCTCCGTGTGGGTGAAGACGACATATTCGCCGGTATAGGCGTACTCGGTGAAGCCGGCCGGACGGCCGTCGAGTTCAGCCTCGTAGCGCTGCTTGTCAGGAACGTGGGTGATGGTCAGCCCTCGCATGGTGCGGACTCCTCGTTGAGCCGATGGGCACGTCGGTTTGGTGTGCACTTCGATCGTAGGCAGCAGACTGCAATTTCGTGGCCCATTCACGCAACCCTCAGCCTGCCGCCTTTCGGCCCGCTCGCCGTCACTCGTCCCGGTCGGCCATCCTGCGCCGGGCGAAGTCGGAGTAGCGCGTGTCGTCGGCCTCTGCGTCGGAAGGTTGGCGGGACGGATCGTCCCCCTCACCCTCCTCGGCATCCGGGCTCTGCTCGGAATCGTCGAACTTGGCCTCACCACGACGCTCGGCGTCCTCCCGGATGCGGCGGCCCTCCTCCAGCAGCTTCTCCTGCTTCTCGGCCTTCTTGTCGCTCTGGCGCGTGTCACGTGGGGGCAGCTGCAGCGTCTCCTCGGCCTCCATCCCGGCCTGCAACTGACGCGACCGCTCCATTTCGGAGTCGATCTCCGCACCGAACAGCAGCGCGATGTTGGTGATCCAGACCCAGAGCAGGAACATGATCACGCCGGCCAGCGCGCCGTAGGTCTTGTTGTAGTTGGCGAAGTTGGCGACATAGAGCCCGAACAGCACGGAGAGCACGATCCAGATCAGGACCGCGAGCAGGGAGCCGATGCTGACCCAGCGGAACCTGGGCTGCTTGATATTGGGGGTGAAGTAATAGAGCACCGCGATGATGATCACGACCACGAGCAGCATCAGCGGCCACTTCACGATCCCGAAGACGGTCTGCCCGAGCCCGCCCAGGCCGATCATGCCCGTCACCGAGTCGGCGATCGGGCCACTCACGACCAGGCCGACGAGCACGACCGCGACCAGCACGACGACGACAGCCGTCAGGAGCAACATCTGGGGGCGCAGCTTCCAGATCGGTCGCCCTTCGTCGATCTCATAGATCCGGTTCATCGCCCGGCCGAAGGCACCGACATAGCCGGAGGCAGACCAGAGCGCGCCCAGCAGGCCGACGACCAGCGTCCAGCCGGAAGCCCTGGAGGTCGCCATCTGCGTGATCGGACCGCGAATCTGTTCGACCACGTCCGGCGGCGCGAATCCGCCGATCAGTTCCAGCATCGTGGCCACGGTCTGCTCCGACTGCCCCACGACGCCGACGAGCGAGAACACGGCCAACAGCCCGGGGAAGAGCGCGAGCACCGAGAAATAGGTCAGCGCAGCGGCGAGATCCGTGCCCTGGTCCTGGGTGAATTCGTGGAGGGCGTTGCGCAGGGTGAGTTTCCAGCTGCGGCTCCGCAGCTGGGTGGGGTGCTGGGGCTTGCGATGATCGTCCGGTTCGGGGACGTCACTCTTGCGCGAGGCGGTGCCTTCCGAAGCCATGATCCCTCCTGAGGTTTTGTAGATAAATCTACTCACTCGGACGGGGTGCCGGCTTCAGGACACAGGAACGGAAACCCCCACCACCACGGAGTCGACGATGCGCAGCGCGCCCATCATGGCGCTGTAGGGCTTGATGCCGAACGCACTCTGCCTGATCTCCCCACCGAGTCGGAACACGCCGTCGCGCTCGACCACGTTCAGGGTGACCGGCTGGGTCTGGCCGGCCAGGGTGAGGTCACCGTCCACCTCGCCACCGTTGCGCCAGGTGCCGCGGATTTCGGTGGCGACGAAGCGGAGCTCGGGATGCTGCGCAATCTGCAGCGACTCGGCCATGTTGTGTTCGATCTCGGCGCGGTCGGAGTCGGACACTTCCTTGGCCCCGCCGAAGCTCTCGCGCACATCCAGCGACGTGAGGTCGACGTTCGCCTCGAGGGCGCACTCGGCCGGCGTACCCCCGATGGTCAGCGTCGCCGACCATCGTTCCGCGACGATCGTGAGGTCATGCCCCAGCGCCGCGGCCGGTCCCTCACAGGTCGTATAGAGCACCAGCTCCGCGTCGGTCGGTCCCAGTTCACGCACACCCGGTTGGATCTTCATGACCCCATTGTGGCCAAGCCTCACGCCTGAGGGAGATGCACCTCCAGCAGAACCGAATCCGAGAGGCGCAGGGTGCCCATCATCGCGCTGTAGGGCTTGATCCCGAAGGCGCTCTGCTTGAGCTCCCCACCGAGACGGAAACCGCCGTTGAGGGCCACCACCTGGAACGTCGCCGCGCTCGTGGTCCCGTTGAGCGTCACATCGCCGGTGATCTCACCGGCCGACCACGACCCGGTGATTTCAGTCGTGACGAAGCGGAGCTGCGGATGCTCGCGGGTCCGCAGGGACTTCGCCGCGTTGCGTTTGATCTCGGCCCGGTCGTTGTCCGTCATCGGCTTCACCCCGCCGCTGCTGTCGCGGATGTCGAGCGAGTCGAGATCGACCGTGACCTCGAGGCTGCTGGCGGCCGGCTCGTCGCCCCGCGCCAGGACGGCCCGCCACGAGGTGAAGACCAGGGTCAGGTTGTGGCCAAGTCGCGCGGCGGCGCCGTCACAGGTGGTGTGCACCAGCAGATCGGTGTCCTCGGCTCCGAATTCCTGCGTACCCGTTGGAAGATTCATGCGACCATTCTCGCCCGAGGGGAATGATGGCGGCCGGGCAATGGGCCGTGTCCCCCGGGTGGGCGCCTCGACCAGCGCGAATCAGGGCTCGACCAGGCCCACCCGGATCGCATAGCGGGTGAGCTCGACCCGGTCCTTCATGCCGAGTTTGGCGAGCAGGTTCGCGCGATGGCGCTCCACGGTTTTCGGGCTGATGAAGAGTTGATCGGCAATGTCCTTCCCCGAATATCCCTCGGCCACGAGCTTGAGAATCTCCTCCTCCCGGGGGGTCAGGACGTCCCCCTCGGTGTCGCCGCGGGCGAGGAATTCCCGGATCAGGGTGGCCATCGCCCCCGGATAGAGGAACGGCTCGCCGCGCAGCGCCGCGCGGCAGGCATGCAGCAGGTCGCGATCGGCCACCGACTTGTGGACATAGCCGGCGGCGCCGCTCCGCAGTGCCTCGAACAGGTATTGCTCGTTCTCGTGCATGCTCAGGATGAGCATCTGGATGTCGATCCCGTCGCGCTGCACCGCCCGGGCCACCTGCAGCCCGGTCATCCGGGGCATGGACACATCGAGCACGGCCAGGTCGATGCCGCCGGCCCGGATCAGGCGCAACGCTTCCTGCCCCTCGGCGGCTTCGGCGACCACGGTCAGGTCGGGCGCGCGGTCGAGCATGAGGCGTACGCCCTGGCGTACGAGCGTGTGGTCATCGGCCAGCAGGACGCGCGCCGGTTCGGGGGAACTCGTCGTCATCGGCTCTCCTTCGGGGGCAGTTCGAGCCGGACCACGGTGCCCCCGGTGGCGCCGGGTTCGATCTCCAGCCGTGCCTCGATCAGCCCCGCGCGCTCCGACATCCCGGCGATCCCGGACCCGTGGCCGCCGGCATAGCCGACTCCGTCGTCGGCCACCTCGAGCACGAGCCGGTCGCCGGTGGTGGCGAGGCAGACGTGGATCAGCGATGCCTCGGCGTGGCGCAGCGCATTGGTCAGCGATTCCTGACAGATGCGGAAGAGGACCAGTTCCTCGTCGGCGCTGAGGTCGTCGGGCACGTCGAGTCGCCGCCGGATCCTGATCCCCGAATCGCGCTCGGCGCGCTGGATCAGGTCGTTGAGGGCGGCGCCGAGGCCGAGATCGTCGAGTACGCCGGGTCGCAGGGCCGCCGCCACCCCGCGTACCTCCTCCAGGGCCGCCCGCAGACTCTCCCGCGACGGGTCGAGATCCTGCTCCCGGTCCGGGTGATCGGCTGCGACATTGGCAAGGCTCATGAGTGAGAACGTCAGGGTCTGGCCGATCTCGTCGTGCAGTTCGCGCGCGATGCGGACGCGTTCGGCCTCCTGGGCCGCGAGCGTGAGGCGCGTACGCGTCCGCTGTTCGTCGACAAGACGGTCGAGCAGACCGTTGAAGGCTCTGGTGACGGATTCGATTTCGGGTACGCCCGCCTGCGTCAGCCGACGCCCTTCGTCCAGGCCGCCCAGTTCGGCGATCTCCCGGTGCAGGGATCGCAGGGGCGCGAGGGACCGCCACAGGGCCAGGGAGCCGATCACGAGCAGCACGATCAGCAGGAGCGCCACCACGACGATCTCGCCGGTCTCGAACGGCGGCACGAGCGCCACCGGGGCGACGATGAGCACCACGAAGGCCGACACGAGAACCAGGCCGTTGATCAGGATCGTGCGGGCGAGCAACGACATGGCGTCCCCCTCCCGACGTTCTGTTGGGTACTCTCTCCCGGTTCCTGCGTTGTCGCCCGAGCTTAGTTGCGGCCCCGCGCACGCGGACGCGTGTGGGGGGTCCTCCCGGCCGACTTGGGGTCCAGGCCCCATTTTGTGGACGCCGTGCGCCGGAAACGATGGACCCTGACCTTCCTTCGGCCCTCAGGACGCCTCTGCATGCTGATCACTGTGCTCGCCCTCACCCTCGTGGTCTGTGTGGCCTCACTTTTCCTCGGCCACGCCCTCGGGCGGCGGGCCGGGTGGATCGCGGCGGCAGGACTGGCGGGCACCGCGGCTGTCGTGCTGGCGGCGTGGGCGGGCCGCGATGGCGGGGCTGCCGGGGTCGTCACCCAATCAGTCCCCTGGATGCCCTCGCTCGGCATCGACCTCCGGCTCCGGCTCGACGGTCTGTCGTTGGTGTTCACGCTGGTGGTGCTGCTGATCGGCGCGGTCGTGCTGGCGTACACGGCCGGCTATCTCCCCCGCGGCCGCCACGGCCCGTTCTATGGCCTGCTGACGTTCTTCGCCGCGGCCATGACCGGGCTGGTGCTGGCCGACGACATCGTCGTGATGTGGGTGATGTGGGAGTTCACGACCGTGTGTTCGTTCCTGCTGATCAGCCAGTCGGGCCCGAAGGCGAAGGCGCCGGCGATCCGGACGTTCCTGGTGACCGCGGCGGGAGGGCTGGCGCTGCTGACGGCAGTCGGTCTGATGTGGGCGCGCTTCGGCACGACCGAACTCAGCGTCATCCTGGCCGCACCCGATTGGCACGAGGCACCGGGCTTCGCGGCCGCGGTGGCCGTGCTCGTGGCGATCGCGGCGTTCACCAAGTCTGCCCAGTTCCCCTTCCACGCCTGGCTACCCGATGCGATGGTCGCCTCGACCCCGGTGAGCGCCTATCTGCACGCGGCCGCGATGGTGAAGGCGGGCATCTATCTGTTGCTGCGGTTCTCGACGGCGTTCGCGGAGGTGCCGGTCTGGAATGTGCTGCTGGTGACCGTCGGGCTGGCCACCGCCCTCCTGGGCGCGATCTGGGCCCTGCAGCGGCACGACCTGAAGGAACTGCTGGCGTACTCCACCGTCAGCCAGCTCGGTTTCCTCGTCGCGACGATCGGGATCGGGTCGGCGTACGCCCTGCTGGGCGCGATCGTGCATGTGATCGCGCACGCCCTGTTCAAGTCGGCGCTGTTCATGGCCGTCGGCGTGGTCGACCACCAGTGCGGTACGCGTGATCTGCGCAAGCTGCGCGGGATCCGCCGGACGATGCCGGTGACGACTGTGCTGCTGACGCTCGGGGCGATCTCGATGGCGGGGCTGCCACCGCTGTTCGGGTTCGTGTCGAAGGAGGCGATGTTCAAGGCGATGGCGCAGCTGCCGGGTGGGATCGCCGTCGCGGTCGGAACCGTCGCCGTCCTCGCCGCGATCTGCACGTTCGCCTACTCGGCACGCATGGTGCTGGCGCTGTTGCGCGGCGAGCCGGGTGAGGACGCTCCCCGCGAGGGTGGGTGGGATCTGCTCGTGCCGGTCGGCGTGGTCGCCGTGGCGGGGGTCGCGCTCGGCGTCGCAGGCCCGTTCGCGGAGCCGACGGTCAACGCCGCAACGAGCGCGATCGGCGCCGATGCGGCAGCCGATCTCTCGCTGTGGCACGGCGTTACTCCCGAGCTCGGCATGACCGCCGTGGTCGTGCTCTGTGGCACGCTCCTGGTCCTCGCCCGTCACCACGTCGACCGCGTCCTCGATCGGCGGGTCACGCCGTTCCGCGCGACCGACGTGGTCGAGGGTTTCCGCTCCGGTTCGATCGCCCTGGGCACGCGCATCGGCGACCTGACCAGGTCGGATGCGCCGCTGCGCCACTTGGTGCCGCCGCTGGTGGTCGTGCTCGGTCTCGGCACAGTCGGCCTCGCGACCGTGAGCCTGCCCCCGCCCCGGGCCGGGCTCGGCCACTGGGTCGACTGGATCGTGTTGCCCCTGGTCGGTGTGGGGGTCGCGCTGGCGATCCGGGCCCGCACGCGCATCGCGCTCGTCGTGACCGTCGGCGTGGCCGGCTTCGCGGTGGCGCTCTGGTTCTATGTGCTGGGCGCGCCGGATGTGGCCCTCACGCAGCTGCTCGTCGAGATCCTGACCGTGGTGATCATGGTGCTGCTGCTGAGTCGGCTTCCGCGTACCTTTCACGTTTCCGGCCGGCGCCGGCTCTGGTTCGCCGGGATCCTGGGCACGCTCGTCGGTGGGCTCGCTGCGGTGACCGCCCTCGCGCTCACCGGCCAAAGGGAGATCTCGGCGGTGGGCGCCGCGCTCCTCGAGCGCAGCTATGACCTCACCGGCGGCACCAACCTCGTGAACGTCATCCTCGTCGACTTCCGCGCGCTCGACACGTTCGGCGAAGCTGTGGTCCTCGGTGTGACAGGCATCGCCCTCATGATCGCGCTCGAGGCGCGCGGGCTCCTGCCCCTGCGGCCCAGTCCGATCCGCGTCGAGGCCGACAGCCCCATCCGCGATGCGCACGAGAACGCGCTCGCCCTGCGTACCTCCACCAGGTTCCTCGTCCCCATCCTGCTCGCCTTCAGCGTCTTCTACTACGTCCGCGGCCACAGCGCGCCCGGCGGCGGCTTCATCGCCGCCCTGATCGGCGGCGCGGCGCTCGCGCTGATCTATCTGTCGGCATCGTCCAATCGGGTACGCCCGCTGCAACTGCCGTTCCCGCTCTTCATCGCGCTCGGCACGATCATCGGCGTGCTCTCGGGGCTGCTCGGCTTCGTCGAGGGCTCATTCCTGCGGCCCCTGATGACCGAGCTCGGGCCCCTGAAACTCAGCACCGCCCTGATCTTCGACCTCGGGGTCTATCTCAACGTGATCGGAGTCATCCTGGCTGCCCTGACCAAGCTCGGCACCGACGACGTGGCCCCGCCGCTGCGCAAGCCGCAGGAACCCAGTGCACGCGGCTTCTCCGGGGGTACGCCATGATCGCGCTCGCACTGGGAATCGGCCTGCTCATCGGGGGCGGCGTCTTCATGATCCTGCGCCGTGGACTGCTGCGCGTGATCGTGGGCTTCGTCCTGCTCAGCCACGGCGTCAACCTGCTGATCGTCTCCGCCGGCGGCACCGACCGCCGCGACGCCGCCCTGGGCGAGGACCTCGATCCTGCGTTGGTCGCCGACCCGCTGCCGCAGGCGTTCGTGCTGACGGCGATCGTCATCGCGTTCGCGATCACGGTGTTCCTGCTCGTGCTGGCCATCACGGGCGAGGGCGATGACGACACCCGCATCGAACTCGAGGGCCGCGAGCTGGAGACGCCGCATCTGATCGATGCCGAGGAGGTCGTCGTGCCACCCCGGCGCCATCGTGACCCCGGCGGCCCGGCCCCCACGCATCCGCACCCCTATCTCGACTGGGCCGATGACGTGGATGAGATCGATGACCTCGACGAGGCCTCGGACGCCCGTGACGCAGAGGGCGAGGCCCGATGATTCCCGCGTACGCCCTCCCCCTCGTCGCCGCCTGGCCGATCCTCGTCGGCGGTGTGCTCATCGGGCTCAACCGGTTCCGTCGGGTGAGCCAGGCCGTCCTGGTCGCGGCGTTGCTGGTGAACCTCGCTGTCGGCGTACTCCTCATCGCCACCCTGCACGACGGCACGGTTCTCGCCCACCAGGTCGGTGGGTGGGAACGACCGCTGGCGATCGTGTTCGCCGCCGACCTCTTCGGCGCGCTGATGGTCACGGCGACCGGGGCGCTGACGCTGATCAGCGCGTGGTTCGCGATCGTGTCGGGGCAGGCGGACCGGGCGTACTTCCCCGCCATGGTCGCCATCCTCACCGGCGGCGTGAACGGGGCCCTGTTGACGGGCGACCTGTTCAACCTGTTCGTGTTCATCGAGGTGATGCTGCTGCCCTCCTATGCGCTGCTGGTGATGGCCCATCGCGGGCGCGGGCAGCTCATGCAGGTCACGTCGTCGCGGATCTATGTGACCGTCAACCTGCTGGCGTCGACACTGCTGCTGGCCGGGATCGGGCTCGTCTACGGCGTTGTCGGCTCGGTGAACCTGGGCGACCTCGCCGGGGCCGCGAGCGCGTCGTCGGAGGCGGCGATCGCTTTCACGGTGGTCCTGCTCGCCCTGGCCATCAAGGCCGCGGCCTTCCCCGTGCACGGCTGGCTGCCGCGCACGTATCCGTTCATGTCGCCCGCGGTCTCCGCCCTGTTCTCCGGGCTGCACACCAAGGTGGCGATCTTCGCCCTCTTCCGCCTGTACGCCGTCGTCTTCGACGGGGACGAGCGCTTCCTTTGGGTCGGGCTCGTGGTGTTCTCGCTGACCATGGTGTTCGGGGTGCTGGGAGCGATCGGCGAGAACGATGCGCGCGCGATCCTGTCGTTCCACATGGTCAGCCAGATCGGGTACATCCTTGCCGGCCTCGCGCTGTTCACGCCGCTCGGGCTCGCGGCCGGGTTGTTCTATCTGCTGCACCACATGTTCGTGAAGGCCTCGCTGTTCCTGTCGGCCGGTGCGGTCGAACTCGCGCACGGACGACATAGTCTCGGCGAGGTCTCCGGCCTGGCCCGGCGCGAACCGCTCGTCGCGATCACCTTCTTCATCGCGGCTCTGTCGCTGGCCGGGATTCCACCTTTCTCGGGATTCGTGGCCAAGCTGGGCCTCATCGTGGCGGCTCTCGACGCCGGACAGGTCGTGCTCGCGATCGTCGCCGTGGTGGTGAGCATCTTCACGATCCTGTCGATGCTGAAGATCTGGGGAGCAATGTTCCTGGGTGAACCCAGGGAAGCCGAACCGGACGCGGGGCAGGTGCCGAAACGGCTGATCCTGCCGGCCCTGGCCCTGGCCGGCGTGACCGTCGCGTTGGGTCTGGGGGCCGAGCCGCTGCTCGCACTGTGCCGGGTGGCAGCGGCCGGGCTCAGCGATCCGACCGGCTATGTCGAGGCGGTGATGGGTTCATGAGTTGGCTGACGTGGCCGTTCAGATTCCTGTGGTTCTTGCTGTGGTTCGCCGGGCGGCTGGCCGTGACCAACATCGCCGTCGTGCGCGACGTCCTGGTGCGGGATCAGCGGTCGTCCCCGGTGATCGTCGCCTACCGGACCCTGTGCGACAGCGATCTCGAGGCGGCCCTGTTCGCGATCATGATCAGCCTGACCCCGGGCACGCTGATGCTCGCCACGCGCGATGCGCCCCACGCGCCCGGTGACGATCCGCACCACGGTCACGCCGGGTCGCGGCTCTATGTCCACGTCATGTATGCCGACAGCGTCGACCGCGCCCTTGCCGATCTTCGCCACGAGGAGACCGCTCTGCTGAATGCCGTGCGACGGAAAGGAGCGCCGACATGATCGGAGCCCTCATCGCCCTGGCCTTCGTGCTGTTCGCCGCCGCGACCGCGATCTATCGCATGTTCCGCGGACCCGATGATGCGCATCGGGCCATCGGCTCGGACCTGTTGTTCTTCGCGATCGTCGGGTTGCTCGGGCTCGTGGGGCTGTTCACGCGGAGTGCCGTGGTGTTCGACCTGATCATCATCGCGACCGTCGTGGGCTTCCTCGCGAGCATCTCGCTGGCCCGTGCCCTCACCAACGGGAGGCGCTGATGGACTGGGTGGAATGGATACTGCTCACCGACGTGCCGGTGTGGATGTCGATCACGGGGCAGGTGTTGATGGTGCTCGGCGCCGGGCTCTTCGCGACCGCCGGGCTCGGGATGATCCGCCTGCCGGACCTGTTCACCAAGTCGTCGGGCGTCGCCACCGCCTCCGGCGCCGGCATCTCGCTGCTCATCACCGGAGTGTTCTTCCTCATCCCGAGCTGGGACACCGCGTTGAAGCTCGTGGCCGCGATCGTCCTGCAGTTCCTCACCGCGGCGGTGGGCGAAATGGCGATCTCGCGCGCGGGCTATCTCGTCGGCTCGCCGCTCTATTCACCGACCAGACAGAACGCCCTGTCCGAGGAGAGCCCGGCCGAGGAGAGTCCGGACGAGGAGGGTCCGGACGAGGGCTGACGCGGGCGCCGGCCTGCTGGGCGTACCCCCGGCGAATGGGTGTCAGCCCCGATGGTCCGGGACGCACTCGGCACGAACGATGGAAGAACAGTCCCCGACACAGGAGCGAAGATGCCGACCACCGATGCTCTCGACCTCGCCGAACTGACCGTCGAGACGGACCAGCCGTGGGTGACATTCGTGATGCCGACCCACCGCGCAGGCGCGGAGACCACCAGCCAGCCACTCGTGCTCAAGAACCTGCTGCGCGATGCCGTCAATGAACTCCCCGACGAGGCCCGGGAACAGCTGACCGAACAGATCGAGCCCCTGCTGGGCGATTTCAATTTCTGGCAGAACCAAGCGGATGGGCTGGCGTTGTTCGCATCCGGCGACCACCTCGCGATCCGGCATCTGTCGATCGCCCCCGAAGCCGGGGCGCACGTGAGCGAGGTGCCCTATCTGTTGCCCCTGGTGCCGATCATGGGCCAGCCGCGGCACTTCACGATCCTGCAGGTGAGCCTCAAGCAGGTCCGGCTGTTCGAGGTGACCGGCGAGCAGATCGAGGAGGTCGGCCTCGGCTCGATCCCGGCGTCGGTGGAGGACCTCAGCAGCGACCGCGACCACCAGACCCACCTGCAGCACAGCCCCCAGGGCGGCGGCTCGGTCAACTATCACGGTCACGGCGCGGACGCGGCCGTGGATGAGGTACGCCGGGACCGCTTCCTGCGTCACGTCGCGCGGGGGCTGGAGGAGCGTGAGGCGAGCCACGGCACGCACGGCACGCTGTTCATCGCTGCCACCCAGGACACCGCGGAGCAGTTCGCCAGGCTGAGCGGTCGCAATGAGCTCTCCGACCGCATCGTCTCCGGTTCGGCCGACGGCCTCACGGCTCCAGCCCTGTTGGAGCGGGCGATGCCGCAGCTAGCGGCGTACGCCGAGGCCCGCCGCACCGAGAAGGCCGACCACCTCGGCCAGCGGCGTGCGCAGGGTCGGGTCGCTGACGATCCGGGCGATGTGGTCAACGCCGCCACGACCGGCCGCGTCGAGACGCTCTATGTCGGCACCGTCCCGGAGGCGGTCGCCGAGCCCGTCAATCGCGCCATTCTCGAGACGCTGCGCTGCTCCGGCGACGTGCACCCCGCCCCGTCGGACGACCACGAGGGCGTGGCCGCAACCCTGCGGTTCTGAAGTGACAGAGTGGTGATGTGCCCCATTCACATCACCACCCCGAACCCCATGCCGGCAGCATCGGCAACCTGCTCAACGGCCTCCGCGCCGCCGTGCTCGGCGCCAACGACGGGATCGTGTCGACAGCGGGCCTCGTCGTCGGCGTCACCGCGGCGGCGCCGGGGAACACCGCGGCGATCATGACGGCGGGCGTGGCCGGCGTGCTGTCGGGCGCGGTGTCGATGGCCGTCGGCGAATATGTCTCCGTATCCACCCAGCGCGACACCGAGAAGGCCCTCATCGCCAAGGAACAGAAGGAGCTCCACCACGCCCCCGAGGCCGAGTTCTCCGAGCTGGTGGGGCTCTATGAGGGGATGGGGCTCACCCCCGAAACCGCCCACCAGGTCGCCAAGGAGCTCACCGAACACGACGCGCTCGGCACCCACCTGCGCGTCGAGCTCGGCATCGACACCGAAGAGCTCACCTCGCCCTGGCAGGCGGCATTCGCCTCCGCGATCGCGTTCTTCGGAGGCGCTGTCCTTCCGGTGCTCGCGGCGCTCCTGGCTCCCCCGGATCTCCGTATCGGCGTGACCTTCGCGGTGGTCCTGGTTGCCCTGGCCCTCACGGGGTTCACCAGTGCGAAGCTCGGCGGTGCCCCGATCGGCCGGGCGATCCTGCGCGTGGTCATCGGAGGCGCGGTCGCCATGATCGTGACGTTCGTCGCCGGGATGTTGCTCGGCGGGCGCGCCGCGTGATCCGCACCGAACGTCTGATCCTGCGCCCCTGGAGGGCTACGGATCGTGAGCCGTTCGCCGCGATGAACGCCGACCCCGACGTCATGCGCTGGTTCCCCTATGCGCTCGACCGGGCCGCATCCGACGCCCTCGCGGAGCGCATCTCGACGCACCTCGATGAGCACGGCTGGGGCCTGTGGGCACTGGAGGTCGCCGACACCGGCGAGTTCGCCGGGTTCACCGGCCTGGCCGTGCCGGGGTTCGAGGCGGATTTCACGCCGGCCGTCGAGATCGGTTGGCGGCTGCCGCGGTGGGCCTGGGGTCGGGGGTACGCCACAGAGGCCGCCCGCGCCGGGCTGGCGTACGCGTTCGGAACACTGGAACTCGACGAGGTCGTCTCGCTCACGACCACCGGCAACCTTCTCTCACGCGCCGTGATGGAACGCCTCGGCATGACCCACGACCCGGCCGACGACTTCGACCATCCGATGATCGAGCGCGATCACCCCATGAGTCGCTGCGTGCTCTATCGGTTGCGGCGGACCGACTACGAGGCTCAGTACGCCGGTGGGTAGTACGCCTGGTAGAGCAGGATGTCGTCCGCCCCCGGCACCTTCACGTTGACCCCGACGCCGAAGCCCAGGTTCTGGGTCTCGCCGTTGAACTCCGCACCCCGCTCGGCCAACTCGGCCATCGTGGTTTCGAGGTCGTCACACATGAGCGAGACGGAGTGGTGCCGGGGCGAGCGATATTCCTTGCTCTCATGGACGGAGACGGTGGGGTGTACGCCCAGCTCGCTGGGCCCGGACCTGAAGATCAGCCAGTCATTGGGATCGGCGGACTCCCCCTGGTCCGAAATGAAGGGCCATCGCAGAACGTCTTTGAAGAACGCGCGGGTCGCGGCGGCGTCATCGGAATAGATGAGCGCGTGCAGTGCGGTGATCATGGAGTCAGGCTAGGGCTCCGACCCTCCCCGCGCGAGACACCCGGCTCCTCCCGCGAGACACCCCTAAATCGCGCGAGACACCCCCAAGCGGCACGAAACCCCTGCTCGAGCTGGGGTTTCGCGTGTCTCCGAGGTGTCTCGACCGAGACACCGTTGCCTCTGCCCGAGACCTGCGGCCCCGATCACGTCGTTATTCCGTAGGATCGACGCATGTCCGATCGCATCGACGACCTCGAGCGCCGCGTCGCTGCGGTGGAAGAACTCCTCGCCGAACAACAGGGAACGGCCGGCAAGCCCGGAAGTTCTGACGCGCCCGGGGTCGAGGGCGGCCCGCTTTGGGCGCTCGACGGATTCCGCAGGCGCATCGGCGACACCGACAGCGGCGGTGTCATGTTCATGGGCATCTTCCGGCCGACACCACCCTCCGACCCCGAAAAAGCCGAGCAGGATTCTGCTCCAACGCCCGCGGGCCGGCCGGCGATCGAGTGGCAGTACGGCCGTCCGGCGGACTATCTCCTCGACCAGGACTGGGCGAACGCCGCCCCCGCGCTTGCGGCTCTCGGCCACCCGGTGCGGGTCGACCTGCTCAGACGCGTACTCAACGGCACGACCGCCACGAAGGACCTCGTCGAGACGGAGGGTCTCGGCACCTCCGGTCAGCTCCACCACCACCTCCGCACCCTCGTCTCGGCCGGCTGGTTGCGTCAGCGCACAAGGGGCGACTATGAAGTCCCCGGCCCACGGGTCATCCCGCTCCTGGCCATCCTCACGGCCGTTCTGGAGTGACGCCTCGCTCGAGACCCCCGGAAGCAGCCACGAGACGACCTGGCCATGCTCGAGACACCTGCTCCAGCAGAGGTCTCGACACACGCCGAGGTGTCTCGCGGAATCTGAAGAGTCACCTCCGAAGACTTGCGCGTTAGATCGTACTTACGTACTTTCGATGCATGAGCCGCACCCCCCTCGCCCTCATCGCTCTTGTCGCCCTCCTCACGCTGGCCGCACTCTGGTGGGGCACACCCCGCCCTCCGCACGTCTCCGATGACACCGCCGGTGACGCCACTCTCGCGGCCCAACTCCGGGAACACACCCGAGCCTCGGGCCACCAGTCCGTCGCCGCAGCGGTGATCACCGCCGACTCGATCACCCACGCCGCGATCGGCGAAGCCACTCCCGGTTCATCCACCCCGATCCAGCCCGCCGACCCGATCGAACTGGGATCGATCACCAAGACCTTCAACGGCTTCCTGCTCGCCGATGCGATCACCCGTGGCGAGGTCGGGGCGGACGATCCGGTGTCCACCCACCTCCCCGAGCTCGCGGACAGCCCCATCGGCGCAGTCACCCTCACCGAGCTGGCGACGCACCGCGGCGGCGTACCCCCACTCCCTCCCAGCGTCACCCTCCCTTCGATCGGCCACGCGTTCACGGGCTCGAATCCGTACGCCGGCGCCACCGAAGAAGAGGTCCTCGCCGAGGTGCGCACCCTGGAGCTGCTGGATGGCAGGGGTGAGGTGCAGTACTCGAACCTCGGCGCCTCCCTGCTCGGCTGGGCCCTCGCGAACGCGGCCGGCGCACCCGACTGGGACGCCCACGTCCACGAGCGCCTGCTCGATCCCCTCGGCATCGACGCCACGTTCGCCACCGGGCCCGCCGACATCCCGCCCGGCACCGTCCCCGGCTACACGTCCAACGGCTTCCACCCGGAGGCCTGGACCAGTCCGGCCTATCGCCCGGCGGGCTCGTCGACGTACATCTCCCCTGCCGCCACCGCGGCGTACGCCCAGGCCATCCTCACCGACCGCGTCCCTGGAGCCGAGGCCATGGATCCGCGCTTCGACGCGGGATCCGGGCAGCGGATCGGCCTGGCCTGGTTCACGCGCGAGCACGCCGGCCGCACCCTGACGTGGCACAACGGCGGCACCGCCGGGTTCCGGACCATGCTCGCGATCGACCGGGAGGCCGGGCGGGCCGTGTTCACGGTCAGCAACACCGACGCGGCGGTCGACGACCTCGCCTTCACGCTGCTCACCGGCGAGGATCAGGGGTCCGGCGGCCTGCCCGTCTGGCTGCTCGCCCTCATCCCGGGAGTCGCGACACTGATGGTGGCCGGTGCCTGGTGGAATGCGCTGCGCGGCCGGGATCGCGTGGCGCTGCTCTCCGGGATCGGCGGCGCGGTCTTCGCCGTCGCCCTCGCCCGGATCCTCGGCGACTGGGCCACGGTCGGCGCCTGGGTGTGGATCGTCCTCACCATCGCCACCGCGGGAGCCACCGCCGTCGCGATCCGCCGCTGGCCCCAGCTCCCCTGGCATCCGAAACGCTTCCGCGTCCTGCGGTGGATCAACGCCGGCATCAGTCTCGGCCTGGCCGTGGCCGCGCTCGTCTTCATTCGTATCTGAGGGAGGGCGGGTAATTTCGCACACTCGCGGGGGTCTACCCCCCACCCGAGACCCACCGAGTGTGCCATTTTACCCGGGTCGCCGAGTATCCCCGGCTCAGCGTGGGGCGCGCGTGATGCCCGGCACGGTCTCTCCTGCGTGGACCCGCGCGAAATCCTCCGCCAGCGACGGCGACTCGGCGGCAGCGAGGGTCAACTCATAGAAGTAGGGCGGGTCGCCGGTCACGCGCACCTTCGGATAGATGGCGATCCCCGAGATGTGGTCCCGGCGGTCCCCGACACCAGCCACGGCTTCCTGCACCAGGGCCGCATCGCCCGCGGTCAGGTCCCCGCTCGAATAGACCCCGATCCCGATCGGGGCGGTGTCCCAGTCATAGGGCCGGTGGTTCTCGAAGTCCGCTTCCGGCCCGCTGCCCGAGATGTTCCAGTAGCCGTCGGCGCTGGCCGACGGGCCGGGGGTCGGGTTGAGCAGACGCGGCGCCACGCCAACCTCGCCGTCCCGTTTGATCTTGAGCGCGCGTCGTGCGTCCGGCCAGTGGGGCTCACCGCCATACACCGAGACCTTCACCCGCAACGACCTGTCCTCGACAGCCACCAGCGTGAACTCGGACCAACTCTTGCCGATGAAACTCTGATGCCGCAGGCGCGTGACCCGCACCGGATAATCTCCGAACGCCTCGTCAGCCTTCGCCTGGAGCGCGGCCACCTGAGCGCTGCTACCAGGGGTGCCGTTGACGAACGTGTACGCCGCCCAGCCGATCCCGCCGCCCACCAGGAGCAGCGGAACGACCACCAGCACAACCCAGATCCAGCGCCTCCTGCGCGCAGCACCCGACGGATTCGACACCCGCGCAGACTAACCAGCGCACGGACCAGGCCGGCTTCGCAGCAGGCTCACTCCCGCCGCCGGAACAGCTTGGCTATGCGGGACTGCTCGGCGAGCAACTCCTCGATGTCGGCGCGCATGGCTCGATAGGTCAGCACATCTTGTGGGTCCACTTGCACCATGTCGGCCTCACGGGCATCCATGGCATGGGGGTCCATGAGCAGGAGCGCGGACTTCAGGTCGGCTGCCCGGTCGAGCGCCAGCGCGCCCAGCGCCGCGGCCCCCAGGGCAGACCCGCCCGCAGCCGACGTGACGAACAGCGGCAGGTCGAGGACCCCCGCCAGGACCGTGCCCCACAACGGCGACCGGAACACCCCGCCGGTCGCCCGCACACTCGACAAGGGGCCGAACTCCGCGAGCGAGTCCGCGATCGCCGAGTGCTGCAGGGCCACGCCCTCCATCGTCGCGCGGGCGAAGTGCCGCCGGCCGTGGTGATGGCGTACGCCCAGGAACGACCCGCGCAACGTCGGATCCCACAGGGGGCCGCGTTCGGCGAGCAACATGGGGATCATGACGAGGCCCTCGGCACCGGCGGGTACGCGGGCGGCGAGCTGGGCCAACTCCTCGTCCTCGGCGATGCCGAGCAGGTTGAGCGTCCAGCGCGCGACGATGCCGCCGTTGCTGATGGCGCCGCCCACCACCCAGGCGTCCTCGGTCAGCGCATAACAGAACAGCCGGCCGTCGGGATCGATATCGGGTTCATCGACGACGGTGCGCAGCGATCCGCTGGTGCCGAGCGACAGGCCGCCGACACCGGGTTCGAGTGCGCCGGTGCCGAGGTTGCCCAGCGGCCCGTCCCCGGCTCCACTGATGACCGGGAGCCCCGTCGGCAGTCCGACCGCTCGGGCAGGCGCAGCGGCGAGCGACATCACCAGCGTGGTCGACACGACCGGTGGCGCCTGTTCCGGCGCGACTCCGGCCAGGTCGAGCGTCGCGGGCCACCAGTCCCGCGTGGTGAGGTCGAGCAGGCCGGTGCCCGAAGCCGACGAGAGGTCCATCACGACCTCGCCCGTGAGGTGGCACAGCAGCCACCCCTTGAGGTCGACCCACCAGCGCACCCGCCGGCACAGCTGCGACTCGTTGTCGGCGAACCACATCAGTTTCACCAGCGGCGACATGGGGTGCACGGGCGTACCCGATCGCTGGTGCAACTCCCGCGCCTGCCCCGTCAGGATGAGGTTGCGCGCCTGGTCGGTGGCCCGGGCGTCCGCCCAGGTGATCAGAGGGGTCAGGGGCCGGTAGTCCGCATCGAGCCCCACCAGGGCGTGCATCGCCGTGGAGCAGGCGATGGCGAGTACGCGTTCGGCTCCGACCTCCGCCACCACCCTGCGCAGCGCGCCCTGGCAGGCGGCCACGACCGTCTCGGGGTCCTGGGTCTGCTGACCGGGCCGCGGCTGCATGAGCGGATATTCGGCCACGGCCAACGCCACGATCTCACCGCTACCGCCCACGCGGAACGCGGTCGCCTTCGCCGCTGTCGTCCCGACGTCGAGCCCGATGATCAGGTCGGCCTGCCCCGTTGCAGGCACCCGCCCGGTCATGACCGGGCCAGCTCACCCACCAGCCCGTCGACCAACGACACAACCTCATCGGTCGCCAGAGCTGGATCCAATTCATTGAGTACGCCCCGCACCGCGGTGGTCACGTCGGGCCCCTCGGCGGCGGCGACGAAGCGCTGGCCGGCCCCGTCGACGACGGGCGCACCCGCACCGCGCAGGTGCCGGATCCACGCGGCCACCACGCGCGCGGCGCCGCGACCCGACCGCCCCTCGGCGAGCTCCGCCCGCAGGGTCGGAAGGATCCGGACCGGCACCTTCTGGGAGCCATCGGCGGCGATCTGCGCGAGCAGGTGCCGGATGTTGGGGTTGGCGAAACGTTCGGCCAGGGCAGCGCGATAGGCGGCGAGGTGATCGGCGTCGAGGGTGAGGTGGCGTACCGCCTCGTCCCACCATTCCTCCACCCACGCGCGCACCACGGGATCGTTGATCGCGTCCGAGACGGCTTCGTGACCGCGCGCCGATGCGGCGTACGCCATCAGCGAGTGGGACCCGTTCAGCAGCCAGAGCTTGCGCTGCTCGAAGGGCTCGACCTCGTCGACGAACGTGGCCCCCGGCCATTCGGGTCGTCCGGCGGGGAAGTCACCGGCGATGACCCATTCGGAGAATGGCTCGGTCACGATCGGCACGCGGTCCACCCGGTCGGTCAGCTCCGCCACGGCCGCAATCTCGACGTCGGTCGCGCGCGGGGTGATGCGGTCCACCATCGAGGTGACCCACGACTGGGCCTCGACGGCGGCCACCGCCTCCGGGCCCAGCCGCGCGGCCAAGTCACCGACAACGCGCCGGGCGACTTTCCCGTTGTCGGGCAGGTTGTCGCACGAGAAGACCGCCACCGGTCCCTGTCCGGCAGCGACCCGCGCCAGGATGCCCGCGAGCAACCGACCCGGTGCGGACACCACGAGTCCACGTGGATCCGTCTGCAGCGTGGCCAGATCGGCGGCGACCGCCGGGTTGTCGAAATCCAGTCCGCCGTCGTCGGCCCGGCAATAGCCGAACTCGGTGACCGTGATCGTGACGACCGCGAGCCCGGGTGACTCCCAATAGCCGAGCCAGGCCTCCTGATCGGACGCCTGGTGTGCGCTCGTGATGGCGCCGATCACCTCGGGACGGTCCCCGTCGGCGCCCCGGACCAGCAACGTGTAGGCCCCGCCCTGCTCGTTGAGGTCATCCACCATGGGCGTGTCCGCACCCGAGAATTCGGCGTACCCCCACTGGTCCGCATCGGCGGAATGCTCGGTGTACCAGGCCTGGTGGGCCCGGTGGAAATTGCCCATGCCGAGATGGAGCAGCCGGATCGGGGCAGCGGGGCGCGCATCGGCGCGCGAGAGCGGAGCGGACATGGATGCCTTCCTTCTCCTTGGTCTTCTGGTGAGTTGGTCTTCTGGTGAGCGTGGGCGTCAGGTGAGGTTGAAGACGGTGCGGGGATTCTCCGCGACCAGCGCATGGAGCGTATCGGCCGCCTCATCGACCTCGAGCCGGTGCTCCACGACGAGCTCGGCCAGGTGTGCGGCGTCGAGGCGACGGGACATGTCATGGCGCGCCGGGATCGAGCAGAACGCGCGGGTGTCGTCGATGAACCCGGAGCTGCGCGTGAATCCCGCGGCCTCGGTCGACTTGCGGAACCGGCGGATCGCGTCGGGCGAATCGAGGAACCACCACGGCACGCCCAGATACACCGACGGATAGAACCCCGCCAGCGGCGCGAGCTCACGGCTGAACGTGGTCTCGTCCATCGTGAAGAGGACGACCTTGAAGTTGGGATGCGTCCCGTACGCCGACAGCATCGGCTGCAGCGCCCGCGTGGCCTCGACCGAGATCGGGATATCGGCCCCGACGTCGGCACCGAACCGCTCATGGGTCTGCGCGTGATGGTTCCGGAACACCGCCGGGTGGAGGGTCATGGTGAGGCCGTCATCGCAGGCCATGCGTGCCTGCTCGGTCACCATGGCCCGGCGCAGGACCGCGCATTCCTCCGGGCTCAGCTTGTCGTCGCGGGCGTCGGCGTACAGCTTCTCGGCCTCGGCCGGGCTCAGCACGATCGTGCCCAGGTCGATGTGCGAGTGGTCGGTGGAGACGGCGCCCCGCTCCTTGAAGTACGCCCGGCGGTTCTCCATCGCGGCGGTGTAGCCGGCGTACGTGTCGACATCGCACCCGGACAGCTCGCCGAGCTGGTCGACCAGGTCGTTCCACTCGGGCAGGCCGGGTTCGAGGAAGCGGTCCGGACGGAACGTCGGGACGACCCGGCGGGCGTACCCCTCGTCGAGCAGCGCCTGGTGATGCCGCAGGTCATCGAGCGGCGCATCGGTCGTGGCCAGCACGGAGATGTCGAACGACTCCATCAGGGCACGCGGGCGGGACGCGGGCGAATCGATCCAGGCCTGGATCCGGTCATAGATCGCATCGGCCGTCGCGGCCGACGGCCGCACGTCGACACCGAAGATGTCGGCGAGCTGGGCCTCGAACCAGTACCGCATCGGCGTACCGCGATAGACGTGGTAGTTCTCGCAGAACACCCGGAACGCGGCCCGCGATTCGGCCTCGGACAGCGGCCCACGACCGCGGCCGAACACCGAGAGATCGTGACCGCTGGCGTGCAGGAGCCGCAGCAGGTAGTGATCCGGCGTCAGCAGGAGCGCGGTGGGATCGGTGAACGGGATGTCCTCGGCGATCCACTCCGGCGGAACGTGGCTGTGGGGCGAGATGATCGGCAGGTCCGCGACGCTCTGATACAGCTCGCGCGCCACGGCCCGGGTCGAGGGCTCGGCCGGAAAGAGTCGATCGGGATGGACGACGAGGGGGCGTTCGGTCATGCAGCCACCATTCCCCACCTGTCAAGGCCTCGCCAGAGGTTGCCGCCGATTTCCGTACGCGTACGCTGGCGTCATGTCCAACGGCACACCCCTTACGTGCGAGACCATCGGCGGCCCCCATCAGCAGGTTTCGGCCGATCAGCTCGACGATCTGCTCACCCGCAAGCTGGCGGAGGTCGACCTCGCCGGCAAGAAGGTGACCCTGGTCATCCCGGACGGCACGCGCAGCTGTCCGTTGCCGTTGTTGCTGCAGGCGTTGCATCGGCACCTGATCGACGTGGCCGGGGAACTCACCGCCGTGATCGCCCTCGGCACCCACAGCTATATGGAGCCCGACGAGATCGCCCGCATGGTCGGCGCGGTCGGCTCGAGCCATGAGCCCGAAGCGCAGATCCGGGCGACCTATCCCGGAATGACGATCGTCAACCACGAGTGGGCCGATCCCGACATGCTCGTGCACGTGGGCACGATCCCCGCCGCGCGCATCGCAGAGCTCTCGGACGGCCGGCTCGACATGGATGCGCCCATCGTCATCAACCGCCACGTCGTCGAATCCGACTATGCGATCGTCGTCGGGCCGGTGTTCCCGCACGAGGTCGTGGGCATCTCGGGCGGCAACAAGTACTTCATCCCGGGCGTCGCGTCCCAGGAGTTCATCGACATGACCCACTGGGTGGGGGCGCTGATCACCAGCTACGAGATCATCGGCACCACGGGCATCACGCCGGTCCGCGCCATGATCAACGAGGGCGCCGCGCTCATTCCCGCGACGCGGCTCGCGCTGTGTCTGGTCGTCGAATCGGGGACGGGCGCGATCGAGGCCGCCGCGTTCGGCACCGCCGAGGACGCCTGGGCCGCGACCGCCGCCATCGCCGCCGAGACCCATGTGGAATATGTGGAAGAGCCCTTCCAGCGGGTCATCTCGTGCATGCCGACCCGCTATGAGGACATCTGGACCGCGGCCAAGGGGTTCTACAAGCTCGAACCCGCAGTGGCCGACGGCGGCGAGGTCGTCATCTATGCCCCACATGTCACCGAGGTGTCCGAGACCCACCACGAGATCTATGACATCGGCTATCACTGCCGCGACTATTTCGTGAAGCAGTGGGATGACTTCAAAGACGTCCACTGGGGCGTACTCGCCCACTCCACCCATCTCCGCGGCCAGGGCACCTATGACGCCGAGACCGGGGAGGAGAAGCTGCGCGTGCGCGTGACGCTTGCGACCCAGATTCCGCGTGAGGTCTGTGAGTCGATCAACGTCGGCTATCTCGATCCCGACACGGTGGATCTCGAGGCGCTGGGGAAGGAGCCCGGCACGGTCGTCATCCCGAACGCGGGCGAGATCCTCTATCGCGTTCGCTGACCGTACGCCTCAGGGGCGCGGGAGCGGGCCCGTCGAGTCGCGCACCACGAGGCGCATGGGCACAACCAGGGCGCCGTCGTGCTGCCAACGGGCGCCGGCGGCCATGGCCATCACGTTCGAGACGGCGATGCCGCCGAGCTGGAGCATGGGGGCGCCGACGGTGGTGAGTGCCGGTGTGACGAGCCCGGCCGGCATGGTGTTGTCGAACCCGATGATGCTGATCCGGTTGGGCACGAGCACTCCGATCGCCTCGAGCGCGCCCATGAGCCCGATGGCGATGAGGTCGTTGTAGGCCACGACCGCGGTCGCCCGGGAGTTGAGGACGTCCTGCACGGCCGCCCGGCCGCCCGTCACGGTCGGCGCCTGGGTGTTGATCCGCACCACCGTGAGCGACAGCTCCATGGCCGCTTCCCTCATCGAGCGCCAGCGGAGCCCATCGGTCCAGGAGGCTTCGGGGCCGGCGAGATAGCCGATGCGAGTGTGACCGAACGAGGCAAGGTGCTCGACGGCCCGGCGTACCCCTCGTCCGTTGTCCGGCACCACCCCCGCCAAGCCGGTCGCTACCCGGTTGATCAGCACGACGGGCACCTGCTTGGCCAACATGCGGAGCTGGTGATCCGGGATGCGTGGGCTCGCGATCACCACCCCGGACGCGATGGGGAGGACGCGCTCGAGCTGCTCCCGCTCCCGCTCGGGGTTTTCCTGGGTGTCGAGGAGGAGCAGCGAGTGACCGCGTTCGGAAGCGGCGGCCTCGGCGCCGCGGATGACCCCGAAATAGGCGGGGTTGGTGATGTCCGAAACAGCGAGAGCGATCAGGTGGTTGTCGCGGCGGGGAGGGAGCGGTTCGGCGATTTCGGTGTGATAGCCGAGCTTGTCGGCCACCTCTCGCACATGCTTGGCCATGCGGGCGCTCACGCGACCCGGACGGGAGAACACCCGGCTGACCGTGCTCGGACTCACCCCGGCCGCGGCGGCCACGTCATAGATCGTCACCGATCTCGGGCCGAGGCCGGGTCCCCGTTCAGCATCGTTGCTCACGCGCCTCAGTCAACTACAGATGCATGTCGTTTGGCTGCAACAGATGGCAACTATGGACACCCCGGGATCCCGAGCCCTGTTCGGCGGCGTGGAAGACTGAAACGCATGGAACTCGACACCAGCGACCCGGCAGCCGACCTAGTCGATCGGGTCGCGGCCTATCTGCCGGAGAACGTGCGGACGGGCACCGGCCTGCTCGGCGTCGCCTATTCGGGCGGCGTCGATTCGGCGACGTTGGTCGCGATCGCGGCCCGCGCGCTCGGGGCCGATCGGGTTGTTGCCCTCCTCGGCGTCTCCCCTTCCCTGGCTGCGACCGAACGGGAAATCGCCCGGGACGTCGCGCGCGACCTGGGCGTACGCGTGGTGGAAATCGAAACCCACGAGGGGGACAACCCGGCCTATATCGCGAACGGGCCCGACCGGTGTTTCCACTGCAAGGACGAGCTGTTCACGCGGATCGATGCGGGGGTGGTGGAGGAGTTGGGCCTGGTCGCGGTGGCGTACGGAGAAAATGCCGACGATGCCCGCCGCCCGGATCGGCCCGGTGCGCGGGCTGCGACGAATCACCGGGTGCTGCGGCCGTTGGCGGAGGCGGGGTTGGGCAAGGGAGAGGTACGCCGGGTCGCGCGGTGGCTGGGCTTGGCGGTCGCGGACAAGCCCGCGGCGCCCTGCCTTGCGTCGCGCATTCCGCACCACGAACCCGTGACCCTGGAGAAGCTGAGGCAGGTGGAGCAGGCCGAGGCCGGGGTGCGGCGGCTCGGGGTCGGGGATTGCCGGGTGCGACATCACGGTGACGTGGCCCGCCTGGAGGTGCCCGTCGACGAGATCGGTGTGGTGGTCGCGCGACGGGAGGAGATTCTGGCTGTGGTGCGCGCGGCGGGTTTCCGGTTCGTGTCGCTCGACCTCGCGGGGATCCAGTCCGGTGCCTTCACGCTGCCGCTGGTGACCCGATGACGGCTCGAGACACCTCGGCGAGCGACGAGACCCCTGCTGGAGCAGGGGTTTCGCATCACCAGGCGGGGTCTCGCGGGGCTGAATCGTTCGAGCTCGACCTCGACCGGGCCGCGCGGCGGGGCTATCCCGAGGCGATCCTCTGTGAGCCGAAGACTCCCGCGCAGGTGCGGGCAATCGCCGTTGCGTGGCGCGAGCGGGCGGAGGGGCAACAGGCGTTGTTCACGCGGTGTACGACGGAGCAGGCCCGGGTGGTGCTGGAGGAATTGCCCGGCGCCGTGCACAACGAGGTGGCGCGCGTGGTGGCTTGGCCCCCCGAGGCACCGGAGCCGAGCGGTGGCCTGGTGGTCGTCGTGTCCGCCGGAACCTCCGATCTGCCGGTGGCGCAGGAGGCGGTGATCACGGCAACGCGGCTGGGCCGGCGTACCGAATTGATCGTCGATGTCGGCGTCGCCGGGCTGCATCGGGTGCTGGGGCGGCTCGATGTGTTGCGGTCAGCCGCTTGTGTCGTCGTGGTGGCCGGCATGGACGGCGCACTGCCGAGTGTGGTGGCCGGGTTGGTGTCCTGCCCGGTCGTGGCGTGTCCGACGTCGGTGGGCTATGGGGCCGCATTCGATGGCTTGGCGCCGCTGCTGGCGATGCTCAACTCGTGTTCGCCCGGAGTCGGGGTCGTGAATATCGACAACGGTTATGGCGCCGGGCATCTGGCTGCTCAGATCGCCGCGTCCGGCTGAGGATTCGTGGAGCCGGCTCGGCGCAGGATCTCCAACTCCGGGAGACCGAGGGCAGCAGCGGCGGCGGCCACGTCGGCGTACTCCGGCTGGCTCGTCACCAGCTCACCCTCATGCCAACCCTGCTTGATCCGGATCGTCTGACCCTCGACCTCGATGGTGCGGAAGTCGCGGTCCAGCGCGTCGCGATGGATCTCCCACGAGCGGATGCCGAGCGTGGTGGTGTGGCGATAGATCAGGGCCCGAAGATCGTCAGCGAGGTCGGGGCGGGCGGTCAGCTGGAGCACGTGGCCGGGGCGCCCCTTGCGCATCAGTGTGGGGATCAGCCAGGCGTCGTCGGCTCCGGCGTCGACGAGGCGGTCGAGGATCGCCGGCCAGAGTCGTGGATCCAGGTCGTCGATCGTGCATTCGAGCATCATCCGGGCGCCATGTTCGGAGGGGGTCTCGACCGCGCCCGGCGTCGGGGCCGGCGTACCCTCCGCGGCGACGCCCACCACCACCCTGGTCACGTTGGCGTGGCCGGGGAAGTCCTTGGTCCCGGCGCCGGTGCCGACCGCGGTGGGGGTGAGGGCGGGCAGGGGGCCGGGCGTACCGAGGCGAAGCAGGGCCATGCCGGTCGGGGTCGTGAGTTCGCCCGAGTCGGTCGGACCGGGGAGCGTCGGCCAGCCCAGTGCGAGGTCGACGACTGCGGGTCCGGGCACGGCGAGTTCGCCGTGGGCCATGCGTACCGTGCCGTCGCCCAGTGCCACCGGGCTGGCCACCACGTCGGTGACCGTGAGGTGAGTGAGCGCGGCGCAGACACCCACGATGTCGGCGATGGAATCCCAGGCCCCGACCTCGTGGAAGTGGACCTCGGAGAGGGGGATGCCGTGGGCGCGGGATTCGACCTCGCCGAGGCGGCGGAACGTGGCCCGGGCCCGGTCCTTGGTTGTCCGGTCGAGGTCGGCCGCCGCGATCAGATGGTCAATCGTGTGCCAGCCGCGGTGGGGCTGGTCCGGAGCCAGGAGCTCGACCTTGGCGTGCGTCGCGCGCATGCCGGCGCGGGTCGTGGCGGACGTGGCGATGCGGACGGCGCCCGGGATGACGGCGTCGACCGCGGCCTGGATCGTCCCGACGGGTACGCCGGCGTCGATCAGCGCACCCAGCAGCATGTCCCCCGCCACCCCGTGCGTCGCGTCGATCCAGAGGGTCCGGGGTGGCGGGTTCGGGTCGCTGGGCGTCTGCTCGGTCACTCGGACAGGCTAGTCAGCTGCACCGTCGCACGCCCCTCCCCCTTCCTTGCGCCATCCGCATTTCACACCCTGCGCTGCACGAGTCCCGTCCCTGGCCACCATCGATTCCCGTGGGTGTGACCCGCACATCCACCCGAGCGTCCGACGCATGGCCGGAGGTCGCGGGCGGTGTCGCCAGAGGGTTTTCCACAGGTCGGGAGTGACCCGGAGCGTCATCCACAGATCAGGAATTGGTCCCGCAAATTGTCAGAGCGGGCAGGCAGGATGGGGTTTGTAGGAAACGAATGCTTGATCCATTTCTTGAGTGACTGGAGGTGGCCCCGGATGTCCCTCGACACCACCCCACCCGGGCCCGAACCCCTATTCCCGACCCCCGACCCTCCCGCTGTTGACCTGGTCACAGCGACGGGTTCGTACGCCCCTGCGGTCTGCGCCACCGACCCGTCTACGGTCTGCGCCACCGACCCGTCTACGGTCTGTGCCACCGACACTTCTACGGCCTGTGCCCCCGACACTTCTACGGCTGGGGCGCCCGACACCCCGGCTGGTGGTGGTGGTGGTGGTGGTGCCGACGTCAGCCCTGGGACGGCCGCCACCAGCCCTACCTCCGGCACCGGCACGGATGCTGCTCCCGGTGCTGATGCCGCTGTCTCGGACCCCGATGTCACGGACCGGGCTGAGTCGGTGGGGCCGCGGGTGTGTGATCCGGATACGGGCTGGGATCGGTTCTCGGTCATTCAGGCGCTCACGCTGGCGGCGCGGCGGGAACGGGAAGCGAAGATTGATCAGTTGATCCTGATCGCCCGTGCTGCGGAGGTGTGGTCGTGGATCGACAACATCGACGACGTCGTCGCTCAGATCGGTGTGGCGGACCGGATCAGTGATGCCGCGACCCGGGACCGGGTCCGCGCCGCCGCGGAGGCCGGCGATGACGACCTCCTCGATGAACTCCTCACCCCACCCACCGACCCCGGGACCGATACCGGTCTTGCTGCTCCCACGGGCCACAGTGCGGGCACCTCGCCGGGGGTGCTGTATGGGGAGCGGTTGTATCTCTACGGCGCGGACGGTTCACCGGCATGTTCGGAGTTCCTGCGGCTGGAGATCGGCCCGGCGCTCGGGATCCAACCCGAGGCCGCGGCGCGGTTGATCGGTGATGTGCTTGATCTGCGTCACCGCCTGCCCGGGATGTGGGCCCATGTCGAAACCGGCCGGGTGCTCGGCTGGGTCGGCTGTCAGATGGCCCGCCGCACCCGCGCCGCGGGCCTGTCACAGGAGCTGTGTCTGGAGTTGGATCGGCGGGTCTCGCCGTATGCGCCGGGCTGGACCCCGAACCGGATCCTGACCCAGACCGACAAACTCATCGTGATCCTCGACCCCGACACCGCCGAGGCAAGGCGCCGCGACGAGCTCGGGCGGCGGTATGTGTCGTTCTGGGCCGACCGCCACCCCTCCGGCGCGGGCATGCTCCACATGCGGGCCCAGTTGGATGCCGTGCCTGCCGCGGACCTGGAAGCCACGTTGAACGCATTAGCCGAAGTGTTGGAAGCGGTCCGGCCCGACCTCACCCCCGACGCCCGCCGGGCCTGGGGGCCTCGAACTCCTCGCCGACCCTGCCCACGCGGCCCGGGTTCTGGCCGGCGACCTCACCGGCCTCACCCCACCCGCTGACCTCGACACCGACTACTCCGCCGACACCGACGCCCACGCCCCCGCGGACGCCGGCGCCGACGGTCCCGGCCCCGAGACGGCCTCGGAGCTCGACGATCCCGGGGCTGGCGATGGGGCAGATCCGGTGACGACACCGTCAGCGCCCGCGCCGGGCGCATCGGGTGCGATCGAGGCGTTCGTGACACCCGGCACCCCGGCTGCTGCCCAAATCGCAGCCGCCACCAGCACCGCAATCCCGGACCCCGCGACCATCCCCGACCCCGCGATCATCCCCGACCCCGCGATCATCCCTGCCGCCGGTGGCGGGTGTGGCTGTGGCGTCACCAGCAGCGGACGGGTGCCGACGGGTCGGGAAGTGTCGCTGATCGTGCATGTGAACCCGGCCGACCTGATCCTCGGCGCGGGCGGGGAAACACCCCGTCTCGGCCATCTGGTCCAAACCCTGCTCGATCAGTTCATTGCCGAAGCCGCCCGCAGCGGCCGGCTCACGGTGAAACCTGTCCTCGACCCCATGGCCGTGTCCGTGTCGGAGTCCGATACCCCGCCGGGGTCGATGGTCGAACGAGTGCAGTACCGGAACCCGACCGTGGTGTTCCCGTACTCCGACCGGGTCTCTAACTCCCGGTTCATCGATCTGGATCACACGGTTCCTCGGCCGCACGGGCCGACGACCGAGGCGAACCTCGGCCCGCTGGACCGGCTGCCACACCGCTGGAAAACCCACACGACCTGCCGACTGATCCAGATCCGGCCCGGCACGTTCACCTGGCACACCCCCGCAGGGCAGACCTTCACCGTCACCCCACACGGGACCTACCCGGACGATCCCGGACCCGAGTGGCCCACCCCACCCCCACCCCGGACACCGGAGCAACAGGCCGCGGACCTCCTCGCCCGCGCCCGACAAGCCTTCCAACGCGCCCACCACCCCGGACCAGCACGACCCGCCCGCACCACCCGCCGATCACCGGGTGCAGGACACAGCGCAACCGGCAAAGCCGGGCCACCACCGCCCACCGACCCACCCGACACAGAACCACCACCGTTCTGACCGAGCGCTCGAAATCAGCAAGGCCCCGCAAGGCACACCTGTGCCCTGCGGGGCCTTCCCGCGTGCATATCCTCGGAGTCACCGTGCTTAAGTGGTGACATGACGACTGAGCTCCCCCCGACCCCGCGCGACGAGAAGGACTGGACCTGGGTCCTGGAGCGCCGATGCGACGACTGCGGATTCTCGGCGACGCCTCTGAGCGAGGTCCCTCACCGCGTACGCGCCTCGATCGAGCCGATCCGCCGCGCACTCTCGCAACCGGACGCCGCCACGCGGACCGAGGGGGAAGACGTGTGGTCGAGCGTGGAGTACGCGTGCCACATCCGCGATGTCTGCCGGGTCTTCAACGAGCGCGTCCACGCCATGCTCACCGATGACGGCACCCGCTTCGAGAGCTGGGACGCCAACGACGCCGCGATCGACGGGCACTACTCGACCCAGGACCCGGACCGGGTGGCGGAGGAGTACGCCGAAGCCGCGGAGACCATCGCCACGACCTTCGGGTCAGTCCCCGAAGACCGCGTGCAGAATCGCGGCATCCGGGGCGACGGCATGGCATTCACCGTCTCGACGCTGGCGTCTTACTTCGTCCACGAGATCGTGCATCACCAGCACGACATCGAGCGTTAGGCAGCAGGCAGGTCGAACTCGGCGCGATCCTCGGGACGCACCAGGTCGAGATAGCTCTCCTGGTCCTTGTCGATGACGCGGCGGACATAGGGGCAGTAGGGCTTCACGGACAGCCCACGCTCGCGCACCTGCGCCAGGACATCGACGACGAGAATCTTCGCCAGGCCCTGGCCGGCGTACTCTTCACCGATCTCCGTGTGGACGAGATCGATGACGCCGTCACCGAGCCGATAGTCCTCCCAGCCGGCGACCTTGTCGTCGACGATGATCTCGAAACGGTTCTTCTCGGGGTTGTCCCGAACAGTCGTGCTCATGTGCCTGCTCCTTCGTTGTGTCCCGCAAGTGGTAGAGAGTGGGCCGATCAGCCCATTGCCACCCCGGCGTGCATTTCCCACACCAGGACCTCGGCCTGCTCGGTCGCGGTCAACCGCTGACCACCGGTCGCGGTGAACCTAACAGCATCACCCTCGGCCAGTGCCCCGGCGCCCTCGAGCTCGACGCCACCACGGGCAACGAACAGGTGCAGATAGGGCGCCTCGGGCAGCACCACGGACTCACCGGGAGCGAGTCGCGAGGCGTGCAGTGCGGCGTACTGATTCTGGATCCGGATCGCAGCCTCGTCGGCATAACGATCCATGCCGGTCGCGACGGTGGCCCACTTGCCCGACAGGTCCCCGGCGTCGATCTCGAGCTGCTCATAACCGGGCTTGATGCCGTTGGTGTCGGGCAGCACCCACATCTGGATGAACCGCACCGGCTCGTCATGCTGGGTCAGCGAGGAATCGGCGCGCCAGGAGTCGTTCTTCTCCGAGTGGAGAATGCCGGTTCCAGCACTCATGCGCTGGGCCAGGCCCGGATAGATGATGCCGTTGTTGCCCTCGGAATCCTGGTGGACCAGCGAGCCGGAGAGGACCCAGGTCACGATCTCCATGTCGCGGTGCGGATGGGTGTCGAAACCCTTCCCCGGCTGCACGATGTCGTCGTTGTTGACGAGCAGCAACCCGTGGTGGGTGTTGGTCGGGTGATAGTGATGCCCGAAGCGGAAGGAATGCTTCGAGTCGAGCCAATCGATTTCGGTGAGGAAGCGCTCGTCGGCCCTGCGGACGTCGATGTTCTGCTGCAGCTGGTTCACGGTCGGGACCACCTTTCATGATTCGTCATGAATCATAGACGGTTTTAGTTGATGCGTCAAATACCTGGTACGCTCCAGCTCATGAGCACCGAACCATGGTTGACCGATGAACAGCAAGAGATCTGGCGGGACTGGCTGAGCGTCCAGACCCGACTCCCTGCTGTCCTCAACCGTGAGCTCCAGGCCGATCAGCAACTTTCGCTGCCCGACTTCGACGTGCTCGTCCACCTCAGCGAGGCCGAGGACAACCGCCTCCGCATGTCAGCCCTGGCCGAGGAACTCAACTGGGAACAGAGCCGGTTGTCGCATCAGGTGAGCCGCATGGAGAAGCGCGGGCTCGTCTATCGCGAGCCCTGCCCCCAGGACGCGCGAGGCTCGTTCGCCTGCCTGACCGACCAGGGGCGTGGGCGCCTCGAGGCTGCCGCCCCGGGGCATGCTCGCACCGTGCGCGCCCTCCTCTTCGACCACCTCGACGCGGACGAACAGGCGACGCTGGCAGGGCTGGTACGCCGCGTCCTCGACCGGGTTGCGGTCGCCGAAGCCTGAGCTCCGAGAAGTCCTGCGCCCGAAACCCGGCCCCGCGGAAATTGTCGGCAACGAGCCACCCGGACCGAACCACCGTCCTAGATTGAGGGAACCGGTCCAGGAGGAGTAGTCATGCCAGCAGCCAACGATGTCCTGCAAACCCTCGATACCACCAACGCCTGGCAGGAGGAGCTCTATATCCACCTGCACAAGAACCCCGAACTCTCGATGCAGGAAACCGAAACCGCAGCCGAGATCACCAAGCGCCTCGAGTCCTTCGGCTATGACGTCCAGCAGATCGGCGGCGGTGTCGTCGGTGTGATGACCAACGGCGAGGGCCCCACGGTCCTCTTCCGCGCCGATATCGATGCGCTGCCGGTCGAGGAGAAGACCGGCCTGGAGTACGCCTCCACCAAGACCGCCATCGACAAGGCCGGCAACACGGTCCCGCTGATGCACGCGTGCGGCCATGACATGCACATCGCAGCCGGCCTCGGCGCCGCCGAGCTGCTGAGCCAGAACAAGGACCAGTGGTCGGGCACCTACATAGCGCTGTTCCAGCCCGGTGAGGAAACCGCCGAGGGCGCGACCGCGATGGTCAACGATGGCCTGGTCGACAAGGTCCCCCGCCCGGATGTGGCGCTCGGCCAGCACGTGCTGACCGTCCCGGCCGCCGGCGAGGTGGGCACGACCGCCGGCCCGATGCTGTCCACCGGCGCCTGCATCCGCGTGACGGTCTGGGGCAAGGGCTCCCACGGCTCGATGCCGCATCTCGGCGTCGACCCGGTCCTGCTCGCGTCGGCCATCGTGCAGCGCCTCCAGGGCATCGTCTCCCGCGAGATCGCGCCGAGCCAGTTCGGCGTGGTGACCGTGGGCTCGTTCCAGGCCGGCACGAAGGCCAACATCATCCCCGATTCCGCCCAGCTGCTGCTCAACATCAGGGCCTACGACACCGAGGTCCTCGAGAAGCTGATCAGCGCCATCGAGCGCATCGTCAAGGCCGAGTGCGAGGCATCCAACTCGCCGAAGCCGCCGGAGATCGAGCTCTATGAGTCCTATCCCCTGACCGACAACGACGAGATCGTCAGCGAACGCATCACCGACGCCTTCCGCACCTACTTCGGCGAGGACCGCGTCAAGAAGCTCGCCCCGATCCCGGCCTCGGAGGACTTCTCCAACATCCCGACGGCCTGGGGCGTCCCCTATTCCTACTGGGGCTTCGGAGGCTTCACCGAAGGCATGACCGTGCTCCCCAACCACAACCCGGGTTTCGCCCCGGCCATCCAGCCCAGCCTGCGTACCGGCACCGAAGCCGCCGTCGTCGCCATCCTGGCCTACCTCGGCAAAGACAAGTGACCATGTGATTCGGCTGCGCCCATGGCGCTGGTGAAGACCTATTGGGATGGCATGGCGCGCGAAAGACCAGACCGGGCCCGCTTCTCCCCCGAGGCGGGCCCGGTCTGCCGTCTCCGACTGCTCAGGCCTTGTCCATCTTGTCGATGTCGACATCCATCTCGTTGAGCTTCCGCAGGGCCTCCTGCACGCCCGGGATCGGATCCCGGTCCTCGTGCATGTCCTTGCGGGCGGTCTCGGCAAGGTCGGTCTCGAGCAGCTTCATCTTGCTCAGGTCGTTGCCCAGGTGTCCGGGCTGCTTGTCACCGCCTGCCCCCGCGTCACCGTCAGCGCCCGCGTCACCATCAGCGCGCTGATCGCGGTGCTCCTCGGCAAGGTCGGGATCGACGAAGTCGTCGTGTTCGGTCATGTCAGCCTCCTCATCACGGTGCCCTCAAGCTAACGGTCCACCCGAGAGCATTTGTCGACTCATCAGTGAACTCCGGGTGAACAGAACGACGTGCGCGTCGTCAGCTGCGGGCTCGCGTCTTGAGCTTGCGCCCCATCCCAATCAGCTTGCCCTCGCGTCTCCAGCGCCCCGTGCACCGGGGGCGAAGCATCAACCCGACGACCCCTCGGCCCGGGCGATGATCTCGGCGATCAGGGCCCGGGCCGCCGGCGAGGTCGGGGCCGGGCTCCGGTGCACGAGCGCGACGGGATGCCTCAGGTCCAGGTCGGACACCTGCAACACCGCCACGCGACTGCGCAACAGACGCGGTGACACGGTCGGTTCGGGCACGAGGGCAAACCCCATGCCCAGGCTGGCGTACCGAATCGACTCATCGGTCGTCGCCACCTCGAACGCGACCTGCCGGCGTACGCCGACGCTCGCGAAGGCCTCGTCCACGTAGTGCCGCAGCCCACTCGCCGCGCGCAATTCGACCCCGGGCCCATGCTCGGCCAATTCGGCCAGCGTCGCGCTCCCCCGGTCGGCCAGGGGATGCCGCGTGTGCACGACGGCCACGAGCGCGTGATCGGTGATCACCCGATGACTGAGCTCGGCCGGCACCTCGTGGGCGTAATACCCCACCAGACCCACATCCATCGTCCCCGCCCGGATCTCCTCGACGATGCCGCGACTGCCCGGGTCGTGGATGCGGATCTCCACCAACGGGTGCCGCTCATGGAATGCCGCCAGAGCCTCATCGACCTGCGGCGCGGACTGGCCGACGACGTTGATGACGCCGACGCGGAGTACGCCGGTCAGGGTGCCCCGCAGAGAGGCCATGGCAGCCCCGGCCTCCTCGACCTCGGTCAGAATCCGGCGGGCCCGGGCCAAGAACACCTCGCCGGCCGGGGTCAGGCGTACGCCTCGATTGGACCGCTCCAACAACTGGGTCCGGGTCTCGGCCTCCAGCTTGGCGACCTGCGTACTCAACGCCGACTGCACCACATGCAGTCGTTCCGCCGCCTTCGTGAAACTGCGCTCCTCGCACACGGCCACGAAGTAGCGCAGCTGACCGATCTCCACACCCATCATCTCCTTACGAGATAGAAGCTATCTCAATCTTCTGATGGACAGATACACACACCCGGCCGACCATTGAAGTACGCCTCACAGCCGAGGCGCCCCCACTTCGAGAGGTAGTCCAATGACGGACATGGCCATCAGGGAAGCCGAGCGCGAGGTGCATTTCCCGCAGCCGGACGGCTCCCGAGTTCCCTACAAGGTGTTCAGCTCCCAGGAGGTCTTCGACCGGGAGCAGGAGCGCATCTATCGGGGCCCGCACTGGAGCTTTCTTGCTCTCGCCGCCGAGATGCCCAACATGAACGACTTCAAGTCGACGTTCGTCGGCGACACCCCCGTTGTCGTGACGCGTACGCCCGACGGCTTCGCCGCCTGGGTGAACCGCTGCGCGCACCGCGGCGCGATCGTGTGCCGCGAGAAGCACGGCAATGCCACCGATTTCACCTGCGTTTATCACCAGTGGAATTACAAGGCCAACGGTGACCTGCAGGGCGTTCCTTTCCGCCGCGGCATGAAGGCCGGCGGCCAGAAGCTCACGGGCATGGCCAAGGAATTCAAGCCCGAGAACTACGGCATGCAGAAGCTGCGCGTCGTGGACTACAAGGGCCTGATCTTCGGCACGTTCTCCGACGAGACCCCCGATATCGAGGACTATCTCGGCCCGGAGATGAAGCCGTGGGTCGACCGGATCTTCCATAAGGAAGTGGAATATCTCGGTTGCACCCGCCAGTACGCCCACTCGAACTGGAAGCTCTACTACGAGAACGTCAAGGACCCCTATCACGCGTCCCTGCTCCACCTGTTCCACACGACGTTCAACATCTTCCGCGTGGGCATGAAGGCGCGCTCGATTCCGGACAGCCGCCACGGGCTCCACTCGATCATCACCGTGACCAAGCCCGAGGGCGACGAGGACACCTCGAAGTCCTACACGCAGCAGTCGATCCGCTCGATGGACACCGGCTTCGCGCTGGAGGATCCCTACCTGCTGGGGCAGATCTCGGAATACGACGAGGACTGCACCAACCACATCCAGACGATCTTCCCGCAGCTCGTCATCCAGCAGATCCACAACACCCTGGTCTGCCGCCAGGTGCTCCCCAAGTCGGCGGGTGAGTTCGAGCTGATCTTCCACTTCTTCGGCTACACCGACGACACCCCCGAGATGCGCGAGCTCCGCCTGCTCCAGGCCAACCTCGTCGGCCCCGCCGGCTACATCTCGATGGAGGACACCGAGGTCACCGAGCTCGTCCAGGACGCCACCGTCCGCGACGGCGACGCCACCTCGTTCCTCGGCATGGCGCTCGACGCGCCGGAGGAGCAGGAGACCAACATCACCGAGAGCCTGATCCGCAACTTCTGGGCGGGCTATCAGAAAGTCATGGGGTACTGACGATGAGCACGGACATCTCCGAGACCAAGAACGCCGACCAGATCGCCGCCGCGACCACCGGCGTACGCCCGCCGGCCGACCTCACGCTGTGGATGGAGCTGCAGGAGTTGCAGGCGCGGTACGCCCACGCCATCGACTCCGACGACATCGAGGCGTGGCCCGGCTACTTCACCGAGGACGCGCAATACACGATCCTGTCGCGGGAGAACGCCGAGCGCGGCCTGCCGGCACCGATCCTGTGGTGCCGCAACGCGGCCATGATGCGCGACCGCGTCGTCGCGCTGCGCAACGCGAACATCTATGAGGAGCATCGCTATCGCCATGCCACCTCGGGCCTGATCATCACCTCGGTCGACGGCGACACGGTCACCACCGAGTCGAGCTACATCGTGATCCGCACCGGCCAGGCCGGCAACGCCGAGGTCTATTCGGCGGGCAGCTATCACGACACCGTCGTGAAGACCGACCAGGGCTGGCGGTACGCCGAGCGCAAGGTCATCTACGACACCTCCCGCGTGCTCACCCTGCTCGCCACCCCGATCTGATCCGGAAGGTTCCCCTGCAGCAATGACAACGTGGCATGAAGTGATCGCCCTCGACGAGCTCGAGGACGAGGAACCCACCCCGGTGCGGGTCGGCGAGGAGAACATCGCCCTGGTCCGGGTCGACGACGAGGTCTTCGCCCTCAAGGACATGTGCACCCACGAGGTCGCACCCCTGTCCGACGGTTATGTCGAGGACTGCACCCTCGAGTGCACCCTCCACCAGGGCGTGTTCGACCTCCGCACGGGCAAGGCCCTCAAGGAACCCTGCACCGTCGACGTCAAGACCTTCCCCGCTAGGGTCGTCAACGGAACCGTGGAGATCGGAGTGGAATGACCGAAAGCGCGCAGATCGTCATCATCGGCGCCGGCCAGGCCGGCGGTTGGGCGGCGGCGACGCTGCGCGCCGAGGGGTACGCCGGGACGATCGTTCTGATCGGCGACGAACCCCACCCGCCCTATGAGCGGCCCCCGCTGTCGAAGGCCGTGCTCAAGGGCGAAGCAGCACCCGAACACACCCACCTGATGCCGGCCGACAAGTTCGAGGCGCTCGGTCTCGACTTCCGGCCCGGCACCACCGTCACCGCGATCGACCGGGACGCGCGGGAGGTCGTCCTCGGCGACGGCGACCGGGTGGGTTATGACAAGTTGCTCCTGTGCACCGGTGGCACCGCTCGCGCGCTGCCGGTGCCCGGGGGCGACCTGGAGGGTGTGCTGACCCTGCGTACGCTCGCCGACGCCGAGCAGCTCAAATCACGCCTCGTCGACGGCGCGCGCATCGTCGTGGTCGGCGGTGGCTGGATCGGCCTCGAGGTCGCAGCCACCGCCCGCCAGGCGGGTGCCGAGGTGACGGTCGTCGAGGCCATGCCGCGGCTGTGCCAGCGCAGCGTGCCCGAAGTGATCTCCGACTATCTGCTGCGGCTCCACGAGGGCCACGGCGTGAAGGTGCTGCTTGAGTCGGGCGTCGAAGCGATCACCCGCGAGGGTGACACGCTCCGGGTGGAGCTCGCCGACGGCACCACCCTCCCTGCGGACACGGTCGTCGCAGGCATCGGACTCGTCCCCCACACGGGACTCGCCGAGGAGGCGGGTCTCGATGTCGACCGCGGCGTCCTCGTCGGGCCCGACTGCCGCACGAGCGATCCCGACATCTTCGCCGCGGGTGATGTGGCCGTCGCCGACAACCCGTGGCATGGCGGGCCGATCCGCCTCGAGTCCTGGCAGAACGCCCAGGACCAGGGCATCGCCGCGGCCAAGAACGCCATGGGCTCGGAGGCCCGGCACGAGCCGCTGCCGTGGTTCTGGTCGGATCAGTACGACGTGAATCTGCAGATCTATGGCATCGCGAAACCGGAGCACACGGTCGTCGTCCGGGGCACCCCCGACGACGGCAACTTTCTGGTGTTCTTCCTCGACGGCGACAAGATGGTCTCGTCGATGGGACCCAACGGCGGCCGGGATCTCCGCATGACCAAGCGCATCATCGAGCGCGGAATCAGCGTGGATGCGACGGCGTTGGCCGACCCCGGAACGCCGCTGCCGAAGAAATAGGGGCGACCCTGCCGCTGCCTAGTGTGACCGCGTGATCGACAGAATCGCCGGCCCGATGAGCGTGGTCTTCCTCTGTGTCGTGGTGCCCGTGGTGTTGGGCGCGCTCCTGATCGGTCTGGGGTTCCTGATCAACCTCGACCGCTTCAACCCTCCGAAACCCGACCACACCAAGATGGAGTTCGCCCAGCCCGGCGACTGCGTCCTCGAGACCGACGGCAAGTGGAGCTCCTGGGGCTCCTGCGACGACCCCGCGGCCACGAAGCAGATCCGGTCGATCACGCAGCATCCCTGCATCGACACCCCGGGCGTGGACGCCTCCTGGTCCACCGGAACCCGCACTTTCTGCCTGGGCGACAAGTCCCTCGACCCCGCGACCTCGGTCAACGGAATCGTCGCCGGGGAGTGCACCGACGAGTCCGGCGGGCAGCGACAGGACTGTGCGGCCCCCGGCCACCGCGTCGTGCTCGCGGTCCTCGAGAACGAGGTGGCCCTCAACCAGCCCACCGGGTCCGACCCGATCTCGCAGTCGCTCGGCGGTGGCGCCGGGGCGGCCTGCCGGGACGCCGGGACGCCGGGACGAACGGCGTCGACACCGTCTACAGCTTCAGCCTCGTCACCGTCGAGGACAACCGCACCGGCCCTCGGCTCCCCCAGCGCACGCATCACGACCGCTCGCTCTGCCTCTCGGTGGTCCGATGACCACGCCGGTGACGGAAACCACCACGCCGGAGAAGGAATCGGGCCCCGGTTGCCTCGCGATGCTGCTGGGGCTAGCAGTCTTCCTGTTCACGGGCTGGTTCATGCTGTGGGGCGTCGGCAACTGGGTCGATGACCGATTCATGCCTCCGGAGCATCCGCTGGTCACGCTGGACGTGCGCGACTGCCTCCATGTCGCGGAGGGAGCCGAACCGCTGATCGTGCCGTGCTCGGGCGAGGCCGACGACGAGGATGCTCCGCACTATGCGGTGCAGGCCCTCGTGCCGACCTCTGCGGACTGCTACCGCGTACCCAACTCGATCGCGGCCCTGACCGTCGAGCGCCGGGTCGCCTGCCTCGGCCCCGGCCCCCTCCAGAACGAGGAGCCCCGCTCCGCGGCGGGTGCCCGGGCCGGCCAGTGCCGCAGCGACGAGCACGCGCTCCTGGGCTGGCGATCCCTGTGCGGCAGGGGCGACCGGGAGGCGCTCCTGGTGTTCCGCACGAGTGATCACACCACCGATCCCCGTGAGCAGTGCCTCGCCAGAGGCGTGGCCGGGACCGACCAGGCTCAGGCGACGCGCCTGGTCGACCTCACCACGACGCCGGCAACCGAGCTTCCCGAGGCCCAGATCGTCTGCATCGGGACCCCGCGATGAGCGTCGGTGACGTCAGCCCGCCAGCTGCTTGAACGAGCGCAGGTCCGCGGTGGAGCTGCGCCCCACGAGCACGCCAGTCTCGGCCAGCCACTCATCGGCATAATCGCGGCCGGCATCGCGAAGCGACTCCAGGAACGGCACGTGCGCGATCATCCGGCTCTCCGGGTGCAGCTCACCGGTGATCTGGCCACCGTCCATGACGTGCCAGCGCATGCGCCGGAGCTGCTTCTCGAGCTTGCCGACGAACGGCCACGTCGACTCCTGCGCCCGCTCGATCCCCGCGGCCAGCATCTCCGACTCGCGGTGGAAGCCCGAGGTGAAGAGAAACTCGTTCTCGCGGGCGGAGATCTCGAGCTGTGACTCGGGCGTACCTTCATGTCCCAGCGGCACGATCAGCACGATCAGCGCATCGTCGATGCCACTCCACAGCAGCGGCGTGAGCGGCGGGTTGGAGGAATAGCCGCCGTCCCAATAGGGCTTGCCGTCGATCTCGACCGCGGCATGGATCTTGGGCAGACACGCCGAGGCGAGGATCGCCTCGATCGTCATCTCCTTGCGCGTGAAGATCCGCACGCGCCCGTTGAGCGCGTTGGTCGCGGCGATGCCCATCTCGACCCGACTCTTCGTCTCGCGCAGCCGCTCGAAGTCGACGAACTCCTCCAACACCTCACGGATGGGATCGATGCCCAGCGGGTTGAGCTCGGTCGGCGACAGCGACGAGGTCATCATCTTGCCCATACGCGCCAGCATGCTGAGCGAAGGATCGTCATCGGAGCCGCTGATCATCGCGGAACCCGGCCCCTTCTTGCCCACCTCGACCCAGACGGTTTCGAGCAGTTCTCGGGCGGTGTCGCGGTCGCCGGTGACCAGGCCGTACGCCAGGGCCGCGGCGTTGACCGAGCCCGCGCTGGTGCCGGTGATGGCCTGGATATCGAAGCGACCGTCCTCCAGGAGTCGATCGAGAATGCCCCAGGTGAACGCGCCGTGGGCGCCTCCGCCCTGGAGCGCGACGCCCAGCGGGCGAGCCTTGCGTGCCATTGAGTTCTCCTCGCGTTTGGGGAAGTACGCAGGTGGGTGATTTCCCAAGCAGGTTAGCGAGGCACATTGGTTACCAACGGCAAGTCATGCCACTGTGCGCGACGCCCCCTTTCGGAAGGCATGCACGGCCGCGATGCGGGCCGCGCTCGCGCGCCGGAGCAGTTCCAGCCGCAGGGGCAGTGCCAACGCCGGATGATCCCCCGCCAGCAGGCCCGCCCAGAGTCCGGCCGTCGCGGCCGCGACCCGGTCTCCGGCCTCCGGGACCTGCTCGCACAGGAGATCGAGGTGGGCGAGGAGGTTCGCCGGGTCGATGCACGGATCGGCCCAGCAGGCCGTGTCCCAGTCGATCAGGACCGGCGTGGCGGCGCCGTTGACCAGGGCCTGCCCGTCGTGCACGTCGCGGTGGGTCAGGACCGCCGGTGGCGCTGATTCCCGGCCCTCTGCGGCGTACAGCTCGCGGCAGATCGCGGCTGACTCCTCATCCAGCGTCTGGGCCGCCACCCGGTCGACGAGCGCGAGCCGGGCCGCCGCGGCCGTCCACCGGGCCAGCACCGTGGCTTCGTCCGCCAGCGAGTGCCCCGGCAGGTCGTCGGGTCCGGCCTCGATCCGGGCCATCGCCACGAGCGCGCTCCCGAGCACTCGTCCTGCTTCCCGGGCCTGTTCGACCCCCGTGGCCGGGTCGGTGAGGAGGTCCCGCAGGGCCACGCCGGGGGCCGGGTCCAGGTCGAGGATTCCGGCAGCGGGGTCGGCGTGGGCCGGGTTGGGGGCGATGGGTACGCCCCGGTCCCCGCCCGAACGGGCGGCGGCCAGGTGCCGTTGCACGGCGTCGAGCCGGACCATGGCCCGCCGGGTTGCCTTCGGGGCGGCGAGCTTGCGGAAGACAGGGACCTCCGCATGCCGCAGCACGGCCCGCTTGCTCAGGCGATGGGCCAGGACGGTCCAGCCCTCGGCGCGGAGCCGGCTCAGGGGCGGGAGCGCCGGATCGTCGGGGACCACCTGGACGAGGCCCGCGGGTTCCGCGGGCAGGCGTGCGCCCACCACCCGGCCATCGGCGCCGATGAGTTCGCACACCACGCCGGCCCCGGGGTCCGTCAGGTCGGCCGGCCACGCGCGACGAACATGCCACGAGCGCCCGGCCGCGCGTACCCCCTCGGTCAGCGCCGCTGCCAGAGTCTTCGCGATCGAGGCGTTCACGACAGGACCCTTTCCGCGTACGCCAGCAGTGCCTCCGTGCGCTCGGCCCAGTGGGAATGGCGACGACGGAACGGTTCGGGCCCGCGCATGATCGCCGCCGCGGCCCTGACCTCGGGGGTCGGCACCGGCGTTCCCGCCGGATCGGCGATTCCGGCCGCGTCAGCGGGCCAACCCTCGAGCACCAGGCCCATCGCCCAGGTCGCGGTGTCCCAGCCGAGCGGCCAGTCACCCGCCTCGTCCCAGTCGAGGACGTGGAGGTGGCCGTCGTCGACGACGACCTGGTCGGGAGTGAGGTCGCCGTGGGCGGGGCCGAGGGGTACGCGGGCCAGCGGGGTGTGGATCCGGTCGGCCACGGCTGCTGCCCGGCTGCCCCAGTCCGCGGACAGCATGTCGAGCCCCCGGACCGCGGCGTTCACGCGTTCTGCGACCCGGGGGTGCCGGGGTCGCGAGTTCCGCGCCTGTGCGCCGGATCGGTTGGGCAACCACGATCCGTGGGGCGCGGGGTCACCGGGCTGCCAGGGCCGGCCGGGTTGCCAGGGCAGCAGTTCGGACGGACGATCGGCGTGCACTCGGACGACCACGCGCGATCCGTCCTCGGCTTCACCGCACCCCACCCAGCGCCGGGCGGGGTTGTGGGACAGCGTGCGGAACCAGCCACGGAACGACGTACCTCCACCCCCGCGCCGCCGATACCTGGCCCCTTCCCCGGAGTCCGGCTTCAGCCGGGCCAGCTCGGGAAGACTGCGGTCGGCGGCTGCGGCGACCACGACCAACCGATCGGCCGGGATCTCGTGTGCCGCCAGCGTCAGCCGGGCCGCCCGATCCAGGTCCTTCCGGCGCTTGGTCGCCCATGGTTCGCCCGCGAATCCCCGCGCCAGCAGCCACGGCCCGACGCCGCCGACGGGACGCAGCACGGCCGTTACCGAGGCGTGCGGTTTCAGGCGCAGACGATCCAGCGTGTACGCCCCCAGGCCGAGATCCTGGGTCAGCATGGCCAGCCGGTCGGGCTCGAGCAGGACGCCCAGGGCCGGCAGGTCCCGATGCGCGCGGGCAACCCCGGCGTCGGTGGGCAGGACAGGGGTGCGGATCATCGGGACACCTCCACAGGGTTCGGGGTGGGGTTCGGGGTCGGCAGCGGCAGCCGGGCCGGGCATTCGACGAACCTGCCGTCGCGCAGCTCGACCACGCGGTCGACGCGGGACAGCAGATCCGTGTCGTGGGTGACGAGGATGGTGGTGCGGCCGTCGGCCAGGTGGTGCAGCGCCTCCAGGACCTCGGCGCGGCTCGCCTCATCGAGGCCGGTGGTGGGTTCGTCGAGCAGGACCAGCCGGGGATTGCGCAACAGCGCCCTGGCGATGGCCACGCGCTGGCGCTGGCCGCCCGAGAGCGTGCTGCCCTTCTCGGTGATCGGCTGGTCGAGACCGCGCGGATGCCCGTCGATCAGGGCACCGAGCGCGGCGGCTCGCAGCGCCGCCTCCACCTCGGCGTCGGTCGCATCCAGGCGGCCGAGCCGGACGTTCTCGGCGAGCGTGCCCGCGAACAGCACCGACTCCTGCAGCACCACCGCGGACGCCTCCCGCAGGGAGTCGAGACGGACGTCCTGGACGTCGTGGCCGTCGAGCTCGACCACGCCGCCGCGGGGTTCGATGAACCGCAGCAGCAGGTTGATCAGCGTCGACTTGCCCACCCCGCTGGGCCCGATCAGGGCGACCCGCTCCCCCGCCCGGACGTGGAGTTCGGCCCGGCGCAGGATCGGCGCGGCGTCGCCATAGCCGAAGGTGACGTTGCGCAGGTCGACCGCACCGACGGACAGCCCCGGCCGACGCGCCGGCAGGGGCCTGGCCCAGGTGCGGTCGCGCACCGGCATCGCCTGATCGAGTGTGTCCGCGATCCGCTCACCGGAGGCCGCGGCCCGGGCGATGCGACCGGTGTGCTTGGCCAGGTCGCGCAGCGGTTTGAACGTGGTCTTGAGATAGGTGATGAACACCACCAGCTCGCCCGGGGTGATCGCGCCGGCGAGCACGCGCCAGCCGCCGAACCCGAGCACGACCCCGGTCGCCAGGCCGACGAGCAGGTCGGTGCGGCGTTCGAGACCGGCCGACAGGCGCTTCGCCTTCACCCCGTCCTTGAGGCCCTTCACATTGGCGTTGGCGAACCGCTGGCCGAGATGCGCACCGATGCCATAGGCCTGCACGGTGTGCACGGCGGCGAAGGCCTCACCCGCGTCGCCGGCGAGCTCGCCCTCGCGTTTGCGCTGCTGACGAGAAGCCGACGTGATGCGCGAACCGGTCAGCCGGCCCGAGATCAGGATGAGCGGCAGGACGCCCAGCACGACCAGGGCGAGGATCGGATCGAGGATCACGACGACCACCAGCATGCCGACCACGGTCAGCACATTCGCCAGTAGCGGCAGACCCGCGGTCACGCCGGCCTCCTGGACACGGCCGACATCGGACACCACGCGGGTGACCAGGTCACCCGAGCGCATCCGGTCATGGAACGACAACTGCGCACCGAGCAGCCGCTCGTGCACATGGGCCCGCAGTCGCGTGGTCACCTGGGCGCCGACGTTGGCGAAGGCGAGCGTGGAGAGGTACGCCGCCCCCGCCCGCAGCGCCGCCACGAGCACGACCGCCACCGCAGCCCCGATCAGCAATCGCGGGATGCCACCGGCGACCGGCTGCCCGATGACGCTCGGGATGACTCCGTCGATCACCCAGCTCACCGGCCAGGGCTCCAGCAGCCGGGCAACCACCTCGGCCAGCACCGCCAGGACACCCAGCGCCGCCAGCCGGCCCGAGCCGGGGAGGTGGGGGCGCAGGACGCCGAGGGTACGCCGCAGCGGGCTCGGCTCGCGGGCCCTTTGTGCGGTAGCGCAAATTCTCGAAGATCGGGTTTCCCGGCCCATCAGACGGCCACCCCTTCGGAGATCTGCTCGACCACCGGCGCGCGGTCGGCCGGAGAGTCGATCGGAGAGTTGATCGAGGAGTCGACGGCGTCCAGCACGCCATCGACCACGGCCCGCCACGTGAACCGCTCGACCGCAGCCGCCCGCCCGGCCGCACCGAGCGCGGCTCGGCGTACCGGATCGGACGCGAGCTCGCCCAGCGCCGTCGTCAGGGCAGCCAGGTCGCCGGGCGGGACGAGCAACGCCTCACCCGGACGGATCTGCTCCGGCAGGTCGGCGATGGCGGACGCCACGGTCGGCAGTCCGGCGCCGAGATATTCGATGACCTTGAGGGGCGAGAAGTACGCCTCCCCCGCCGGGTAGGGCGCACACGCGATATCGGCGCGGGCCAGCAGCCCGGGGACCGCCGCGTGGTCGACCGCCCCGGTCGCCTCGACCTCGACGCCGGCGGCGCGGGCCGTCTCGACGGTCTCGGCCAGGTTGGGGCCGTCGCCGACGAGGAGGAGTTTCACGGGCGTGCCCCGCTCGGTGAGTCGGGTCGCAGCCGCGACGAGGAGATCGGGCGCATGCCATGGCCGGAAAGTCCCGACGAAGGCGACCGTCGGGGTGTCCGCACCGCTCCCCGCGCGCCCGGTGAAGCGTTCGATATCGACGCCGTTGCCGATGACGGTGACGGGTACGCCGGCGAGGGCCTCGGCCCGCCGGGCGACGGGAGTGCTGACGGCGTACGCCACGTCGGCGGCCCGAAGGGCGCGGATCGTCATCTCAGTGGCAGTCTCGGCCGCGATGAGCGTGCGGTGCTCCCGCTGCTCGTCGATCAGGGGCGCGTTGATCTCGAGGACGGTGCGGGCGCCCGCGGCCTTCGCGCCCTCGAGCACCCCGGCACTCCACAGGCCGTAGCGCTGATAGACGATCGGCTCGGGACCCTGCGGATGCGCGGCGCGGGAGGCCGTGACGAGCCCCTCGACAATGGCGGCGGCCTGTTGATCGAGGGCCTGCAGCGCGAGCTCGGCGGCCGCCGGCGAGCCGGCCCGAGGACGACCGAGTTCGATCGCCACGACGTCCTCGAGGCCATTCGGGGCCGGGCCGCCCAGGCGGGCGGCCACGAGGGTCACGCGGCGGAACCGCTGCGTGAACTCGCGCAGCACCTCCTGGAGGTGGGCCGAGGCGCCCTTGCGGCCGTACGCCGGGACACCCGGATCGGTCACCACGACGATGACGTCCTGGTCGGAGCGCTCGCGCGGTCGGGGTGTTGTGACTCGTTCGGTCAGCGCGCGCAGATGGCGTGCCTGGTCATTGACATCGAAGTGGGCCTCGACGTGGGCGCGCCCGGCGGTGGCGAGGCGTACGCGGAGGTCGCGATCGGTGATGAGCCGCTCGAGGGCTGCGGCCAGGGCCGTGTCGTGTTCGGGCACGATCAGGCCGGTGTGCCCGTCGAGAACCGCCTCGGGGATCCCGGCCACGGGCGTACCCACGACCGGGGTGCCGAGCGCGAGCGATTCGAGCAGGACCGTCGGCAGGCCGTCGCGGTCGCCGTCGTCGGCGATCACACAGGGGGCGGCGAAGGCGGCGGCCGAGCGGATCAGCTCGAGCACCTCGTGCTGGGGCATCGGCCCGTGCCAGGTGACGGCGTCATCGAGCCCGAGCGAGGTGGTGAGGGCGTGGAGTTCGGACTCCAGCGGGCCCGAGCCCGCGATCTCGGCGACGACGTCGTGCCCGTCGGAGCGGAGGGCAGCGACAGCGGTGAGGAAGTCGGGCCAGCCCTTCTTGGCGACCAGTCGGCCCACGCCGACGATGCGGGCCGGACGGTCGACGGGCGAGGTGAAGGTGAGCTCGTCGAGGTCCATGCCGTTGTAGATCCGCTCGACACGGGCACCCGGAGCGATCGTGCGGATCCAGTCGGCGGTCATGTCGCTCACGGCGACGACGGCATCGGCGTCGGTCAGCACCGCGGTGAGCCGGACCGGGTCGTTGTCGCTGTGGAAGATGTCCTTGGCGTGCGCGGTCAGGGTGAACGTGAGGCCGGCCAGAGCAGCCGCGACGCGGGTGGTGCGGCCCGAGAGCGAGGCGAAGTGGGCATGCAGGTGCTCCCGATCGTGTTCGAGGGCCCAGCAGGCGAGGTGGACGGCCTGGGCGGCGACATCGTGCTCCTCGCCGAAGAACCGCTCCAGTGCTTCAGGGGTGAGCCGGCCCTTACCTGCGGCGGTACGCAGGTCGCGGAGGCGGGTAAGGGCGGTCCAGAGCCGGCCCGACCCCTTGGTTTCCTGGGGCATCCAGCTCACCGGTGCCTGCACCCGGGCGAGCAGGGCATGGAAGCGGGTATCGGTCGTGGTGCGCAGGGCGGCAATGGTGATGTCATCGCCGGCAGCTTCGCGCGCGAGGATCTCCCGGACGATGAACGTCTCCGAGAACCGGGGATAGCACTTGACGACATAGCCGATGCGGGGTGCGGCGTGCTCGGGCGAGATCGGGCTGTCAGGCAACATGAGGACTCCTGGCGAATCGGGCGGGCGGGGCTGGGGACTGGGGAGCGCCGACCGGATCGGCGCGGGACTCGAGCAGGCTCCGGGCCCGCTTGGTGGCGGCGGCGACACCCCCGCGGTCGAGCGCGGTGCGGTCGCTGCGGGTGGTCACGGCCTCGCGGACCCACGCATCGAGGGCGGCGGTGGTCGCGGCCTGGGGGCGGAGGAACGACAGGTAGCCCCAGCGGGCCAGGGCCTCGGCCCGAACCAGTTGCTCGGCGCGGGGCGTCACGCGCGGCACGACGAGCGCCGGGACATCCGTATCCAGAATCTCCGCGACCGTGTTGGCGCCACCCATCGTGATAGCGGCCCGGGCACCCGTCAGCCACGCGGCACCGTGGCGACTGAAGCGCATGACCTGCACCCGCGGGCGGTTCCCGGCCACGCGCCGGACCCGGCGTACCTCATTCTCCGCGAGCTGCGGACCCGTCAGGATGATCAGGTCGAGCCCGGGCGGAGGCGTCATCGCGGCGGCGGCACGGGCCAGCTGGGCACCGTCCTGGCCTCCGCCGACCATGACCAGGACATAGTCGCGACCCTCGGTCGCGGGCCGGTGGGCGCGTTCCTCGTCGTCCATGCGGTCGGCGGCGAGATAGCCGACGTGATGGGTACGCCCGGCCACGTCCTCGGCCATCCCCGTGGTCACGCGCAGGTCGTGGACCTCGGGGTCGCCATAGACCCACACCTCGTCATAGAGCGTCCGGATGGCCTGATCGGAATCGTCGGCCTGCCACTGGCGGCGCGTGGTCGGGACGTCGTCGAGCACGTCGCGGAGCCCGAGCACGGTCCGGGTACCCCGCGCCTTCAAGCGCGCGAGCGTCGTCGCGAGCTCCCTGCGGAATCCCCACGGCGTCTTGTCGACGACGACCAGGTCGGGGTCGAACCCCTCAAGCGCGGTGTCGATCATCGCCGAGCGGAACGCGACGACATCGGCGAGCCGACCGCGCAGGTGCCGCGGCGAATAGCGGCCGCGTTCGTCCTTGCGTACGCCCGGCAGCACGACCGCGTCCACACCGTGCGGGCGCGGGAACATGCCCACCTCGCTCGCGCCCGTCAGCAGGAGCACATCCGCGCCGAGTCCCTCCGGGAGGTCGGAGGCGAACGCACCCGCGAGGACCAGATTGCGCCGGAGATGCCCCAGGCCCTGGGTGTCATGGCCATAGAGCGCGATGCGGGGACGACGCGGAGGCCCCGGCTGCGATGCGAGGGAGGTGGGGGTGGTCATGTCCGACACTCTGCAAGGTGAACGTGAGGTGAACGTGACCTGAATATGAGGGGTCCGTCATATTCGCCCATCGCGAAGAGGATCGGCGGAGGCCGAAATCCGGCAGGCCCGGCCCTAAGCAATTCGCGCGGTTCCCAAGGAAGAACCCCGCCCGCACCGGCAGAAGCAGGTCTAAATTTTCTTCTTATGAAACCCGTTTCAATCTGCGTCAGTGCGGACGCGTCGACCGGGGCACATCATGACTGACCCCACCGTCGAACCCATCGTGAGCGCCCCGAGTGAAACCCTTCACCGCGGCCTGCAGAACCGCCACATCCAGCTCATTGCGATCGGTGGCGCCATCGGCACGGGCCTGTTCATGGGCTTCTCGGCCGAGTTCCTCGGGCCGTGGGCAGGGTTCTTCTCCGGCTGGACCTATTGGCTCTGCTGGATCGTCACGGGCATGGCGGACATCATCGCCGTCGCCGGCTATTGGAACTTCTGGGTCAACCCCGGAAACCCGGAGGACCTCAGCATCTGGGCCATCCTGCTCGCGTTGGGCGTCCTCGGCATCCTGCTCATCCTCAACCTGCTCACCGTGGCGCTCTTCGGCGAGCTCGAGTTCTGGTTCGCGCTCATCAAGGTCGTCGCCATCGTCGGCTTGATCATCACGGGCGCGGTCATGGTGATCATCGGCTTCACCGCTCCGGACGGCACCAAGGCCGCCCTCAGCAACCTGTGGGACCGACCGGGCGGCATGTTCCCCACGGCATCAACGGCTTCTTCGCCGGTTTCCAGATCGCCACGTTCGCCTTCGTCGGCATCGAGCTCGTCGGCGCCACCGCCGCTGAGACCGCCAACCCGACGAAGACCCTGCCGCGGGCCATCAACCAGATCCCGATCCGCGTGCTCGTGTTCTATGTCCTCGCGCTGATGGCCATCATGTCCGTGACGCCGTGGGACCAGGTGAATCCGCAGATCTCGCCGTTCGTGAACCTGTTCGCGCTCATCGGCATCACGTTCGCCGCGTCGATGATGAACTTCGTCGTGCTCACCTCGGCTGCGTCGGCGGCCAACTCGGGCCTCTTCTCGACCTCGCGCATGCTCTATAGCCTGGCCCACAAGAAGATGGCGCCACGCCAAGCGGGCATCCTCTCCAAGCGACGCGTTCCCAAGATCGGCCTCCTCGCTTCGGTCATGCTGATCGGCACCTCGGTGCTGCTGCTCTTCAGCGATTCCGTCATGGACGCGTTCACGGTTGTCACGACAATCTCCGCCGTGTTGTTCATGGTCGTGTGGGGCATGATCATGGCGAGCTACATCGTCTATCGGCGCCGGCATCCGGAGGCGCACAAGAAGTCGATCTACAAGATGCCGGGCGGTGTCCCGATGTGCTGGATCGTCCTGGCGTTCTTCGTCTTCATCATCGTGTTGCTGACCAGGGAAGCCGACACCAGGCAGGCGCTGCTCGTCACGCCCCTCTGGTTCATCACCCTGGCTATTGCCTGGTTCGCCATCCGCAAGCGGGTCACGACCGACGACACGACGACGGAGCAGCCCGAGCAGCTCCGGTGACCGAGCCCCTCGCGTGGAAGTTGGGGCATGCCCAGGGGTGCCTGAACTTCCACGCGAGATTGCTTTTCGGGTCCGGTACCCTAGTCGGGCCCCTATAGCTCAGTTGGTTAGAGCAACGGACTTTTAATCCGTGGGTCGTGGGTTCGAGTCCCACTGGGGGTACCAAGGGCTACGTGACGCTCACCGACCAGAAGTTGATGCGGTTGCCGTCGGGATCCTCGGCGGTGAACTCGTCGGTGTTCCACCGCGTCCGCCTGAGTTGCATCTTCTTCACCACGACCTTGTGGAGCTGGCACCGCTCGTGGAGCAGGCCGATGTTGGCGGCCTCCAGGCGCACCATCGTCGTGCCGGCTTCGACCGACTGGCCGAGTTCGAGATCGGCCCGGGCCGCCTCGACGAGGCGTACGCGAATCTCCCCCAGCCCGAACACCCACTCCGGAGCGCCCGAAACCAGTTCGAGCCCGAGCACCTCGGTGCAGAACTCCGCCGACTTCTCGACATCGGAAACCACCAGGACGGGTGTACGTTCGGCCATTCCCGCACGCTATCAAGACGTCCAGGTGTTGCAGCCGGCGTACGCCTCCGCCACCGCCGAGCGGCCCCGCTCCGCCCAGTCCGCGCGCTGCTCGGGCGCGCCGTGGGTCGTGACCCAGTGGCCACCCCACCCACCGAGTCCCCGGATCTCTCGGGTCAGGGCGGCGTCGGAGAGCGCCGCCGGCGTACGCCCCGCCAGCGCCGCGCTGATGCACATGGCCTGGAGTTCGAGTTTCGGTGTCGCGGCCGGATCGCGGCCCATGCCATGCCGCAGCGAGGCGTCCACCCAGATGCCGCTGATGGCCTGCAGGTGGTGGGCGAACTCGTGCGCGAGCAGGAAGACATCGGCCGACGGGTCGAGCATGAAGCTGCCCGGGTCGGGCCGATAGGTGATCGTCCTTGTCACGGCGCAATAGTGGGCCGCCCAGTCGCCCGGGCCGGATTCGGGGCAGAACACGATCTCGTCCTCCCCGGCCTGCACGAGGCGGGGTTTGGTGACGTTCATGCCGTAGGCCGCCAACGGCTCGGCGTGCGCCTCCACGAAGCAATCGAGGACGTCGTCGAGATAGGACAACCGTTCCGCGCTCAGCACCGACTGCCGCACGGTCAGGTCGGGGCAGGTCGCCTCGGCGAGTTCCACCCGATAGAGCGCGTTGGTGTCCGCCGCGAAGTCCGGATCAGGCGTAAGCCCGGCCGCCGCGGTCGGTGGCGCTGCGCTCCCGGAGACGGGAGCCGAGGTCTCGACGGGAGCCGCCGGGGTCGGCGTACCCGCTCCACAGCCCAGCAACAGCAGGAGCGGAATCAGCACCAGCGAACGCAACATCCCTCCCTGACGACCTAGACAAGTACGAGTGTCGCACTGCCGGCCAAGGATTGGGTTGGTCATGGATGCGAGAATGGGCTGTGACAACCCGGGAAGACCGCATCAGGGGGGCGCTGCATGGGTGAATGGCTGCAACAGAATCTGTGGGCCGCGTGGCTGGCGCTGGCCCTGATTCTGGGAGCCTCCGAAATGCTGACGCTCGAGCTCACGCTCCTGATGCTGGCGTCGGGCGCCCTGGCCGGGATGGTCACCTCGCTGATTCTGCCCGGCGCGCTCGTGATCCAGATCGTCGTCGCGGTGATCGTGTCGGTGCTGATGCTGTTCGTGCTGCGCCCCACGCTGCTCCGCAAGGTCCGCAGCGCTCCCGGATATCGATCGGCGCTGGAGAAGCTGGTCGGCAGCGAGGGCATCGCGACCGCCCAGATCACCGCCGACGGTGGCGAGGTCAAGATCAACGGTGAGACCTGGTCGGCGCGGGCCTATGACCCCGACCGCATCATCGCGCCGGGTGAGCGCGTCGAGGTGTTCGAGATCGACGGCGTGACCGCCCTGGTCCATCCGCGGTTCGAGATCCTGCCCTGACCCCTGCCCCGCGAGACCCTGGAAACCCCAACCAAGGAGAAGTGCACCGATGGAGTTCATCTGGCTCCCGATCCTGATCGTCTTCGTGATCGTCCTGCTCGCCTCGGCGATCAAGGTCATCCGCCAGCAGCAGGTCGGCCTGGTCGAACGGCTCGGCAAGTTCCACAAGACGCTCGAGCCCGGCCCCCACCTGGTGGTGCCGATCATCGACAAGGTCCGCTACAACCTCGACATGCGTGAGAACGTCGTGTCGTTCCCGCCCCAGGGCGTCATCACCGAGGACAACCTGATGGTGGGGATCGACTCGGTCATCTACTACCAGATCGTCGATCCCAAGCGGGCGGCCTATGAGGCCCAGAACTATGAGGCCGCGATCGAGCAGCTGACCATGACCACGCTCCGCAACATCATCGGCGGCATGGATCTTGAGCAGACCCTGACCTCCCGTGAGGAGATCAACCAGAAGCTGCGCGTCGTCCTCGACGAGGCCACCGGCAAGTGGGGCATCAAGGTCAACCGTGTCGAGCTCCGTTCGATCGAACCGCCGGCGACCATCCGCGATGCGATGGAGAAGGGCGCCCGCGCCGAGCGCGACAAGCGCGCCGCGATCCTCCTGGCCGAGGGCCAGCGCCAGTCCCAGATCCTCTCGGCCAGCGGCGACAAGGAGTCGTCGGTCCTGCGCGCCCAGGGTGAGCGCGAGGCCGCTGTCCTTCGCGCGCAGGCCGATCGTCAGTCCGCGATGCTCCGCGCCGAGGGTGAGGCCCAGGCCATCACCACGGTGTTCGGTGCCATTCACGCGGGACAGCCGGATCAGGCGCTGCTGGCGTATCAGTACATGCAGATGCTGCCCACCCTCGCCCAGGGCGACGCCAACAAGATGTGGATCGTGCCGTCGGAGCTCAACGACGCCCTCAAGGGCCTCGGGAGCGCCTTCGGGCCGCAGACCACGACCGGTTCGTCGATCCCCGAGCGGGCCAACCCGACCGAGTTCCGCGCCCCCGAGCGCGTGGACGTCTTTGCCGAGATCGCCGCCCAGAAGGCCGAGGAAGAAGAGAAGTCGGCCAAGACCGTCGAGGAGGCCATCGAGCAGGCCCAGGCCCTCGAGACCCCCAATCGCCGCAAGGAGCGGGAGCGCGAGTCCGAGGACGATGAGCGCACCAGCCGCGTGCAGCGCGCCGACGGCCCGCCCGCTGTCGGCCCGGGCCCGCAGCACCAGCAGCAGCCCTATGGCCAGCCCGATCAGGGTTATGGCCAGCAGCCCTATTGGCAGCCTCAGGCCCAACCCAGCCCGCAGGGTCATCAGCCCGGCTATGGCACGCCGCCGCAGCAGTGGCCGGGGCAGCAGAACTGACCCGCATCGCTGGGGGCTGAGCAGTGGCCCCCTGGCAGGTCGGTCTCGTCGTGATGATGACCGTCGGCGTGGCGGTCATCATCTTCGGCGTGCTGTGGGACCGCGAGCGCAATCGCCAGCGCGCCGGTGAGCTCCGGCGAGCGCCCGATCGGGCCATTCCCGGGTACGCCGGCCCTGACCCCGCCTATGTCAGCGGGCCCGCGCCCCGCGATGGGTCCCTCGAACTCGGTCCCGAGCGTCGGGACGCCCTCGAACGCGACCTCAGGGGCGTACCCACGCGGGAGGCCGGACTCGCCTCCCCGCGCTTCGTCACCGACCCGCCCAGCCGCCGCGCCGTGCTCGATCACCCGCTCGTCGCGGTCTGCGCCGAGCCCGTCGCCACGATGCGTGAGCTCCTGCCGGTGCTGACGCACGCCGCGCAGGACGAGCGGGCGCTGGTGGTGGTCGCCCCGGGGTACGCCGCGGAGGTCCTGGCCACGCTGGTCGCGAACCACGAGCATCGGGTCATGCGGATCATCGCGGTGATCGCGGCCGGGGACGCCCTGACCGAACTGGCTGTCGGATGCGGTGCGACCCCCCTGTCGCGGGCCGACCTGCAATCGGGGTGGGCACCTGCCGAGGCGCTCGGCACCGCCACCACCTGGGTCAGCTCGACCGACTCCACCTGGGTGTGCATATCGCGACCCTGAACCCTCAGGGAAAAAACCCGCAACCTCACGTTGGGGTTGAGAGATTTCTTTGAGCCACCTGAGGCGGTGTGAGGTCGGTCACCTGCCGCCCAGGAAAACAGCCCTAGTCGTAGCCCAATTCGTGCAGCGTCTCGTCGGTCACACCGAAGTGATGGGCGATCTCGTGGACGACGGTGATGTGGACTTCTTCGACCACTTCCTCATAGGTGTCACACATCGCCAGGGTGGTGGATTTGTAGATGAAGATGCGATCCGGGAGGACCATCGAATAGCTGGAATTCCTTTCTGTCAAAGGGATTCCGTCATACAGGCCCAGCAGGTGCGGATCATCCTCCGGCGGCTCCGGCTCGATCACCACGATGCAGTTGTCGATGAGCTCCACCAGCGACTGCGGCACCGATTCGATCGCCCGATCAACCAGGTCCTCGAACTCTGCGAACGACATCTCCACTGCCATGCCCCGAACTTATCGAACCCCCAAATGACGCCCATGTAGTTCCGGCCCTCCACTCGGCGTGTCGTGTTGCGTGTGTGACGAAAGAGTTCTTCTGGGATTGCACAGACCCCGTGTGACAGAACTAGATTCCCGTTCAGTCCGGGACGAACGAGTCGTCTTCTGGGAAGTGGGCGAACCAGCCGTCCCGGACTCGGTCGCTGTATGCGGCCGCCCGAACCGGAGAAATCAGGTGGCGTCGCTGCCGAGGGGGAGACTGGTGAGAGTCCTACGCAGAGCGCGTTCCGCAACCGCACTGGGCGCGGCCGCTGTGATGATCGTGACATTCGGCGCGGTGGGCAGCGTGGCCTACAGCGCATCGGCGACGGCCGACCCGTTCACGGTGAAAGCCAATGGTGGGCTGAACGTCCGCTCGGGGCCCGGCACCAGCTATCGGATCCTCGGCACGCTTCCGACCGGTTCGAACATCGACTCCACCGGGCCGTCGCGTGACGGCTGGATGCCGATCAGCTATCGGGGCCAGGAGGGCTGGGTCTCCGGGGCGTACCTCAACGCCGTCGGCGCCGGCAACACCCCGAGCCAGGCGGTGCCCGCCGAGCGCGGGACGGCGTACACCACCGCCCGCCTCAACGTCCGCACCGGCGCGAGCCTCTCCTATCGAGTCGTGACAGTGCTGGACAAGGGCGCCAAGGTCTCCACGACCGGCGTCGCAGCGAACGGCTATTCGCAGATCGTGCACGCGGACCAGCTGCGCTGGGTCGCGACGCAATACCTCAGCCAGACGGTTCCGAGCACACCCCAGCCTGCGGGCGACGGCCTGCCGGCCGCGACCGGTTCGGCCACGGCGACTGCTCCCCTGCTCATCCGCACCACCTCGGGCAGCGACTTCACGTCCGTGGCGACCGTCCCTGTGGGCACAGTGCTCCAGCTGACCGGTGTCACCGAGAACGGCCGCACCCAGGTGATCCACCAGGGCGCCCTGCGCTGGGTGACCAGCCAATATCTGTCGGGCACCGCGAGCGTCCCGAAGCCGCCGACGTCGGCGCTGCCGGCGACGACGGGCACCAAGTACGCCACCACGGCCCTGATCCTGCGTTCTTCTTCCGCGGACCAGTTCGTGAACCACGGCGATGCCCCGCGCGGCGCCGCGCTGCAGGTGACCGGACGGGTCGAGAACGGGCGCGCCGAAGTGATCTATCAGGGCAATGTCCGCTGGGTCACGGCGCAGTATCTCGCCGACTCCGCACCGGCCGCCCCGTCGTTCAACCTCCCGGGCCTGACCCCGAACTCCCGCGCGCTGCTCGCAGCGGCCACCCAGCAGTTCCCCGAGATCCGGACCATCTATGGCGTTCGCTCCGACCCGATCCCGGATCATCCCTCCGGCCGGGCGCTCGACTTCATGACCTACACAAACAAGGACGTCGGCGATCGTCTCGCCGCCTGGGCCCAGGCGAATGCGACCGAGCTCAATATCGACTACATCATCTGGGACCAGCGCATCTGGTCGGTCGCGCGGCAGCGGGAGGGCTGGCGTTTCATGGCCGACCGCGGCTCCAACACCGCCAACCACAAGGACCACGTGCACATCACCGTGAAGCGCTGATCCGCCCAATCGATCGCAAGGCCCGGGAGAACACTTTCCCGGGCCTTTGCCGTCCCCGCTGCCCGGGCCGAAACCGCGCCGGTGTCACCGGGTCATGCCAGACTCGGGCGAGGAGGTGCCATGAACGAGGTGTTGCTGGTCGAGGACGAACCCGAACTCGGACCTGAGTTCCACAGCGTCGCTCGGGTTTCTGGCTGACCAGTGGTATCGCGCCTAGTCGCAGCGTTTTCATCAAGTGAGCTTGGGCACTAACGGGCAGGTAGAGTGCTGGGGTGAGTCCGTTTCTGCGGAAGGTGAAGACGGCGTCAGGGGCGACGGCGGTACAGATCGTGGAGAAGCGCAATGGCCGTCGCCGGATCCTTGAGCACATCGGCTCCGCCCACAACGACACCGAGTTGGCGGTGTTGATCAGCGCGGCCCAGCAGCGTCTGCATGGTCATCAAGACGAGATGTTGCCTTTGGAGACGCTTCGGCGTGACCCTGCCGCTCCCGTGGTCGAGCACGCGGCCAGTCAGCTGTTGTGGAGCGTGCTGACCCGTGCGTTTGCCCAGCTGGGGTTCGACGCGGTCGAGGATGAGGTATTCACCGCCCTGGTCGGCGCTCGGATCATCGAGCCGACCTCCAAGGTCGACACCTTGCGGGTGTTGGGTGATCTCGGCGTTCGGGTCCCACACGTGAACACCTTGTATAACTGCCTGGGCCGGTGCGTGCGCTCGGACTACCGCAGCCAGATCGCCGCCGCCTGCTGGGCCCATGTCCTGGCCACGGGGCCAGTGGCGCTGGTGATGTACGACTTGACGACGCTGCACTTCGAGATCACCGACGAGGACCGCCTCCGCAAAGTGGGGATGTCCAAAGAACGCCGGGTCGATCCACAAGTCACCGTGGGGCTGCTGGTCACCGCGGCCGGGTTCCCGCTGGAGATTGCGATGTTCGAAGGCAATCACGCCGAAACCAAGACCTTGATCCCTGTCATCGAGCAGTTCAAGACCCGCCACGGCCTCACCGACCTGGTCGTCGTGGCCGATGCCGGGATGCTCTCGGCGGCTAACCTGAACGCCCTGGAAGACGCCGGTTGCCGGTTTATCGTGGGCTCGCGCCAGTCCCGCGCCCCCTACGACCTGGAGCCCCACTTCGCCAAGCACGGCAACTACATCCCCGACGGCTCCACCGTGGAGATCTCCCGGGACATGGGCACCGGCAAGGCCAAACGCAGCCGGCGGGTGGTTTACCACTACTCATTCGCACGGCACAAACGCGACGACCGGACCATCAACGCGCAAATCACCAAGGCCGAGAAGGCCGCCGCCGGTCAACGCCCAGTGGCCCGCGACCGGTTCGTGAAAGTCACTACCGATGCCGAGGGCAAGAAGGCCGAGGTGAACTGGGACGTCATCGACCGCGCCCGCGCCGCCGCTGGCCTGAAAGGCTATGTCACCAACATCCCCACCGCGATCATGGACGGGGCCGCTGTTGTCGCGGCTTATCACGACCTGTGGCACGTCGAAGAGTCATTCCGGATGGCCAAGAACGACCTTCAGGCCCGACCGATCTTCCATCGCAAGAAGGACTCCATCGAAGCGCACCTGACCGTGGTCTTCGCTGCGCTCGCTGTTGCCCGCTACCTCCAAGACCGCACCGGAGTCACCATCAAACGCCTCGTCCAGATCCTGCGGCCCCTGCAAAGTGTGACCATCAACATCGCCGGCGAACAAGTCACCGCCCACCCCCGCCTGACCGCCGAGGCCACCGCCATCCTGGATAAGATTCCCGACCTCGCAGGGCACTAATTTCGGGCGACATTGTGGAACTCGGGTCGGAGCCTCGATCGCGGAATATCTGTTGATCTCCGGAATTTCCTGCCGCCATGTCAGCACCGCCGAATCCGCCCTGATCGCCCTCGCCGAGGGGACGCCCGCGGTGTTGCTGCTCGACATCAACCTCCCGGGCATGAGCGGGCTCGAGTTGTGCACCCATGTCCGCGAGCACACCGACGCGCCCATCGTGTTTCTGCCGGCCCGGCAGGCAGAGGCCGATCAGGTCCTCGCGCTGTCGATGGGGGGCGATGACTACATCGTGAAACCGTTCTCGCTGGCAGTGTTGGCGGCCAAAGTACGCCGGCTTCTGGCCCGGCGCGAGAAGGCCGGCGGGGCCGGTTATGACGACGGCTATCTGCGGGTCGACCCGGCCTCGGGCCGCGTCCATGTCAACGGCACCGAAGTGCCCCTCAAGGCCATGGAGTTCCGCCTGCTGGCCTATCTGGTCGTCAGGACGACCGTGCCCGAACCCTCGAACGCGAAGGTCCCCGACCTGCTCAAGCGGGACTTCACCGCCCAGGGGCCCAACCAGCGCTACGTCGGAGACATCACCTACCTACCGATCGCCGACGGGACCAACCTGTATCTGGCTACCGTGATCGACTGCTACAGCCGTCGCCTCGTTGGCTGGGCAATCGCCGACCACATGCGCACCGACCTCGTCACCGACGCGCTCAAGGCAGCTGCCGCAGCACGCGGGAGTCTGGCCGGTGCGATCTTCCACAGTGACCACGGATCGGTCTACACCTCCAAGGACTACGCCACGCTCTGCAAGAACCTGGGCGTCACCCAGTCGATGGGCGCCATCGGGTCGTCGGCCGACAACGCCCTGGCGGAGTCGTTCAACGCCGCGCTCAAGCGCGAGGTCCTCCAAGACGTCGCCTGCTGGACCGACGAGCTCACCTGCCGCCGGCAGACCTTCAGATGGCTGACCCGCTACAACACCAAGCGTCGCCACTCCTGGTGCCGCTACCAGCCGCCGACCGCCTACGAGACCGCCTACACCGCTACGCTCGCAACCGCCGCGTAATCACACCCCGTGTCCACGAACCGGGGGTAGGGCCCGGCTCCGTCAGGTTCGCCTGGTTGCCAGTTCCTCCACCATCAGGCCCAGACCGCTACCGAGCATGAAGACGTCCCGAGCAATCCCCATGCCAGCCGGCGCTGGACGGATTCCGTCATCACGGGTGAAGCCTGGCGTCTTGAGGTACACGGCCATCAATGCGGCCGAGAAACCACTCAGGCCGGCCGCGGCCACCCGGGTGGGTACCACCGGGGCTAGCAGCGCCGTGCCCAGAGCGGTCTCGAAGGTCGACAACGCCTTCCCGAAGCGGACCGGGTCCATCTTCTTCAAGAACGGGAACGCGTTGGCGGCTTGGTCCCGCAACCCCGTTGCCCCTTCGAGGTCCAATGACCGCTTCGTGATTCCGGTGTTCAAGATGAAGGCCCCGCTCGCCAGGCGCGGCGGGACATGGTGAAGCTTGACGATCATAGCGACCTCCTGAGTTTCGGACGGGGGAATACCAGCGGCTCGAACTCCACAAAGCAGCGGGCAGGCTCCCCCTGATTCATTGATGGAGCCCGTGACCGGTTCGGGCACCGATTGGCGGCGGGGGCCGTCCGGCCAGTTTGGGCTCTCGCTTGCGGTCTGGGCACGGGTCGACGTCCCCGCTTGTCCCAGTGGAGGCGGTTCTACCTGTCCTCCGAGACAACGCTTGCGGTAACGCCGGCACCGCCGACGGTCACCAGGATGTCCTCGACGTCCAAGCGTTGAGGGTCGTAGTCGACGTCGACCCGGCGGGAGCCGAGATCGACGTGCACGGCTTGCACACCCGCAAGACGCTTCAGGTGCCGGTTGATGTCGGTGGCGCACGAGGGGCAGAACAACTCCCCCAGGCGCAACTGCAGGTGCGCCGCCTGCGCCATCACGCTCACTGTCCTTCTCCTTGGCGCGGCGGGCGTCAGAATGCGGCGGGCTTGGCGACGTACCCGGCCTTGGCAACGGCGGCGATCAGGTCCTCGACGCTGGCCTTCGCCGGGTCGTGGTCGACCTCGATGCGCGCGGAGGCGAACTGGACCTTCACGGCGCTGACGCCGTCCAGGCGCCCGACACGCTTCTCGATCTTCGCCACGCAGGAGGGGCAGGAGAAGCCCTCGGCGCGCAGGATGGTGTGGGTGGTGGTGGGAGCGGTGGTGCTCATAGTGTGTCCCTTCCATTTCTGACGAGGTCTCACCCTTCTTGGGTGCTGGCTACGACGTTACGGGCGGGGCAGGAACCGAACCATGATCTACGTCAATCAACCGCAACAGACATCAGCAAGTCCTCGGCCCTCAGGCACTGGCCGCCACGGTGGCGAGCAGACGGCCGCGGTCCAGGATGGCGGTCCATCTGCGTCCGGAGTCGATGATGCCGTCCTTGCGGAGCTGGCTCATCACCCGGGAGACGGACTCCGGTGTCGAACCGGCCATGCCGGCCAGGTCGGTGCGAGACAGCGGCAGCTGGATCAAGGTGCCACCACAGGCACTGTCCTGCCCGAACTTCCCGGCCAGGCGCAACAACGTGGTCGCTACCCGCTGGGCGACGGTGGCGGTGGACTGCGCGGTTACGTCCGCACGCGCTTGCGCCAGCAGCGCGGTGACGTCGTCTAGCACTGTCCGCGCCACACTAAGCCGCCCACCTATCCCGGGCATCTACGGGCTACGTCGATGCCAGTCCGCTGCCATCGGATCCCCGTGCCGGCCTTCCACGGTCAGCTGCGGCGGGAGCCCTGGATGGAGTCCCGCATCACGTTGACAGTGCGGCTCTGATTGCCGCATTCCATTCTTGGCAGCCACGGCGCACCACTGGCAGTCTGCTGTACGCAAACGAACGATTCCGCTACAGCGACGACGAGGGCTCGTCGCCCTCTTCAGGATGCTTGACGGTTCGCGGTTCTCGGCCCACGCCATTTTGTGGCTTGCGCCGCTATATGGCGGGGTTCTGTCGGAGCTCAGTGGCGGCCCCCAAGCACGCGGGCAAGAGGGCGCTGCGAGTGAGGCTCACGTTCCGCAAGCCGATCCTTGAACGGGACACGTCTTTAAGCGCTGGACCGCGAAGCTCGAGGTTCGGTCTGAAGGGCCGGAGGGGCCACCTGTTAATTACGCCACTCAGTGGGGCGTCACCCGGCGAGCTCCGGTCGAGATGCGTGCTGCGGGGCGGTCGTGGTGCCATGGATGTCCGGCCGGGACTGTCCTGGCACCGGCACAGAGAGGTGATGATTGCGATGACCGTTCTCGATCCGTTCCGTGAGGTCGAGCGTCTGCTCGGCTCGGCGTTGCGTCAGAGCCCGTCCGCTGCGCTGATCCCGCTGGACCTGTACCGCTCCGGTGAGGAATTCGTGGTCAAGATCGACCTGCCGGGCGTGGACCCGGGCTCGATCGACATCGACGTCGAGGACCGCACGCTGACGGTGCGTGCCGAGCGGCGCCCGCAGCAGGTGGGCGAGGCGCAGTGGCTGGTGCGGGAGCGCCCCGCGGGGACGTTCGCTCGCCAGCTCACGCTGGGTCAGGGCTTGGCGGTGGACCGCATCCAGGCCAACTACGCCGATGGTGTCCTGACGTTGACCATCCCGCTGGCGGAGGAGTCCAAGCCCCGCAAGATCCAGGTCACCGCCTCCGGCGGGCAGAAGAGCATCGAGCAGGGCGGTCAGCAGGGTTCTGGTGAGGGGTCCGGCCATGCACAGTGACGTCGTCGTGGGCGCCGGTGCTGACCGGCGGCGCCCGTGGCAGGTTCGGAGGTAGCCATGACCAGCGGATTCGGGTTCGACTCCCCCTTCGATGACCTGATCAACCAGTTCTTCGGCGGACGGGACCCCTTCAGCTTGCTCGGCGCCCGCCAGACCACGGCGCCGTCGATGCAGCGGGTGGACCTGTCGCGGTCCTTGTCGGCGGAGGCGCGCGCTTTGATCTCGCGAGCAGCGGCGTAGGCGGCGCAGTGGGGCAACGGCGACGTCGACGCCGAGCATCTGCTGTGGGCGGCGACCCAGGAGCCTGCGACCCGGACGTTGCTCGAGCAGGCCGGGGTGGACGTCGCCGCGTTGGCCTCCCAGTTGGAGCAGGCGGTTCCGCACGGTGAGCCGGCAGCTCAGGGTGAGGGCTTGTCGCTGACGCCGGCCGCGAAGCGGGCGCTGCTGGATGCGTACCGGCAGGCGCGGGGTGCGGGTTCGGCGTCGATCAACCCAGAGCACCTGCTGCTGGGGCTGGCCGCGAACACCGAGTCCGTGGCTGGGAGGGTGCTGGCCCGGGCGCTGCCGGACACCGACGCGGTCCGCCCGACCAGCCCGGCCGGCGCCGAGGGCCCGGCCCGGTCGGGCCGGGCGCAGTCGAGCACCCCGACGTTGGACGAGTACGGCCGGGACCTGACCGAGGCCGCCCGTGAGGGCCGCCTGGACCCGGTCGTGGGCCGGGACAGCGAGGTCGAGCAGACCCTGGAGGTGCTGTCCCGACGCACGAAGAACAACCCGGTGCTCATCGGGGACCCGGGGGTGGGCAAGACGGCCATCGTCGAGGGCCTGGCCCAGCGGATCGTCAACGGCGACGTCCCGGACACCCTGAAGGACCGGCGGGTGATCGCCTTGGACCTGGCCGGGATGGTGGCGGGCAGCAAGTACCGCGGGGAGTTCGAGGAGCGCCTCAAGGGCGTCATCGATGAGGTCACGGCCGCCGAGCGGGAGGTGATCGTGTTCATCGACGAGCTCCACACGGTCGTCGGCGCGGGCGCCGCGGAAGGCTCGATGGACGCCGGCAACATGCTCAAGCCGGCCCTGGCGCGCGGTGAGCTGCAGGTCGTCGGGGCGACGACGGTCGATGAGTACCGCAAGCACATCGAGAAGGACCCGGCCTTGGAGCGCCGCTTCCAGCCCATCCTGGTGCCCGAGCCGTCGGTGGAGGACACGATCGCGATCCTGCGTGGCCTGCGCGACCGGTACGAGGTGCACCACCAGGTCCGGATCACGGACGAGGCGACCGTGGCCGCGGCCACGCTCTCGGACCGGTACATCACCAACCGGTTCCTGCCCGACAAGGCGATCGACCTGATCGACCAGGCCAGCGCCCGCGTCCGGCTCCGGGCCCGCACCGCCCCGCCCGACGTCCGGGACCTGGAGGAGAACGCCGCCCGGCTGCAGCGGGACAAGGACGCCGCCGTCGCGGCCGAGCACTACGAACGGGCCAACACCCTCAAGGCCGAGCTGGATGCCGCCCGCACCCGCCTCGAGGAAGCCCGCAGCCAGCGCGCCCCCGTGCCGGAGGTCACCGCCGAGGACATCGCCGAGGTCGTCTCGCGCACGACCGGCATCCCGGTCGCCCAGCTGACCGAGGAGGAGAAGGAGCGCCTGCTGCGGCTGGAGGAGACCCTGCACGGCCGGGTGGTGGGGCAGGAGGAGGCCGTGGAGGCGGTCGCCGAGGCGGTCCGGCGGGCCCGCGCCGGGCTGTCCGACCCCAACCGGCCCGTCGGCTCGTTCCTCTTCCTGGGCCCGACCGGCGTGGGCAAGACCGAGCTCGCCCGGGCCCTGGCCGAGGCCCTCTTCGGCGACGAGGCCCGGATGGTCCGGTTCGACATGAGCGAGTTCCAAGAACGCCACACCGTGTCCCGGCTGATGGGCGCCCCTCCGGGGTACGTCGGCTACGAGGAGGCCGGCCAGCTGACCGAGGCCGTCCGCCGCACCCCGTACACGGTGCTGCTGCTCGACGAGATCGAGAAGGCCCACCCCGACGTCTTCAACACCCTCCTGCAGCTCCTGGACGCCGGCCGGCTCACCGACGCCCAGGCCGCACCGTGGACTTCTCGAACACGGTCGTGATCATGACCAGCAACGTGGGCGCCGAGCGCATCCTGGCGGCCACCCAGGCCGGCCGCTCCATGGAGGACCTGCGCGAGACCCTCATGAACCTGCTCGGGCAGTCCTTCCGGCCCGAGTTCCTCAACCGGATCGACGAGATCATCATCTTCCACGGCCTGGACCGCACCCAGCTGCGCAAGATCACCACCCTGCTCCTGGAGCAGACGCGACGGCGGCTGCGCGCTCAGAACATCACCCTCGACATCACCGACCAGGCCCTGGACTGGCTCGCCAACCGCGGCTTCCAGCCCGAGTTCGGCGCCCGCCCGCTCCGGCGCACCATCCAGCGCGAGCTCGACAACCAGCTCTCCCGCCTCCTCCTGGCCGGCGACCTGAGCCCGGGTGACACCGTCACCGTCACCATCAGCGACGGACGGCTGCACTTCGCAACCACCCGGGACACCGCAACCGATAGCGAACCGCCGCCCGGCCAGATGACCGGGCCCGAGATGAGCGCCGCCCACGAGACAGCACAGGACACCGGCGCCGGAGCCCCTTAGGAAACCGCGGGCTGACGTCCCGCTGCGGGGCGACAAGAGGCGCCCGGAAGGGCAGCTCCGCGGTGACTCGTACGAGAGGGACAGGCGCTCGGCGAGGGGCGAGAGCCGTCACCGGAACCGGGGGAGGATCGCCGGGCCCAAGCGAGGAACGCCGCTCAGACGAGGTTCGCGACTCGCTGCGCCTCCGCGAACTGCGTGCTCGCGACCTCGACGTGGTAGGTGCTCGCCTGGAGTGTGCTCACGCTGGTGAAGTCGCGCCGTCCACCGGTGGCCGCGTGGTCGATGAACCCGAAGATCGCGCCGAAGACGGCACCGATCAAGACGCTGAGGAGGAGCATCCACAGCCAGAACCACCCGCCGATGACGAAGATCGAGAACAGCAGACCGATGAGCAGGCCGAACCAGGCGCCTCCGGCGGCACCCCGCAGAGCCGCCTGAGCATTCGTCTGCCGGCCGGTGACCTGTTCCACCGACCGCATGCCGGTCCCGACGATGCGAACGTTCTCCACAGGGAAACCGCGATCGGAGAGGAGATCGACAAGGCGCTGGGCGCCCGCGTAGTCGGGGAACTCCGCCAGTGTGCGGTAGTCCGCCTGGCCACTGGTTGCTGGGTTCTGGGTCATGGCGATCTCCAGGGAGCGGTCCGGCGCCGAGCCCGACTGACCGTACGCCCCTGACCCGCGAGGTGCACCTCGTCAACAGGCCCACTGATCCCGTGCAGGGGCTACGGCACCGCCGGCCCTCGGCGCTGGATGACCCTGATCGCACCGGCGCGGGCATCGATCTCCCCGCCGTCATCGCGATCCCCGAGACTTGGCCCGTGCCACATCCCGCTCAGCCGCCCGCCGCCCGCCCGCTCACGCTGCACCTCGGTGTCGTGCTCGAACCCCGCGCGGCCGAGCTCGTGCGCTCGGCACTCGAGACAACCCTGTCCGAGCGCCTGGCCGCCCGCTTTCCCGGGACCCGGTGGACGGTGTCCGTGGTCCACGAGGTCCTCACCCGGCCACCGGCCGGCCGCACCGAGCTCCTCGAGGAGACCCGGGACCGGATGCTCGACGCGGACTGGGACCTCGCCGTCGTCCTGACCGACTCCCCACTACGCGACGGGCACCGCACCCTCGCCGTCGTCACCAGCCCGGTGCACGGCGTCGGCCTGGTCTCCGTCCCGGCGCTAGGACCAGTGCGAGTGCAGCGGCGGGCGGAGGAGACCGTCGTCGGTGTCGTGACCACGCTGCTCGGCGCGGAGGCCGAAGGGCGCTCGCCAGATCGGCGGCTGCGTCAGCTCGCGGCCGACACCAAGGACCATCCTGGGGACAACGCGGTGGAGTTCGCGGCCCGCGTGCTCGGCGGGAACCTCTGGGTTCTGCTTGGGATGGTGCGCGCGAACCGACCATGGCGCCTCGCCCTCCGACTGTCGCGCTCGCTCACCGTCGCCGCCGCCAGCGGCGTCGCGGCGCTCGTCACCTCCGACCTGTGGTCGCTGTCCGCCTCCTACGGGTCGCTCAGACTCACCGGCCTCGGGGTGCTGTCGGTCGGCGCCCTCACCCTCGCGCTCGTCCTCGGCGGCGGCCTGTGGGAACGCGCGCGGCACCGCCGGGAACGCGAGCAGGTGGTCCTCTTCAACCTCGCCACCCTCGCGACCGTCGTCATCGGCGTGCTGGTCTACTACCTCGCGCTGTTCGTCCTGGCATGGCTTGGCGCGCTGCTCCTCGTCTCGGAGTCGGTGTATGCCACCTCGGTGGGCACGGCACTTGGCGCAGCGGAGTACGGGCGCCTTGCCTGGCTCACGGCGACGATCGCCACGGTCGGCGGCGCCCTCGGCGCGGGCCTGGAAGACTACGACGACGTGCGCGACGCCGCCTACACCCACACCAGCGAGGCAGTCCAGCCGGTGGGCCGCGACACCAACCAGGACGGACCAACACACACCTGACCACGGCGGCTGAGCCGAGACCGAGGCCGCGCCCAGCCCGTCGCGACTCCCAACTCGCACCGGCCCCCTGCCCGATACCGCGCCAACGCGCCCTTTCGCCGCGAGACGGGCCACATGCAATACCCGCTGGTCCGACCCTCACCCGGGCTCTGAAGCGCGCCGTGCCATCCCGCAGCCATCGTCCCGTAAGACCATCCTTCACCGGGACAGCGGCCGACGGCAGGCCGGAGGAATAGGCGTCGCGATAGGGTGCACCCCGCGCAACAGAACCGTTGCGAAAGGTCTAACACCCCAACGCGACAGAGTGGGCCGCCATGCGCTGCCACGGGCCCGTGAACTTCGGTGTCACAGGTAGCGGCAGACATCCTCGGGGGAGCACGTGGCCGGGTCGCCGGCGGCGGCGTCCTCGCGCAGGTCGGCGATCGTGGTGCGTAGCTGCGCGAGCTCGGCGAGTTGCCGGTCGATCACATCAAGGCGGGTGTCGAGCAGGTCGGTGACGTGCCGGCAGGGGGCCTGCCCCCGGTCGCGGATGTCCAGCACCTGACCGATCTGGGCCAGGGTCAGCCCGGCCGCTTGCCCCCGGCGGATGAAGTCCAGCCGGTCGAGCACCTCGGCGCCGTAGTCCCGGTAGCCCGCCGGGGTGCGGTCCGCGGCGGGTAGCAGCCCGACCTCCTCGTAGTACCGCAGGGTCTTGCTCGTCGTGCCCGACGCCCGAGCCACCTCACCGATCCGCATGCCACTCATTCTCCCCCTTGACCTTCCAGTGCACTGGAAGGTCGATCCTGAGGGCGATGAAGGAGGAGTTCATGACGGCAACGGCTAACAGCAGGTCGTATGACCTGGCAATGATCGGGTCCGGTGGGGCGGCGTTCGCGGCCGCGATCCGCGCCACCAACCTCGGCAGACGGGTGGTGATGATCGAGCGTGGCACCGTCGGCGGTACCTGCGTGAACACCGGGTGCGTGCCCTCCAAGGCCTTGCTCGCGACCGCCGAGGCCCGCCACGTCACACTCGACGCCTCCCGGTTCCCCGGCCTGCCGCTCCCCGAAGTCCGGCCGGTCGACATGCCCGCCTTGATCGCCGGCAAGGATCGGCTCGTCGGGTCACTGCGTGGCGAGAAGTACCTGGACCTGGCCACCGAGTACGGATGGGATCTCCACCCCGGGGACGCCACGTTCGTCGGCACACCCAGCGAGCCGGCACTGCGCGTCACCGGCCCTGACGGCACGGTGGAGACGGTCCGGGCCGCGCACTACCTCATCGCCACCGGCTCCAGGCCCTGGGCGCCGCCGGTCCCCGGCCTGCAGGAGGCCGGTTACCTGACCTCGACCACCGCGATGGAACTGGACCACGTCCCGGAGTCGCTGCTGGTCATCGGCGGCGGCTACGTCGCGATGGAGCAGGCCCAGCTCTTCGCTCGGCTCGGCGTCCGGGTCACCATGCTGGTCCGCTCACGGCTGGCGTCCCAGGAAGAACCCGAGGCGTCCACCGCCCTGGATGAGATCTTCACGGACGAAGGCATCCAGATCATCCGCGGCGCGGTGCCCAGCGCGGTCCGCCGCGACCCGGCCACCGGCGAGGTCACGGTCACTGCCACCACCACTGACGGCTCACAGGAACTCCGGGCGGCCGAGGTACTCGTCGCCACCGGGCGCCGCCCGGTCACCGCCACGCTCGGTCTCGACACCGTCGACGTGCGCACCGGCGACCACGGCGAGGTGGTCGTCGACAGCCATCTGCGCAGCACCAACCCGCGCGTCTGGGCTGCCGGTGACGTCACCGCCCACCGTCAGTTCGTGTACGTCGCCGCGGCCCACGGCGCCCTCGTCGCCGACAACGCCCTCACCGGCGCCGGCCTCCAGGTCGACTACCGCCACCTGCCCCGGGTCGTGTTCACCAGCCCCGCCCTGGCCGCCGTCGGGATGACCGAACGGCAGGCCTCCGCTGCCGGGATCCGCTACGACAGCCGTGTCCTGTCACTCGCGCACGTCCCACGCGCGATCGTCAACCGCGACACCCGCGGGTTCATCAAGATGGTCACCGACGCCGACACCGGCCGCATCATCGGCATTACCGCCCTGGCCCAGGACGCCGGCGACCTCGCCGCCGCCGGGGTCTACATGCTCGAGGCCGGCATGACCACCAGCCAGGTCGCCAACCTCTGGAGCCCCTACCTGACCATGGCCGAAGGCCTCAAGCTCACCGCGCAGGCCTTCACCACCGACATCGCCAAGCTCTCCTGCTGCGCGGCGTGAACCTGCCCCGCACACAGGGACACCGATAGGGGACCGCCTCGCCCCGGGGCGCGAGACAAGAAAATGGGCGCCGATCAGCCCTACTTACTGGCACCCCTGCGTATCGGACCTGCAACCACCGGGGAGTTCAGTCGATGCAAGAACTCCCGTCCCAGGCCTATATCTGGACGTCTTCACGACCTCTACGTGCTCGACCCGACGAGGACAGCACTGGACGACGCGATGACCGCCTTGCGGCGCCGCCATGAGGCCGCGGTCCGTTTGGGCCGCGTCACCGCACCACCATGACCACGATCGTCACCACGTAAGCCGCGGCGACCAGACCGATCCCCAGCAGGGTGAGCACCACCCCGCGCCGGGCCGGCCGCTGGCCCTCGTCCGGCCCGGGGCCCTTGCCGTGCTTCGCGGTCATCGCGCGCTCCTAAGACGTTGCTCAAGCATGTGCGGCTCTCGCGAGCGGGCTTCCGTGCCGAGTGCTACCAGCTCAGGTCGTGACAGCCGTCGCTGCCGGCGCCCTCCACCTGCAAGGTGGCATGGGCGATACCGTAACGGTCGCGCAGCACCCGGCGCGCGCCGGCAAGCACGGCGCCGTGGTCCGCGCCCTGGTCAGCGACCAGGTGGGCCGTGGCCACGTTCATCCCCGACGTCAGGGTCCACAGGTGCAGGTCGTGGACCTCCTCCACCCCCTCGACCGCGTCCAGGTCACCGGCGACGTCCTCCGGGTCCACCCCTTCCGGGGCGTGCTGGCCCAGCACCGCGATCACCTGCCTGCCCAGAACCACCGCCCGGATGATGACGAAGACCGCGATGAGCGCCGCGACCACGACGTCCCAGATCGGCTGGCCGGTGAGGATGATCAGCACGCCGGCGACCATGACACCCACCGACCCGGCGGCGTCGGCGATCACCTCGTAGTAGGCGCCCTTGACGTTCAGGCTGTCCTTGGCTCCGCTGCGCAGCAGCAGCATGGAGGTGATGTTGATCACCAGGCCGGCGAAGCCGACCGCGAGCATGGCGCCGGAGGCCACCTCCGGCGCGTCGCCCAGCCGGCTGATGGCCTCGACCACCACGTACACCCCGACCGCGAGCATCGCCAGCACCGCCAACGCCGAGGCGAACACCTCGGCCCGGTAGGAGCCATAGGTGCGTCGCCCCGTGGAGTCCGGCCGGCTCGCGATGCGCGTCGCCAGCAGCGCCGCACCCAGCACCACCACATCGGCAGCCATGTGCCCGGCATCCGACAGCAGCGCCAACGACCCCGACACCAGCCCCGCGACCAGCTCGATCAGGAAGAAGCCCGCCGTCAGGGCGAACGCCCCCGCCAGCCGCCGACGGTAGCGGCCACCGGCATGCCCGGTCGCCGGGGCATGGCTGTGTCCCGCCCCCATCAGCCCTGCCCCTCGTGGCGGGCGTGCTCACGGGAGACGTCCAGCAGCATCCGCACATGCCCGTCAGCGAGGCGGTAGTACACCATCCGCCCCTCCCGGCGGTTCTCGACCACCCCAGCGGTACGCAGCACCCGCAGCACCTGGGACACCGACGCCTCCGCGACATCGACCGACGCCGCCAGGTCACACACGCACAGCTCGCCGGCCTCCAGCAACGCATACAGCACCCGGGCACGGCGCGGGTCCCCCAGGAGCTTGAACAGCCCGGCTAACCTGCCGGCCTCGCGCTCGTCGGGGATCCTCTCCCGGGTCAGCGCCACCTTCTCCGGATGGACGGCGGTGACCTGACACGAATCCAACGGCGTCACACTCATGCCACGACCATACACCTATGCAGATGTGCAGCTATCAGCAGCGGGAGCCACACACGAGAGGTCAGCAGGTTCTGTATGGTCAGCGCATGCTGACTATTGCTTCGCGGCTGGACGTGATGAACCGGCTGGGCCGGGCGATGGCCGACCCGGCCCGCTCCCGCATCCTCATGACACTCCTCGAGGGCCCGAGCTACCCGGCGGTACTCGCCCGCGACCTAGGCCTGACCCGGTCGAACGTGTCGAACCACCTCACCTGCCTGCGGGACTGCGGCATCGTCGTGGCCGAGCCCGAGGGGCGCCAGACGCGGTACGAGATCGCCGACCCCCACCTGGGGGCGGCGATGACCGCGCTGGTCGAGGTGACGCTGGCCGTCGATGAAAACGCCCCGTGCGTGGATGCCACCTGCACGGTGCCCGGCTGCTGCCCGAGCGGGACCGTGGCATGAGCGCGACCACCCACACCCCCGTCGAGGAGCTCGAGACCGACGACGAGCACGAGACCCCGTGGTGGGCTGACCGCGCCGTCCTGATCCCCATCGCCTCGGGGGTCGCGTTCGTCGCCGGGCTGGCCTGTGAGTGGTCCGGCGCCCAGAGCGCGGCGCTGGTGCTGTTCTGGGTCGGTCTGCTGCTCGGGGCCTCCACGTTCGTCCCCGGTGCGCTGCGCAAGCTCGCCACGGGCAAGCTCGGCATCGCGCTCCTCATGACGATGAGCGCCACCGGCGCGGTCATCCTCGGCCACGTGGAGGAGGCCGCGGCCCTGGCCTTCCTCTACTCCATCGCCGAGGCCTTGGAGGACCGGGCGATGGACCGGGCGCGTGCCGGGCTGCGCGCGCTGCTCAAGCTCGTGCCCCAGAGCGCCACCGTCCTCACCGACGGCCATAGCGCGAGCGTCCCGGCCCGTAACCTGGCCGCGGGGCAGGTCATGCTGATCAGGCCCGGTGAGCGCATCGCCACCGACGGCATCGTCCGCAGCGGGCACAGCAGCGTGGACACCTCGGCGATCACCGGTGAGTCCATCCCCGTCGAGGTCGGCCCCGGTGATGAGGTGTCTGCCGGGGCGATCAACGCCGCCGGAGCCCTGCAGGTCGAGGCGACCGCGCCCGGCACCGACAACTCCCTGACCACGATCGTGAGCCTGGTCGAACGCGCCCAGGCCGAGAAGGGGCAACGCGCCCGGCTGGCCGACCGCATCGCCCGTCCGCTCGTGCCCGGCGTCCTGGTCCTGGCCGTGCTGGTCGCGCTCATCGGCTCACTCGCCGGTGACCCGCAGACCTGGATCACCCGCGCCCTGGTGGTGCTCGTGGCCGCCTCCCCGTGTGCGCTGGCGATCGCGGTGCCGATCACCGTGGTCTCCGCGGTCGGCTCGGCCAGCAAGTTCGGCGTCATCATCAAGAGCGGTGCCATCTTCGAACGATTCGGGGACATCGGGCACGTCGCCTTCGACAAGACCGGGACCCTGACCCGCAACCAGCCCACCGTCACCGCCGTCGTCCCCGCCGCCGACGTCACCGAGCAACAGGTCCTGGCCTGGGCCGCCGCGCTCGAGCAGCACAGCACCCACCCCCTCGCCACCGCCATCACCCACGCCGCCCCCACAATCCCCGCCGCCCAGGGCGCCACCGAGGAAGCCGGCCACGGAATCCACGGCACCGTCGACGGCGCCGTAGTGCTGGTCGGCAGCCCCCGCTGGGTCGACCCCGGCGACCTCACCTACCGGGTCCGTGACCTGGAGGCCCAGGGGATGACGGTCGTCGTCGTCCACCGCGACGGCGCGGTCGCCGGGGCGATCGGGGTGCGTGACGAGCTCCGTCCCGAGGTCCCCGAGGTCATCACGACCCTGGCGGGCCAGGGCATCGACGTCACGATGCTGACCGGAGACAACGAGCGCACCGCCCGCGCCCTCGCGGCCCAGGCCGGCATCAGCGACGTGCGCGCCGAGCTGCGCCCCGAAGGCAAGTCCGCCGCCGTGGGCGAGCTCAGCGTGCGCCGGCCCACCGCGATGATCGGTGACGGCATCAACGACGCCCCCGCCCTGGCCGCGGCCGACGTCGGGATCGCGATGGGAGCCACCGGCTCCGACGCCGCGATCGAGTCCGCCGACATCGCCTTCACCGGCCAGGACCTGCGCCTGCTGCCCCAGGCCATCGCCCACGCCCGACGCGGACGGCGCATCGTCAACCAGAACATCGTCCTGTCACTGCTCATCATCGCCGCGCTGCCACCCCTGGCCATCACCGGCGTCCTGGGCCTGGCCGCCGTCGTACTCATCCACGAAGTCGCCGAGGTCCTGGTCATCCTCAACGGCCTGCGCGCCGCACGCACCCACCAGCCCACGCGCGGACACTGACCCCCGCGGACCAACGCGGCCCCACTGACCCACCGCCGGCGGTCCGGCGCGCCCTGAAAGGCACCGATGGAACTGCTCACCCCGATCCTGCAGGCGATCGGCCTGTTCGTGGCCACGAACATCGACGACATCATCGTCCTGTCCCTCTTCTACGCCCGCGGCGCCGGCCAGCGGGGCACCACCCGCAAGATCCTGCTCGGCCAGTACCTCGGCTTCGGGGGCATCCTGCTCGCCGCCGTGGTGATCTCCCTCGGGGCCCGCAGCTTCCTGCCCGAGGACGCCCTGCCCTACTTCGGGCTCATCCCCCTCGCCCTGGGCCTCTACGCGGCATGGCGAGCGTGGCGCAACCGCGGTGACGACGACGACGATGACGAGGCCAAGGTCGCCGACAAGCAGGTCGGAGTCCTGACCGTGGCCGCCGTGACGTTCGCCAACGGCGGAGACAACATCGGGGTCTACGTCCCCGTCTTCGCCACCGCGTCCACCACCGCGATCATCGCCTACTGCCTCGTCTTCCTCGCCCTGGTCGGCCTCCTCGTCCTCGCAGCCAAGTACGTCGCCACCCGCCGGCCCATCGCCGAGATCCTCGAACGCTGGGAACACATCCTCTTCCCGCTGGTCCTCATCGGCCTCGGCATCGTCATCCTCCTCGAGGGCGGCGCCTTCGGCTTGTAGCTCACGCCCGCGGCGCCCGACATCACTGGAAATTCAACGACGACTGACAGAACGTCGCGGTCCTCGGGAGCAAACGCTGTTACCTCTTCTGCGGCGGGAGGGGGAGGTCTGCGGCATGAGCATTGACCGTCCCGTAAGTGGAACCGCCACCGGGACGGAGTCCGGCACCACCCGGCCTCAGGATCACGGCCCCGACCCCCGTCGCCGTAAGACCTGTCCGGCGGTATGCCCGGTGGGGGCACCCCATCCGGCACACTGCGGAGCCCCGGAGGACCAGTCGTGCACTTCCGGCTAATCGGGCGGTCGTAGGTGGACCGCAGGTCCTCGACCCGCTGGTCCCCGTGGGCACGTTCGCGGTCGACGTCGGCGCGGGCTGCGTCTCGTTCCGCGGTGGTGGTGGCCAGGGTGCTGCGCAGCTCGGCTGCCGTGTCCCGGCTGCGGTCGAGGTCGGCGCGGAGGGTGTCGAGCTGTTCGCGCATCTGGGTGTTGTCGGTCTCGGCCCGGTCGGCGCGGCCGCTCTCGGCGGCGGCGCGGCTCTCAGCGGCTGAGGCGCGCTGCTCTGCATCGATGCGGGCAGCCTCCGCGCTCCCCCGTGGTGTTGGCGCTGGGGTCAATCGTCTGCGTCGTCGCGTTGGCGATAGCAGTGGTGTGGACGCGGGCCCTGGCGCCGCTGCCCACCGCCGACCCGGCGGCCGTCAATGCCCTGGCCACCCGGATCGCCCAGCTTTGGCCGGATGTGGCCCCAGCTGATCTCGCCGCCCCGCCGGACCTTGCGTACACCGTGGTCGACGCCAACGGCCGGATCGTGGCCCGGGGTCCCGGCCCGGTGGTGACCTCGGAATTGCAGGCCGTCCGCGCCGGGGCCGCTACGGTCACGATCGTCGTCGACGGCGCGCGGGTGGGTCAGCTGTTCGTAATCGACCCGGCGGCCGCGGCCGTGGACGATCGGAGCCGGGCCATCGCCACCCTCGCGAGCCTGGCGCTCATCGCCGCTGCGCTGGCCCTCATCGCCCTGGCCCTGTGGCTGCACGTCCGCGTGCTACGCCCGTTCGGTCGCCTGCGCGGATTCGCCGCCGCGGTCGCCGCGGGAGACCTGGACGCGCCGCTGGCCATGGATCGCCGCCAGGTCTTCGGCGCCTTCACCGAGGCCTTCGACCTGCTCCGCACCGAACTCCGGGCGGCCCGCGCCGCCGAGGCGGAATCGCCACCATCAGTGCCACCGCCGAGGTGCTCACCCTGACCGAGACCGATCCGGCGCGCATGGCCAGGCTCGGCGCCATCCGCCAGAAGACCACCCAAGTCAGCGCGCTGCTCGATGACCTCTTCCAGGCCAACGACGACGAGCTGGAGCGGCTCGCCGTGACCGTCGAGGAAGTGTCCTCGCGCGATCTGGCAGCCGCGCTGTCCACCGAGCTCGGACAGCCGGTGGCTCTGCCCGATGCCCTCGTCCGGGTCGATCCCCGCCGCTGGCGACAGGTGGTGGACAACGTGCTGGGAAACGCCGCCAAATATGCCCGCACCCCTGTCGAGGCGTCCGGCGTCATCCGCGACCGCCACCTGCAGATCACCCTGCGCGACCACGGACCCGGCGTACCCGAGGCAGAACTCGATGCCGTCCTCGCCCGCGGGGCCCGCGGGTCGAATGCGGAGGGTACGCCCGGCCTCGGCCTGGGTCTGCACATCGGCGACCGCCTCATCCAGCGCATGGGGGGTGGGTTGGAGCTGCGGCGGGCCGAGCCCGGACTCGCTGTGGTATTGAGCTTGCCGCTTGCCGGTTGAGCAGATCGAAACCCGGTTCACGGACTGTTAATTAAGGATCCGGAAGGGACTGTTCGGCAACCCCCATGGCACCGTCGGAGACATGAGCCCGAACGACATCGTGATCCGGACCGAGAAGCTGTCCAGAACCTTCAGCCACGACGGTGTCCAGACGCATGTGCTGCGCAAGCTGGATACCGACATCCGCCGGGGCGATTTCACCGTGATCATGGGCCCATCGGGTGCGGGCAAGACGACCCTGCTCTATGCGCTGAGCGGCATGGATCGCCCGAGTCTCGGCGCGGTCGAGGTCGCGGGCGTACGCATCTCGGACCGCTCCCCGGACCAGCTGGCCCGGTTCCGGCGGGAGCACTGCGGGTTCGTGTTCCAGCAGATCAACCTGCTCGACTCACTCAGCCTGCATGACAACGTGATGGCCGCCGGGCTGCTGGTCAGCCGTGATCGGCAGCAGGTTGCGGCCCGCGCCACGGAACTGCTCGAGCGGGTCGGCATCGACCTGGCCACGGCGGGACGGTTCGCCCAGACCTTGTCCGGCGGTGAGGCCCAACGAGCGGCGATCGCGCGGGCCCTCATCAACGATCCGACGATCGTCTTCGCCGACGAGCCGACCGGTCAGCTCAACTCAGAGAGTTCGAAGCTGGTCCTCGACGTGCTCACCGAGGTCAACCGGGCCGGCCAGACGATCGTCATGGTCACCCACGACCTGCACTCGGCGCTGCGCGGCAATCGCGTGCTCTATCTCCGCGACGGCTCGATCACCGGCCAACTCGACCTCCCGGCGTACTCCGATGACGATGCCCAGCGCGAAGCCGAGATGACCGCCTTTCTGTTCGAGCTGGGGTGGTGACGGTGCGCGCGCTCGGTCTGCTGATCCGCCGCGGCCTGCGGCGTACGCCGGGGCAACATCTGGTCGTTCTGGCGCTGTCGGTGGTGGCCGGATTGTTGTTGCACCTCGGGCTGGTCGTCACCCTCGAGTTCCCGAGGTCGTTCGAGCGCTCGATCGAACGACTCAACACCGAGGATTCGTTGACGGTCGTCGCGAGCGCGGAACTGGCCGACGAGGCCGAACAGTTCCTGGCCGGACGCCCGGAGGTGCGGGCCCGTGACGTGCAGCCCGCTCGCGGCGCGTTCGTCACGGTGTCGGACTACCGCGGCGAGGACGCGGTCAGCTATGTCGTGTTCACCGACGCAGATGCCCCTCCGTCCATCGGAGCCGGTGCAGTCGTGGCCGAGAGCCCGGAGCAGCTGCCGGACGGCATCTATTTGCCCTACCAGTTCGCCAAGGGCGGCGGCTTCGACCTCGGCGATCCGATCACCCTCCGGGTGGGGTCGCAGGAGACCACCTTCCACGTCCAGGGACTCGTCGAGACACCATTCACGGGTAGTTTCTCCGCAGGGCTCGTGGGGTTCGGGCTGCCGCGGGACACGTACGCCCGGTTCGCCGAACGGACCGTCGCGCCGTCGGTCTGGCTGGTCCGCATGCAGGTGGGCGACCCGGCCCAGGCCCGCCCCACCGAATCCGCCCTCTCCGATCATCTCTGCCGGGCCGGAGCCGCGGAGAACCCCGCCCTGCTGCCGATCAGCATCAACCGTGAGCTGACGCTGCCGGCTATCCAACTCAGCGCGACCTCGTTCGCCCTGACGCTCGTGGTGTTTGCGCTGATCGTGACTGCCGTGGCCGTAGCCGTGATCGCCTTCAGCGTCCGATCGGCCGTCGTCCGGGAGATGCCCGCCCTCGGGACCCTGAAGGCCCTCGGTTTCACCTCCGCACAGGTCGTGTGCGCGATCGCCCTGCAGCATGTCGTCAGTGTGGGGCTCGGCGGGCTGATCGGCGCACTGGTGTCCTATGCGGTGTTGCCCGGGTTGGAAGACACCATGGCGGCCCAGACCGGTCTGGTCTGGGAGCCGGGCCTGCAGCCCTGGGCGGTGCTGGCCACCGTCGTGACTCTGGCCGGAGCTGCCGGGGTGTCAGCGGCAGCCGCGGCCGCGCGGGTCCGCCGACTCCTCCCTGTGGACGCGCTGAGAGGCGGGCTGACGGCGCACAGTTTCCGGCGCAATCCGTTGCCGCTGGGGCGTACGCCGGGTCCGCTGACGCTTCTCCTGGGCCTGAAGCAAGCCGCTCGCCGGCCCGGGCAGGGGGCTTTCGTGACGCTGGTGCTGGCGGCGGTGACGTTCACGGGCGTGTTCTGCGTGGCCGCTGCGGCGTTCTTCCGCGATCCGGCAGCGTTGTATGACGTGGCATTCGGCGACATGGGCGACATCACGATCAGCGCTGCGGCTCAGACCGACCCGGAAGCCTTCCGGCGCGAGCTGGCGGCGATTCCCGGCGTCGCCTCAGCTTATTTCGAGGACCCGCTCCTGCAGGCCACCAGTCCCGCCGGGACTCTGATGGTCAAGGCCATGGAAGACTTCTCGGTCCTGCGCGATGACTCGGTGGTCACCGGCCGGGCACCCCGCTACCCCAACGAAGTCGCCCTCGGCCCACGGGTCATGCGAGAAACCGGGATCGGCATCGGGGATGAGATCACTCTGGGCGTCGGTGATCGTTCGGCGACCTACCTGGTCACCGCGATTTCCCAATCCAGCTATGGGCTCGGCCGCAACGGGATGCTGACGAGCGACGGCTATCGTCGGCTGGCCCCCGACTATCGGCCCGGTACCCTCCGGCTGATCGTCGAGCCGGGGGCGCACATCGACGATGTGCTGGCAACGGCCCCGGACCGGTTCCCCGAGGAGAGCGCGGTCGCCAGCGACACCATGCGCCGAACCATGATCGGCACCCTGGCCGACGCGCTCGGCGTGGTCGTGGTGCTCTATCTCGGAGTCGGCGCCCTGGTGTCAGTTTTGGTGGTGGGTCTCGTCGTCGCCGGTGCCATCCTGCACGGGCGCCGGGAGGCGGGCATTCAGAAAGCACTGGGCTACGAATCCGGGCAACTCCTGCGCCAGCTGCTTGTGACGCAACTGCCCGCGCTGGTGGTCGGGATCGCCCTCGGGCTGGTCGCTGGCTGGGCGGGCTCCGAACCGCTGATCTCCTCAGCCGCCGCGCTGGCCGGACTGGCCCGATACCCCATGGAAGTGACCCCGGCCCACCTGTTCGGCGTCGGGGCCGGCATGTTCGTCCTGGTCGTGCTGACCATCGTGATTCTGGGTCAGCGACTGCGGAGCGTCGAAACAGTGGAGCTTGTCCGCGATGCCGGTTGAGGGCGGGTGACCGGGTGCTGCATGAAACGGGTTTGGCGACCAGGCGGCCTGACCCCTTATAGTTGGGCGGGTCCGGTCCCCTTCGTCTAGCGGCCTAGGACACCGCCCTTTCAAGGCGGCAGCGCCGGTTCGAATCCGGTAGGGGATGCGATGCCGAAGCGGCTCCGAGTCAGTCTCGGAGCCGCTTTTCGCTCCCCGGAGCTACGCCAGCGCTGCGGCCACGCCAGAGGCGACGCTGAGGCTGGTGAGCAACAACATGGAGCTCAGAAGTCAGAACTTCTTGAACAACGGACTCCTGGTCTGTTGGGCATCCGCAGCGTTGCGAGGGAGGGCGTGAAAGAGCCCGGATGTGCTGCCAGACTGGGCGTACGCAACCCGACCGCACAACCAAGGAGGCACCATGCCCATCGCCCATCTCCACATCGTCGACCCCACCCCCGAGCAGCGGGTGGAGCTGCTGAAGCGGGCGTCGCACGCGTACGCCGAGGTCTTCGAAAGCCCCGTCGACCGCGTTCGAGTCTTTCTGCATGCCTATCCGGCGGACTGCGCCGCCGTGGGCGGGGTGCCGGTCAGCGAGGGCGGCACGGCCTCCCCCTTCTTCAGTCTCCTCGCCATGGAAGGCCGCCCCATCGACCAGCAGCAGCGTGCCGTTGTGGCCTTCACTGACCTGATCGAGGAAGTCCTCGGCGTCGATCGCTCCGTCATCCGGGGCATGGTCACCGAGGTCAATCCCGACACCTGGGGCATCGCCGGCGAACCGGCGTCCAAGGTGCGTGCGGCCGAGATCGCGGCGCGGGCAGAGGGCTGAGGCCTGACGGGTCGCCCGAACGCTTGTGGGTCCGGAAATTGTTGCCCTGGCAGCAATTTCCGGACCCAAAGACGTTTCAGCCCAGAACCCGGGCCAGGAATCCCAGGATCCGCTCGGTGACCTCATCGCGATTGGTCTCGTTGAGCAGTTCGTGGCGGGCCTCGGGATAGATGACCACCTCGACATCGGTCAGGCCCGCATCGCGGTACCGCCGCCCGACGAGTTCGGGGGCGGCCCCTCGATCAGCGATCGGATCGGCATCGCCGGAGACGATCAGCACGGGCAGGTCAGCCCGGATCTTCGCCAGCTCATCCGGATCGGCCGCCCGCTTGAGGGTCTGGATGCCCTCGAACGGCTGGGTCTCGAAGCCGCATTCGGGGTCGGCGCAATATTTGTCGACCTCGGCCTCGTCCCGAGTCAGCCACTCGAACCCGGTGCGGTGCTCGAAGCCCGCGTTGAAGGCGCTCAGGTCAGCCGGTCCGCTCAGCATGTCGGCGAGTCCGCTGACCTCCGTGGTCCCGATCAGGACCACGGCATCGACCTCCGCGGAGTGGTTCAACAGATACTGCTGGCTCGCGAACGACCCCATGCTGTGACCGATCAGCGCGACAGGCAGCCCCCTGCGGTCGGCCCGGATGCGGCGATTGAGCTGGTTCAGATCCTCGACCCAGCCCGGCCAGCCGTCGCGGCCCCAATGCCCGTATGCCCCACCCGCCGTCCGGCCCGATCCCCGCGCGTCCGGGGCGTACACAACAAAACCTGCATCCGTGAGCGCCTCGCCGAACCGGCGGTAGCGCCCGGCATGTTCACCGAGGCCGTGCTGCAGCTGGACAACGGCCCGGGGCTCCCCCTCGGGCTCCCACAGGTAGGTTTGGATCTTGAGTCCGTCGACCGAGTCGAACGTAATGGTGGATTCGCGCATAGGACAGCGTTGCATCCGACGATCGGCCTGTCTGCAAAACCCCTGTCGCGGTGGGTACGCCGTGTGCGAAGGTGACTCCATGAGTGACGACAAGGCCAACGAAGCCCCCGATGCAGTCGATCCGAAGGAAGCCCCCGACGCAGTCGATCCCAAAGAAGCTATGCGCCAGGCGCTGGAGCGCAAGAAGCAGGGTGCACACGGGCCCGGTGGCCACGGGGATCATCACCGCAACGGTGGGGGCAAGGCCCACGGACCCGCCGCCGGTCGCCGCGAATTCCGACGCAAGGCCGGGGGCTGACGAAAGGCCATTCCCAATGACCGCGTGAGGGTATGGAAAAACGGCGGTCGACGTCTTCATCTGCGGAGGATTCCGAATCGGGTGTGGCGGATTGGTTTGCGTTCGGGGTCGTAGCCCCGGGGTGGAGTCACCACAGGTAATCGATCGGGCCCGAGGCGTACATGCCACCGATCGGGATCGTCGTCGTCCCAGGCGTTGTTGCGCCCCGGTTCACATTTCCTGTGGTGCCTCGGACACAGCAACACCAAGTTTTCGAGTGCTGTGACGCCACCGGCCCGGGCGTGTCAGATGGTCTGTGTAAGGACTCGGGGTTCAGGACCTGACGGAGATTGACTATGACCATGACGAAAGAGCACGAGGACTCGGTGGAGCCGGAGGCCCGCAAGTTGCGGCGGGAGTTGTTCGGTGAGGAGTTGTTGGATCAGTTGATGGCCTCGGTCGGTGAGCGCGGGGTCGCGTTGACCGGCGAGGGCGGGTTCTTGCCCGAGATGATCAAGGCCGTGCTGGAGCGGGGCCTTCAGGCGGAGCTGACCGAGCATCTCGGCTACGACAAGGGCGACCGGGCCGGACATGGCAGTGGGAACTCCCGGAACGGGACCAGCCCGAAAACGGTCGCGACCGAGGTTGGTGATCTGCGGCTGGACCAGCCGCGGGACCGTAACTCCACGTTCGCCTCGGCGTTGATCCCGAAGGGCGCGCGTCGTCTGGGCGGGCTGGATGAGATCATCATCTCGTTGTATGCCGGCGGGATGACGATCCGCGATATTCAGCATCATCTGGAATCGACCCTGGGCACGGAGTTGTCCCACGAGACGATTTCGAAGATCACCGACGCGGTCGCCGATGAGGTCCTCACCTGGCAGAACCGGCCGCTGGAGTCGTTCTACCCGGTCATCTATCTCGACGCGCTGGTGGTGAAGATCCGTGACGGCGCCCACGTCACCAACCGCCATGCCCATATCGCGGTCGGGGTCGACCCCGACGGGGTCAAACACGTCCTCGGGATCTGGGTCCAGGCGAATGAGGGCGCGAAGTTCTGGGCCTCGGTCTGTGCCCAGCTCGCGAACCGCGGCGTGAAGGACGTGCTGATCGTGTGCTGTGACGGGCTCACCGGCTTCCCCGAGGCGATCGAGGCGACCTGGCCCCTGGCAGCCGTGCAAACGTGTGTGGTGCATCTGATCCGGGCGTCGATGCGGTTCGTGTCCTACACCGACCGCAAGCCCGTCGCGGCCGCGTTGAAGCCGATCTACACCGCCGCGAACGAGGACGCCGCGCTGATGGCGTTCACCGCGTTTGCGGACTCGACCTGGGGCAAGAAATACCCCGCCGCAGTCGCGACCTGGGAGAACGCGTGGGACCGGTTCATCCCGTTCCTGGCGTTCGGCCCCGCACTGCGGAAGGTGATCTACACGACCAACAGCATCGAATCGCTGAACTACCAACTACGGAAAGTGATCAAGAACCGTGGCCATTTCCCCAACGACGCCGCGGCGGTGAAACTGCTCTGGCTGGCGATCCGCAACATCGAAGACAAACGCGCCCGTGAGCGGGCCAAGGAAGCCGGTGTCCCCAAAGGCAAACGCAAAGCACCCGGCAAACTCGTCGAAGGCGCGACCATCCAGGGCTGGAAAGCCGCCCTCGGCGAACTCGCCCTCGTCTACCCCGACCGCATGAACCAATACCTATAACCCATGTGACCCAGATCACTTACACAGAAAACTTGACAAGCTCACCGGCCCACCAGGGCCTGAGGTGGTGAACTTCGCATTCAGCCGGCCCCCTGTCACAGCCCGGGAACACACACCCCCGGTCCCGGGCCACCACCGCCGCCCGCAGATGCGGGTTCACCAACCGCTCCGTGCGGCCCACATCCAACGGAATCCCCAACGAATCCAGCACCATCGGAATCAGGTCACAATCACACGCCAACCGACGGGCCTCCGCCGCGCTGATGAACGCGCCACCACTCATCACCATGTCCCCGAGCCCACCCACCAGATCTGCATAGTTCAGGTGCACATTCACCCGCGGCCGATCACCCCCATGAGTCGGGGCCTGCCGATGCGCCTGATGCCCCCGCACCAACGTCATCAACGCATCAGCGAGCAGGACCTTCTTGTCCCGCGGGCGCAGCTCCGCACCCTCACCGTCATGATCGAGCTGCTGCCTCCACGCCGACTCGGCATGCGCATTCAACACCGCCGCCAACTCCTCACCATCGGCGATCGGGATCCGGCCCTTGATGTGGAGCGTGCCATGACCGTCATCGGACAACGCCAACCCCCGATTCTTCCGGGCCGCCTTCTCCTCCCGCTCCAACCGCTCCGCGAGAATCTCATCGGCCCGCTCCGGCGCCTCATGCTCCAACACCCGCCACACCGCCTGCACCAGCTCACCCGGATCCAGCGACCCGGCCAGCCCGACCAGAGTGTCCTCACACCGACCCAACACCTCGGCCCCGAGATCATCCGGCATCAACGCGAGTCCGTGAGCGATCACCGAGCCCTGTTCCCCGGTCACCGCCCCATTGGCTTCCGCCGCGGTCAGCCGGGCGTACTCACCCCGACGCTTCGCATCCCGCACGATCATCCGACACCGCTGAATCGTGTGCCCGAGCCCACGATGCAAGAATTCGGCTGTCGAGCAATGCGCCTCGTTCTCCGCCGCCACCCGCCGATCAACCTCCCGGATCGCCACGGCCCGGGCGGCCTCCACCAACGACACCGCCCGATCCGCGGCCGTCATCAACTCCAACACGCCCCGGTCAGTCATAAGCCCCAAATCCGGGGCCTCGAGCGCACCCGAAACCAACGAAGCGACCACCTCGATCGCCCCGCCAAGACCACCCGTGCTCTCCATGACTCAAGCCAACACGAGCCCACTGACACTTTTTTGGTCGCCATCACGAATATTTCCGCAACCGGAAAGACTGCGGCCAGATGGATTCGGCAAGCGCCGAGGCCTAGTTCACCTGCTTGGGTCGCAGATAGCCGAGGATGTTCGGGTTGCCCAGGTCATAGGGATTCACCTTGGCCGGGTCAGTGGGGTTGTTCCAGTTCTTGCCCTGATAGACGAGATAGTTCTGCTCGAGGACGCCCACCTTGCCGCCACCGGCCTCAGCAACGAGACCGACGTGGCCATAACCATGACCCATCCCCGTTCCGAACACGACGATGTCGCCCGGCTGGGGATCTCCGGATCCCTTGGGGATGCGATCGTAGTATTTGGCGGCTTCGTTGCTCTCGTACTGCAGATAGATATCGGCCGCTTTGTCGGAGTATCTTCCGCTCGCCACGGAGTCGGGGGCCCCGACCACGTCTCGGTTGTATTGCCGGAACACATCGAAGCACTGAGCCCCATAGCTTCCGTCCGCGTCGATGATCTTCCCCTGCCACTGCGACACGAAGGCGCCGGCTGCAGCTACCTGACCCGACCCCGCCGGCGCACCAGATCCCGCCGGTGCGCCCGATCCCGCCGGCGCGGCCGATCCCGCCGGCGCGGCCGGCGTGCCGACGGAGATGGACCCCGGTGCACCTCCGTTGCCCGGGGAGATCGTCCCGGATCCATTGCTCCCGCCCTGCAGGCCACCGGCGGCGTTCTGCAGGCCACCGGCGGCATTCTGCAGTGCCGGCCCGGCGGTGGCCCCGCTCGGGCTCCCGCCCTCGGCGCTGCTGGCCTGCTCCTGTTCCTGCATCTGCTTCAGGACGTGGCTCGCGGCATCCTCGAGGGCCCGGACCGCTTTGAGGAGTGCGGGCGCGAGCGTACCCGCCCAGTCCTGCCGGAACCGCTCGGCGTCGGGACCCGACCAGGGGCAGTTCTCGATCTGGGGCCTGAGGGCGTTGTGGACATCGTTCTGCAACGTCGCGGCGCTTGCCCCCAGCGCGGTGGACAGCTTGTTCAGGTCCTCGAGGGAAGCGCCCCACATGGCCATGGCATTACTCCTTTATTAGCACGATCGAAAGCACCCTACTGGCGCCTTGACCGTCAGGAGATCAGCCCACCACCTGATCCCAGCGCTCGGCGAAGACGTCCTGGAGGGACAACACATACGTGCGCGACAGATGGTTGTCATCCATATAGACATAGACATTGCCGATCACCCCGGGACAGTTCCCCTCGAGGCCGCTCGGGCAGATCTGATCAGTGAAGTCGAGGAAGCGCACGTTCGGCTGCTCGGCCAACGCGGGCGGTGGCCAGGCGTCCCCCAGCTTGTCGGCCAGCGGTGCAGTGCACCGTGGACTGTTGACCCCCCAGCGCTGCACGCACTCGGGCATGGCAAACGTCCAGCGCGGATTGTCACGGATGTTCACGACGGTGATGCCGGCATCGGAGACCGGACGAATGGCCTCGGCATAGGTTTCCACCTCGAGTTCCGGGCCCACGGCCTGGGCGCGGCTCCCGATGGTGACGACCTGATCCGGCCTCGTCGCCACGATGTAGTCCACGACCGCCCGGCTGTATTCGAGACAGGTGGCGTCGCTCCACGGATTCTCGAGCGTGACACGGCAGCGCGGATGGTTGGGCATGATCAGGTGCCAGCCGCGCTCGACGGCCATCGGCACCAGAACCGTCGACCACTGCCAGCTGTGGGAGTCACCGACCAGCACCACGGTCCGCGTGGGCTCGCCCTCGGGGCGTACCTCATAACAATTCCCCGTCGGGAACTCCGGCGGCATGGGATCCAGGCCCTCACACCGCGCAGCCGGATGAGGCCAGTCGCCACCGATCACGGAATCGCCCGGGGCGACCCCCCGGACAGGCGTCGTCGAGGGTGACGTCGGCGTTGCGGAGGCCTGCTCCGGTGTCGCCCCAGGAGTCAAAACCCGAGCGCCGGGATTGTTGCCGGCCTGGGTGCGGGCGACATCGGAATCGAGTACGCGAGTCATGCCCTCCACCAGCCCGACCACGATGATCACGAACACGGCGATCGCCGACAGCGCTCCGCGCTTGGAGGCCAGCACCTCCATGCGATGGAACCGCCGCTCGACCAACCGGGTGCTGAGGTCGGCCAGGATGAGCGACACCCCAATGACGATCACGCTCCCGCCGACGCTCAGGCGATCACTGTGGCCCTCGGTGAGCGACATCCAATAGGCATAGACGGGCCAGTGCCAGAGATACAGCGCGTACGCCCGGTTGGCGATGAACGTCACGGGCCGGCGCGAGAGCCAGTACGCCGCATCGCGCCGATCGGTCGAATGCAGATCCGCCACCATCACCGCTGCGGCACCGAGCGCCGGAAACAGGGTCGCGGGGCCTGGGAACGGGTCGCGGCCGACAAGGAAGCCGGTGGCGAGCACCGCTCCCAGACCGGCCCAGCCGAGGGGGATCGCAACCCGCCGCGGCATGGTCATCCGCGGGACGAGGGCCAGGAGACCGGCCAGCGAGAATTCCCAGAACCGGGCCCACGTGTCGAAGTAGGCCGCGCTCCGGTCGACATGGAGCGCCCATTGGGCGTACGCGAACGACGCGACGGTCACGCCGCCGAACAGCACCGCCAGGACGATCCGCAACCGCGCCTTCAGCGCCGCCGCGACGAACACCCCGAGCAGGAAGACCAGCGGCCAGATGACGAAGACCTGACCCTGCACCGACAACGACCAGAAGTGCTGGAACGGGCTGACCCGGCCGGGATCGACCGCCGTGTAGTTGATCGTCTGCTCGATCAACGCCCAGTTCTCGACATAGAAGAGCGAACTCTGGGCATGCTGCAGCAGCACCGGCTGTCGCGACGGTGGGAGGAAGAACCAGCCGACGGCCAGGGTGGCGGCAATCACGATGGCCGCCTGCGGCACCAGGCGGCGGAAGCGCTGGATCAGGAAGGTGATCAGTCGAAAGGCGCGACCCTTGCGGACCATCGAGGCCGTCATCAGATAGGCCGAGATGATCAGGAAGACATCCACACCGCCCGAAACCCGCCCGTTGGTCCACAAATGGTAGGCAACGACCAGGACGATGCCCAGGCCGCGCAGACCGTGAATGTCCTCGCGATGGGGCATCTTCCTGATGGGTGCGGCCGGGGGTGTGGTGGCCGTGGGGGTGGTGGCTTCCGTCAGGACCCACTCCTTTCCGATCATTCGAGATTAGGCGCGCGGGTCCCGAGAGTCAGATCGGCGTTCCGTCGGTGATCATGACGTGATCGACGATCGGAAGGTGCATGACCTTGCGTACGCCGGCCTTGCAGGTGAGGAATTCCGGCTCGGAGACCTCGGTGTGCCCCTCGACGACAACCCGGCCGGTGCCGCGCACCTCGAGGGTCACCTCCCAGCGATCGGCGCCGCCGGTATGACCCACCGGCGTGACCGCATCGAAGGCGAGCGGGGCGAACCGGGCGTACGCCGCCACCATCGCCGCCTGGACCGGTGGCCGATGACCGGAGGGCCCACGCAGGTGGGCCGGATCGATCCGGCCGTCGACATGGGCGGTCACGATGCCCTCGACATCATCGGGATCCAGGCCGCCATAACACGCGCCCTCGGGGAGCACGATCAGGTTGCCGGCAAACCGGTCGCCGCCGGTGTGGGTGCATTCCCAGACGGCGGTCGGCCAGAGCTCGGCGGCGCGGGCCGCCACCGGGCGCCCGCGGACCGCGCAGCACACGTCCTTGCGACCGTGGGTGCAGACCAGGAGGAGCCGGGGACCGGGGAGTCCTTCGTTCGGGTCGGCGATGCGCTCGACGGCGGCCTCGGGATCGGCGAAGAGGCCGGCGGCAGAGACGAGGTCGGAGTCAGTGGCAGCGACGCCCCACACCACGCGGGGTGCGCCGGTGGCTTGCTTCTGGATGACGCACCAGCGGCGTCCGGACGCGGCTTCGTCGGTGTTCCGGCCGGGCCTGCGGATCAGCATGAGGCGGGCCTCGGCGTCCTCGAGAAGTTCTTCGAGTTGTTCCTTGGCATCGTCGGCCACGTCGAGCCCCGCCCAGGCGGTGGCGGCCCAGCCGCCGTCCTGCTCGACGAGGAACCAGTTGCGGGCCGGCGGCGCCGTGCCGGCCGAGCGGTCACCGCGACTGCGCGCATCGTCCGAACAGCGGAACGCGTGCCGATCTCCTTCGGCCAAGCTGTCCTGGGTCTCGTCGGTCACGGCCGTCCTCCTGCTGGCTCATCGGCGAACACTGCGACGGGCTCGGCGCGCATGCTGTCCCGCGCCCGAGCGGCGAGGACCGCCGCCAGTTCATCGTCAGGCACCCGCCGGACGGCCTCGATCAGAGCCTCCCGGACCCGGTCGAGGTCGGACTGCACCGCAGCCGTCTCCCCCACCGTAGCCGTGGGCCCCAACGACTCCCGCACCCACTCCTGATCGGCAAGCATGGCGAGGGCCGACTCGCCGAGCGCCGTGGCGACGTGGTGGTTGGTCCAGGTGTGGACCCCGAGCGTGAGGTGCACGGTCGTGCCGCCGAGGGCCCGGGCCGAGTGGATGAACCCGCGGGGCAGATAGAGGCAGTCCCCCGGTTCGAGGGTCACCCGCAACAGGGGTTCGGCCTCCGCCGCCCGGCGTACCTCCTCCGCCCGCTCTCCCCACGGCTCATCCCGCAGCGGATGCGGCCGGACCGGCGGGTGGATCGTCCACTCCTTCGAGCCGTGGACCTGGAGGACGAACACGTCATGCACGTCGTAGTGCGCCGAGAAGCCCTGGCTCGCCGACGGTGTGACATAGGCATTGGCCTGCACCGGGTGGCCCAGCTCGCCGGCCAGGGCGTGCGAGAAGTCAGTGATCGGCGCCCACGTGCGGTGGAGTCCCTGCAGGACGGCGGTCGTGCCGTCCCGGAAAAGTTCGGCCACTGCGGCATCGTCGATCTGGTCGGTGATCGTCGCACCCACACCGCCGCCGGAAGTGAAGCGCGCCTTGGGGAGGGTCTGTCCGTCGCGGACCATGCGGAGGAAGGGGGTACGCAGGCCCCGGCGCGTGATCAGTTCCTCCGCTGCGGCCAGGGAGAACAACTCGGTTCCGGGTGCGGCACCCGGCGGCGACAACGCCACGCTGGGGAATCCGGGCACCGGTTCGGCGCCACCCCGTCGGGCGGCCGTGGCCAGATGCGGGGACCGTCCCCAGCACTGCTCGGCGAACTCCCGGGGCTCCAGGTCGGTCAGCCACCCCAGAGCCGTCGCCGTTCGGGGACGGTCCCGCATCATCAGGTCAGCGGAGATCAGCTGGCGCCCCCGTCCGCACCGGCGTCACCGTCGGCGCCCGCGTCACCATCGGCACCCGCGTCACCATCGGCACCCGCATCGCCATCGGCGCCCGCGTCACCGTCAGCACCGCCATCGGCACCGCCGTCGCCCTGGGCCTTGGTCGGAATCGTGTCGTCCAGCGCATCGCCGGCGATATCGCCCTTCACTTCGTGCTCGGGGTCGAGGAACTCGGTCATGGACACTCCTTCGGGTCGCGCATCGCGGGGCGGCTGCCCCGCGTTGCCCAGTCTTGTGGTTCCCCGGGGTCGATTCAAGAGACAAGTCGACGTCCTGAGCCGGCGAGACACCTCGGAGTGTCACGAGACGTCTGCTCCAGCAGCCGTCTCGGGCGAGGCCAAGGTGTCTCGGCGGCCACTCACGCGGGCTGAGTCGCCCAGCTCGGCAGGTCACGCGCCAACCAGCCCCGCGCCCCGGATGCAGCACAGGACAAGGACGCGACCCGCGACGCATACCGTGCTGCGGCCACTACCTCGGCCGCACGTCCGGACAGGTCTCCACGTGCGATCCCAAGCCTCGCGACGGCGGCGAGGAGAGCGCCGTGCAACACGTCCCCGGCTCCGAGCGTGTCGACCACGTCGACGCGAGGGACGTCGATGCGGGAGCGTACGCCCGCGACCTCGAGCTCCCACGCCTCGTCCCCGCGGGACTGACCGAACGCGAACACCCCCGCGCCTCGCATGAGCTCGGCCACCGAGCTCACGGGCGGATGGAAGTCGGCGGAGACCACGGCCACATCGACGAACCGCACGAGTTGGTCCGTGCCGGGCTTCCAGGAACCGCCGTCGAGGATGACGGGTACGCCGGCCTCCCGGGCAGCCTGCGCCATCGCCAGGCACAGGTCCATCCGGTGACCATCGACCAGGAGGGCGTCGGCACCGGCGAGCCGGCGTACCCCCACAGCGAGCTCGAGGGGCACCTCCCGCGCGTTGGTCGACACGACCGACCGCTCACCCGAGGGCTCCACCAGCACGGTCGAGACACCGAACGCACGATCCACGCTCGGCGCGAGGTCGATCGCCTCGACGCCGGCGGCACGCAGATAGGTGGACACGGCCCGGGCCACCGGGCCGGTGCCGATGGCGGCGACGAGTTCGGCGCGTACGCCCAGCCCCGCCGCGACCCCGGCCGCATTGGCCGCGGGCCCACCGAAATCGACCTCGAGACCGGTCGCGACCTGCTTGTGGTTGCTCCGGGGCAGCGCAGCGACGGCCTGGACCACATCCAGGGTGACCAGGCCGGCGGCAACCACGCGGGGCGTCATGGCACCGGTCAGTAGCCCGTCTCGCCCAGCTCCACGCCGGCGGCCTTGCGGAAGCCGTAGGTGAGCACGTCGAAGTCGGTCACGACGGTGATGAGCCGGAATCCCATGACGTGATAGCCCTGCCACGGCGAGGTGGTGCCGTGGATGCCGGCGATGATGCCGTGTTTGCTCGCCACGTCGGCGAGATGCTGCAACTGGGGCTTCAGATGGTCCACTGCCTCGCTGGTCGGCTCGCCACCGAGGCTGATGGACAGGTCGAACGGGCCGATATAGATCGCATCCACCCCGGGGGTGCTGCAGATCTCCTCCGCGTTCTCGAGGCCCAGCTTGGTCTCGATCATCGGGATGACCAGCACGCGCTCGTTGGCCGTGTTGGCGTAGTCGAGCCCATAACGGACCATCGCGCCGATGGGGCCATAGGAGCGTTCACCGCCCGGCACATAGCGACACGCGGTCACGGCGGCAGCGGCCTGCTCGGAGGTCTCGACCCCCGGCACGATGATGCCCATGGCCCCCGCGTCGAGGGCCCGACCGATGAGGCCCTTGTCGAGCGTCGGGACGCGCACAATGGCCATCGCCCGCCCGGGCTGCAGCGCCCGGATGGCATTGATCATCTGTTGGTGATCCATCAGGCCGTGCTGCATATCGATCACGACATAGTCGAACAGGCACGCGATCGACTCGAGGACGACAGGATCGAGCCGCGTGAACAGGAAGGCTCCCCGGGCCGATCGGCCCTCGCCCCAGGCCCGGTGCACCCGACAACGCACCTCATCCACGGGCGAGTCACCCACAGTCAGGTCACCCACGGTCACGCCCCGTGACGACGGGATGACCGGCCTCGATCCAGCCCATGGTGCCGCCGGCCACCGACAGGCACTCGCGGCCGACGGACTCCAGGAAGTCCGCGCCCCGCAGGCTGCGCGCACCGCTGCGACAGATCACATAGACGGGTTCGCCCTCCGGCACCTCATCGGCGCGCTGGGGTAGCTGGCCCAGTGGAATGTGAATGGCACCCGGAACGTGGCCCTCCACATATTCTTCGGTCTCGCGCACATCCACGAGAATGGCGTCCCGGCCGGCCTGGGCCAATTCTGCGACGGTGGTTTCCTGCACAGTTCCCCCTGTCTCGACAGCTCTCCGGAAGCAGCGTATCGCCCTTCGTGCCTTGTCCGCGCGGGTGCGCCGTCGACCTACCAGTGGAAACCCAACCTAGGATGCGCCCATGCGTCGGGCCCCGAATCCTGTCTCCCTGATCACCTGCGCGATCCCGATCGTCGTGCTCGCGATCCTGGGGTGGCAGCAGCGGTGGTTCTCGGACGACGGCTGGATCAACATGCGCGTCGTGGAACAGGTCCTGGCCGGCAACGGCCCCGTCTACAACGCCGGTGAGCGTGTCGAGGTCACCACTTCGACCCTGTGGTTCTGGATCCTTCTCGTCGGCGCAGCCGTGGGCCCCCGGTCGACCCCGGAAGTGACCGGCGCGATTCTCGGACTCACCCTCACGGTCGCCGGCCTCGTCTTCGCCACGCTCGGCGCCGGCCTCCTCGCCCGGGCCCGCCGACCGCTGGCGGTGCTGCCGTTCGGCACCCTGGTGCTGGCCGCCCTCCCGCCCATGTGGGACTTCGCGACCTCCGGCCTCGAGACCGGCCTGTCGTTCGCCTGGCTCGGCCTGTGTTTCTGGCTCCTGGCCATGCGCGCGGTGAGCTTCGAGGGCGGAACCCGGCACGCCGCGTGGTGGCCGGTGTGGCCGGCCCTGGCGATCGGGCTCGGCCCACTCGTGCGCCCGGATTTCACGTTGTACGCCGCCCTGTTCGCCGCCGCTCTGCTCCTCATGAGTCGCTTCCGGCTCCTCGACTGGCTGGCCTGCTTCGGGATCGCCATCGCGATCCCTGGGGCGTACCAGATCTTCCGGATGGGCTTCTACGCCAGCCTCGTGCCCAACACCGCACTGGCGAAGGACGCCGCGGCCTCGAAGTGGGGATCGGGCCTCGCGTACCTCGTGGACTACCTGGGCCTCTATCTCCTCGCGATCCCGCTGGTGATCGCGGCGGTCGTGATCGGCGCCCATGTGGTGTACGCCCGCCGGCGCGGCAGCCGCGCGCGCTGGGTCGTGGTGACCGCGCCCGTACTGGGCGCGCTGTTGCACGGGCTCTACATCGTCCGGATCGGCGGCGATTTCATGCACGCCCGGTTCCTGCTGCCCGACACGTTCGCCCTGCTGCTGCCGGTGGCAGCGATCGGTTTCCGGCCGGTACGCCGGGGTCTGCGCGTTGCTGCTGTCGCGCTCATGGCCGCCTGGGCGGTGGCGATCGGCGTGCTGGTCCGGACGCCGTACGCCATCAGCCCGGGCGGCATCGCCGATGAGCGAAAATTCTGGTCGCGAGCGGCCGAGCACCCCCAGATCCTGCTCCGGGAGGACTGGGCAGGGACGGACCAGTATCGGGAGGGCCGCGAGGTACGCGCGCAGCTGGCGGCCGGGCGTACTTTCTATCAATCCCTCGACGTCCGGGACGGCCGCGAGGTCGGGCCGAGGCTGCCGACCGCGACGGGGGAAGGCATCTACGTGGCCCACCCGAACCTCGGGATCCTCTCGATCGCCGCCGGTGTCGACGTGCGCGTGGTGGATGTCCACGCGCTGGCGGACGCGGTCACAGCGCGCGCCCGGATGGAGGCCGATCCGACCCGGCAGGTGCGGGCGGGCCATATGACGCGGCCGGAGGCCTGGCGCCTAGCGCGCTACACGGCGCCGCACGCCCTCGAACCCCACAACCTCGACGACGCGAGGGCCGCGCTCCGCTGCGGGGACCTGGGCGTACTCCAGGAGGCGATCACCGCCGATCTCACCCCGACGAGGTTCTGGACCAATGTCGGCCTGGCACCGCGGCTGACGTTCTTCAGCTTCCCGGCCAATCCCACCGCGGCCCGAGCGGAGCTCTGCGGCTGATCCGGGAATAACCGATTTTGCAAAGCATCGGCCCCGCGCTATATTTCTCTCCGCTGGCGAAAGCCGGTGGGCCCGGAACCTTCCGGAACCAGGCCCCGTAGCGCAGTTGGTTAGCGCGCCGCCCTGTCACGGCGGAGGTCGCGGGTTCGAGTCCCGTCGGGGTCGCGAGAGCGGTGATGTGAAAGCATCGCCGCTTTTGCTCAATCTTCACAAGGCCAGGTAGCTCAGTTGGTAGCAGCGTTCGCCTGAAAAGTGAAAGGTCGCCGGTTCGAACCCGGCCCTGGCCACCAAAGAAAGCCACCCCAGAGCGGGTGGCTTTTTGGTTTCCTTGGCGGGCGGATGTCAGAACTCGATGCGCCCCAAGGTGACAAGCCACGCCTCGAACTCCTTGTGGGTGAATCCGAGCCAGCCATCCATCACCAACGCAGGCACTGCCATGACGACGAGCAGAAGATAGGTCGCCAGCACGGGCCGCCGCCTGAACTCACGGTTGAGAGCCGGGCCGTAGGCGACCACCGCCAGTGCCACCAGCGGGAAAGCAAGCAGGGCCAGCACCCGGGAATGGTCGAGCGCAAAGAAGGCGGCCGCGACGAAACATCCGGCCGCAGCCACGAGCAACACAGCCCACCGCACTGCCAGGCCGCTTCCGCGGGACGGCCCTTGCCCCTCGCGGACGAGCAGATAGAAGGGCAGGAGTGGAAGCAGCGCGACTACTGCAAAAGCCAGGACGTTGGGCACAACGTTGAGATAGAGCGCGTTGCCGGCATGTTCGGCCCACGCTGTTCGCCCGGCCATAGTCGGAAAGCGAAGGCTGAGGAACACACTCCCGACCAGCAGGCCAACGATGGCACCTGCGGGAGCCCAGCCCAGCGAGAGCCACTCCCGCCGGCCCCGGCGCGCCCGCTCGCCGGGAAACGCGAAGGTCGCCGCCGCCATCACGAAGCACGCGAGGACGCCGATGACAGGGTGGGACAGCGCGGCGAGGAAGCCGAAGAGAAAGGTCACCGGTCGGCCGGAGAACCACACCGCGAGCAGGAGGAACCCGAGGAGGAACAGGTCGGGCTTCCCGATCCACGCCAGGTTGACTTTGGCGATCTGGCCCATCACGAACAGCAGCATCAGCCCCACCGGCGTGATTTTCCGGAGCCACACGCCCACGAGGGCCACAACCAACACAAAGAGAAACGCCACAGCCTGATATCGGAGCATGATCGAGTCAGGTTCCTCGATCGGGCTGCCGAGAATCAGCGCGCCCACGATATTGGGCAGAATGGCCTCAAGATCGTATTGGAATTCGACCGGAATTGTTTCGATCGGTTCCCAACCCCGATAGACCTTGAACGCCGGCATGAGATGGAAAACCTTCGCTCCACTCAGCAGGAACTGCAGGAGATAGGTGGCGACGACAAGCAGGGTTGCCATGGCCAAATGGGGAACGGGAGCGCGATCGGCCGGGGGCTGGACGTTCACCGCCCGTGCTGCTTGCGCGGTCATAAGCCGAAGATTATCGGCCACCGCCCCGATACCTCGGGACGTGAGGGTCGCGGCGCGGTTGAATCAGACCATGGACTTCACCAAGCGCGACACCCGGGCACCCGAGGGCTTCTTCGATGCCGAGGCGGCGGGATTGCGATGGCTGGGTGAGGCCCACGGTGCGCGGGTCGTCACCGTGCGCGACGTCGGCCCCCACCACATCACCCTCGAACGCCTTCAGACCCATCCCCCGACGGTGAGCGAAGCCGAGGAGTTCGGACGAGCGCTCGCGCAGACCCACGCGGCCGGCGCCGACGCCTGGGGCGCGCCGCCGCCGGGGAGTGGCGACGGCGGTTTCATCGGTCCTCTCCCCCAGGCGAACCTCCCCTGCGCCCGCTGGGGTGTGTTCTATGCCCACCACCGGGTCCGGCCGTTCCTCGAACAGGCCGTCGAGCGCGGCGCCGTCGACTCCGCCGGCCGGCAGGTGATCGAACGTGTCTGCGAGCGTCTCGAGAACGGCGACTTCGATGACGACAGCGCGCCCGCGCGGATCCACGGTGATCTCTGGTCCGGCAACGTGATCACGACGCCCGGCCGGTGGACCATGATCGACCCGTCCGCCCACGGCGGTCACCGGATCACCGACCTCGCCATGCTCAGCCTGTTCGGCAACGCCCATCTCGGTGCGACGTTCGCCGCGTACGCCGAGGCCGCCGCCCTCGAACCCAACTGGCGGGCCCTGATCCCCCTCCACCAGCTCCACCCGCTGCTCGTGCACGCGGTGCTGTTCCGCGCGGGCTATGGCGCCAGCGCGGTCGCGGCCGCTGAGGCGTACGCCTGAGTCAGCGCTCGAGCTGCGGCAGATCCCGGTCGAGATCGCCGATGATGGCGTTGGCGCTGCGGGGATACATCAGATAGCGGAAGCCCAGGTTCACCATGGCGGCGATGCGATTGCGGCCGCCGAGCAGGTAGGCCAGGTGCAGCACCACCCACGCCAGCCAGGCCGGGAAGCCCGTCAGATTGGGTCCCACCGGGAGCTCGACCACGGCCGCGCTGCGACCGATGGTGGCCATGGAGCCGCGGTCGGCGTACGCGAAAGGTCGGGTGGTCTCGCCGGCCTCGAGCGCCAGAATCATCCGGGCCGCGTGCAGGCCCATCTGGATCGCAGGCTGGGCGACCTGCGGCAGCGGGTTCTCGGGGGTGATCGCGCAGTCACCGACGGCGAAGATCCGGTCCTGCCCGGAGGCGCGCAGGTCGTCATCGACGACCAGACGGCCACCCGCGCCCTGGACGAGTCCCCAGTCGGCCACCTCGGAGTGACCACCGATGCCGGCACCCCAGATGACGACGTCGGCCTGCTCGGTCGTCCCGTCGGAGAGCGTCACGGAATCGGCGTGGACGGCCTCGATGCCCGTGTTGAGCCGCACGTCGACGCCGCGCTTCTGGACCTGCTTCAACGTGTAGTTCCGCAGCCGTCGCCGGAACGGAGCCAGCAGCTGCGGGCCCATCTCGACCAGTATGATCCGCACGCGGTCCGGGGCGATCTCGGGATAGGCGATGGGGAGTCCCTGCTGCTTCATCTCGGCCAGCGCTCCGGCCATCTCCACGCCGGTCGCCCCGCCGCCGACGACCACCATCGACACGCTGCTCCCGGGGTCGGCGACGGTGAGCGCCTCGATCCGGCCGAACACCAGGTCGCGCACCTCGAGGGCCTCGGCCCGCGTATAGATCGCCCGGGCATGCTCCGCCGCCCCCGGGATGCCGAAATAGTTCGCCCCCACGCCGGCCGCGAGGACGAGATAGTCGTAGGGAATCGGGTCGCCGACATCGGTGATCACGCGCCGTTGCCCGGTGTCGATGCCCGTCACCGTCGCGCGCCGGAACCGCATGGTGCGGCGGAAGCGGCCGGTGAACGACCGCAGCGAATAGGTGATGTCACCGGGATTCAGCCCGCCGGTGGCGACCTGATAGAGCAGCGGCTGGAAAGTCGAATAGGCATTCCGGTCGATCAGCGTGACCGAGCATCCGTGACGAGCGAGTTCCTCGGCGGCCCGCAGCCCACCGAATCCACCACCGACAATGACCGCCCGCACCTTCGCCATGTCCCCACCGTAGTCCGGCTTCCCAGCCGGCCCGCACGCGAGAGTGGGCTACTCGGCTGCGGCGTACGCCCGATCGGGCCCGTAGGCCGACAACCAGCGCGTGATCTCGGCGAAGGCCCGCAGGCGTACCGGCTCGGGCGAGAGCGTCACATCGTGCACGGCCCCCTCGATGCGGACGACGGTGACGAGCCGACCGAGGTTGACCGCCCGCTTGGCGATCTGTTTCACATCGAGAACGACGTCGGCGCTTCGGAGCTCGTCGGACCACTTCCGGGCGAAGTCGGATCGGGCCGAACACAGCACGAGGATCGGGCAATCGATCGACAGGCCTTCGGCCACCCGGTCGTGGCCGCGCAGGATCGCCCGCAACCACCCCACCCGGATCTCGGCGATCGCCGATGACTTGAGTCCGAGGTCGTAATCCCACTCCCCGCCCTCGCTGGCGTGGATCGTCTTCTTGTAGAAGTCGACATCCGACAACCGCAGCGCCGCGGTCGGTCGCTGCTGCCCGAGCGACTTGATCACGGGCCCGAGGGCGCGCGCCAACGGCCCGCCCTGCAGCTCCAGCCAGGGCGAGTTCAGCACGAGGGCATCGAAGAGCCCCGGATGCTCATGCGCATAGAGCGACGCGATGAGGCCACCGGTCGAATGCCCCATCAGCACCAGACGGGTGTGGTGCGCCTGGAGCTCGGACACGGCGAGATTGATCTCCTCGAAGTATTCGCTGAGGTCACTCGCATAACCCCGAAGCTGACCCTCCACCCAGGACCGGCCATAGCGCCGCAGGTCGAGCGCATAGAACGCATAGCCCTGCTCACGCCAATAGTCCGCCACATGGGTCTGGAAAAAGTAGTCGTTCCAGCCATGCAGGAACAGCACAGCCCGATCGGACCGGAGGTGATCCACAGGCCGCACCAGCGTGGCGACGGGCCCTTCGATGGGATCACCACCGAGCCGTTCATCGGGAATACCCAGGAGCAGCGGACATTGTTCGAACCCGACCAGGAGGTCGGGTTGCCAGTCGTGCAGGGTCAGCTCAGAGCTCAACCGGACTTACGCAGACCCTCGTAATCGTCGTCTTCGGGGGTCTCGTAACGCGCTGCCAAATCCGCATACGCATCCGGAACATCGTCGTAACTATCCTCGTCGTGGTCCACCGGACCACGGAGTTCACGCTCGAGAGAGGAGAAGTCCGTGTTGATCGAACGGTACTTCAACTCGCGAGCGACCTTGGTCTGCTTCGCCTTTGCACGGCCGCGCCCCATTGGGTCGACCCCCTCGCATTTGTCCGCTCGCGGGCTAGCCGCGGCACTGATTTGGTTAATGTCGTGGGGACAGGCTACCCAAAGAACCGGCCGCAACCAAGACAGTCCGATCAGCCTTTGGCGTGTTGACCCTTCATCTCGACATTCCCCCCGGGGGTGTCGGTGACCTCGCCGAGAATCCAGGCGGGTACGCCCCGGCGGCCCAGATGGGCGACCGCTTCATCGGCCGCACCGGCCGCCACGACGGCCACCATGCCCACGCCCATGTTGAGGGTCGCCTCGATGTCGGGTTGGGACACCTTGCCGACCTGCTGGACGAGATCGAAGATCGGGGCCGGCGCCCAGGTGGACCGGTCGATGGTGGCGCCGAGCGTTTCGGGCAGCACGCGGGCCAGGTTGTTGGCGAGTCCGCCGCCGGTGACGTGGCTCATCGCATGCACCTCGACGGTGTCGGCGAGGTCGAGGCAGTCGAGGGCATAGACCCGGGTCGGCGTCAGGAGCTCTTCGCCGAGCGTACGCCCGAGTTCGGGCACGTCACGGTCGAGTTCCCAGCCGGCGTCGGCGAGGAGGATCCGGCGTACGAGGGAGTAGCCGTTGGAGTGCAGACCCGACGACGCCATCGCGACGAGCTGGTCGCCGGGACGGATGCGCTGGGCGCCCAGGATGCGCTCCTTCTCGACCACACCAGTGGTCGCGCCCGCGACATCGAACTCATCGGGGCCGAGCAGGCCGGGGTGTTCGGCCGTCTCGCCACCGAGCAGTGCGGCACCGGCGACGACGCAGGCGTCGGCGATGCCGCGCACGATGCCGGCGATGCGTTCGGGGTGAACCTTGCCGCAGGCGATGTAGTCGGTGACGAACAGCGGCTCGGCGCCGACCACGACGAGGTCATCGACGAGCATGCCGATCAGGTCGAAGCCGATGGTGTCATAGATGCCCATCGCCTGCGCGATCGCGACCTTGGTGCCGACGCCGTCGGTCGAGGTCGCGAGGACGGGATGGCGATAGGCCGCGAGGGCGGACGCGTCGAAGAAACCGGCGAAACCGCCGAGACCGCCGAGCACCTCGGGGCGGTGGGTCTTCGCGACCGATGCCTTCATCAGCTCCACCGCGCGGTCACCGGCTTCGATGTCGACGCCGGCGCGGGCGTAGGCGCTCTGCGGTTCAGTCATCGTCCTCGTCCTCCTCGAGCATGGGCTGCACCTCGCGCGACGCGGGCTTGGGCAGCGGCACGGGATATTCCCCGTCGAAACAGGCCCGGCACAGGTGATCGGCCGGGCGGTGGGTGACCTGGACCAGGCCCTCGAGCGACAGGAAACCGAGCGAGTCGGCCCCGATCGCGGCACACATCTCGTCGACGGTCATGCCGGGGGCGAGCAGCTCCGAACGGGTCGCGAAGTCGATGCCATAGAAGCACGGCCACTCGACCGGCGGCGCGGAAATACGGACGTGCACTTCCTTGGCGCCCGCCTGGCGCAGCATCGCCACGACCTGGCGCTGGGTGTTGCCGCGCACGATCGTGTCGTCGACGACGACCAGCCGCCGACCGGCGACCACATCGCGCAGGGGGTTGAGCTTGAGCCGGATGCCGAGCTGGCGGATGGTCTGGCTGGGCTGGATGAAGGTACGCCCCACGTAGGCATTGCGCACCAGGCCCTGCCCATAGGGGATGCCGGACTGATCGGCGTACCCGATCGCCGCGGGCGTACCCGATTCGGGAGTCGGAATGACGAGATCCGCCTCGGCCGGATGCTCCTCGGCGAGGAGTTTGCCGATCTTCACGCGCACGTTGTGGACGCGGCGGCCGTTGAGGAGCGTGTCCGGGCGGGACAGATAGACATATTCGAAGAGGCAGGCCTTCGGGTTGGGCTCCGCGAAACGCCGGCTGCGGATCCCGTGCTCGCCGATCGCGACCATTTCACCGGGTTCGACGTCACGCACATAGGTGGCGCCCACGATGTCGAGCGCTGCGGTCTCGGAGGCGACGACCCAGCCGTGCTCGAGACGGCCCAGCGCGAGGGGGCGGATGCCCTGCGGGTCACGCGCGGCGTACAGCGTGTGGTTGTCCATGAACACCAGGCAGAACGCACCGCGCAGGCGGGGCAGGACCTCCAGGGCGGCCTGTTCGGTGTCGAGGTCGCCGAACGTCGCCATGAGTGCGGTGATGAGCGAGGTGTCGTTCGTCGAGTCCATGCGGCCCGACTGCTCGACCTCATCGCTGGAGCCGCGCTCGGCGAGCCATTCCTCGAGCTCATCGGTGTTGGTCAGGTTGCCGTTGTGGCCGAGGGCGATGCCGCCGTCGCGGGTGGACCGGAAGGTGGGCTGCGCGTTGTGCCACACGCTCGCGCCGGTCGTCGAATAGCGCGCGTGGCCGATCGCCATATGGCCGTTGAGCGAGTTGAGCGTCGCCTCGTCGAAGACCTGGGACACCAGCCCCATGTCCTTGAACACCATGATCTGACGACCATTGGTGACGGCGATGCCGGCGGATTCCTGGCCACGGTGCTGGAGCGCATAGAGGCCGAAGTAGGTCAGCTTGGCGACCTCTTCCCCCGGCGCGAAGACCCCGAACACCCCGCAGGCATCCTGGGGACCGCGATCGTGCGGGTCCAACTCGTGGGTCAGCCGTCCGTCCGGGCGCACCATGGCGTCATGTTCCTTTCGGGGCGTAGCACCCGGTCAGCCTAGCGCCCCGCACCACCCCACCCCGTCGATCGTCCAGAGCAGCGGCACACCCCGCCGCGACGTGGGCGACGAGGCGTGGCCACTCAGCCGGCGCAGAACTCGCGTACGAGTCCGTTGAACCGTTCCGCCCGCTCGAACGGGACGAGCAGCCCCGTCTTCCCGAAGATGTGCACCTCCACATCGGGGATGCGGTTCAGCATGAAGAGCGCGTTGTCATAGCCCTGGACGCGGTTGTCCCGGCCCCAGATCACCAACGTGGGGGCCTTGATGCGGTGGAGTTCGCTCCAGACCTGCTCCATGGGCCCCGCCTCGGCCGGCGCCCCGACCAGCGACGCCTGATAGCGATCGTCGACGAGCTCGTCGGTCAGCAGGGACTGGTCATAGAGCATGACCTCGAGGTATTTCCGCATGCGCTCCGGGCTCGGGCCCTCGCCCTTGAAGTAGCCCTGGATGTGCTTCTGCCCCTCCGACGGCATGACGGAGAACAGCGGCAGGCCACCCGCGGATGAAACGAGGACGAGCCTTTCGACCCGGTCGGCGTACCTGATCGCCATCAGCGAGGCCACCGCGCCGCCGGTGGCGAGGCCGACCACGTGAGCCTTGTCGATCCCGAGCGCATCCAGCATCTCGATGAACCGGTTGGCCATCGGGGAATAGCGTCCGGCCGACAGGTCGATGGCCTCGGACTGCCCATAACCCGGCAGGTCGACCACGAGCACGCGGAAGTGCTCGGCGAGGGCGGCGACGTTGTCGCCGAAGTTGCCCCAGCCGTACGCCCCCGGGGCGCCACCGTGGATGCAGAGGAGGACCGGGCCCTCCCCCGCATCGTGGTAGTGCAACCGGCTGCCGCCGATTTCGACGGTACGCGAGGTGGACGCCGCGGTGAGTTCCGCGGCGGCCGACGGTTGCGTTTCGGACATCAGATCTTCACCGCGGTCTTGACCTCGTGGCCGAAGAGATCCAGGCCATAGGCGTGATAAAGCGGCGCCTCCTGGTTCTGGATGTGGTGCAGGGCGGCCTGCGAATCACGCCAGCGGCGCTGCATCGGGTTGCTGAGGTGCAGCTGCGAGCCACCCGCGACCTTGAACACGTCGTTGGCGGCAGCGGCCGCGCGATGCGACGCGCGCACCTGGTTGCGACGGATCTCGGCACGCTCGGAGAAGGACAGCTGTTGACCCGCGGCCACCTTGTCGTACGCCCGCTCGATGTCATTGAGCAGCACCAGGATGCTGGCATCGATATCGGCCCCGGCGGCAGCCAGCGCGAAGAGCTGGAACGGGTCCGTGCTGGCGTTGCCGAACCGGTTGGTGCGCGACTGGGTCCAGTCGACGAACGACATCAGCGCGCCCTTGGCGAGAGCCAGAGTCGCACCCGTGATCGCGCCGGAGAACATGATGTTGCGCGGCATGCGATAGAGCGGGGTGTCGCGAGCAGGGTCGGTCGAGCCGGCTCCGTCGGTGACGGGCTCGGTGTCGATGACGCGGTGCTCCGGCACGAACACATCGTTGACGATGAGGTCCTTCGAGCCGGTGCCCTTGAGGCCCATGACCTCCCAGCTGCCCTCGACGATCTCGTAGTCCTCGCGCGGCAGGCAGAAGTGATGAGCCGCCTTGCCGGGGACCGGCTTGCCGTCGGCGTCACAGATGAGGCCACCGATGGTGACCCAGGTGCAGTGGTCGGTGCCGGAGGAGAACTGCCAGCGCCCGCTGAACCGGTAGCCGCCGTCGACCGGGATCGCCCGGCCGCCCGGCATGTAGGGGGACGCGATCCAGGTGTCCGGATCCTCGCCCCACAGTTCTTCCTGCAGCTGGCGGGTGCCCTGGGCGAGCTCGTGGGGGTGGATGCCGACGACGCCGGCGACCCAGCCGGCCGAACCGTCCCGGACGCCGATCTCGAGCACGGCCTTCAGGTAGTCGACCGGGTGGGATTCCATGCCACCGAATTCCTTCGGCTGGAGCATCCGGACGACGCCGGTTTCCTTGACCTTGGCCGCCGATTCGGCGGTCAGGTGGCCCTCGGCCTCGGTGGCGGCGGCGGTCTCTTCCCAGACCGAGGCGTACTCCTCGATCTTCTCGAAAACGCGGCGGGTCTCGTCGTCCATTGCGCGAGTCATGATTGTGGCCTCTCTGTCGTGATGCTCGTCAGTTGTCGCGCTTGTGGCCCCAGTAATGGGCGGCGTCGTAGCGCACCGGACGCCAGGTCTCGTCGTCGATGAGGATTCCGCCGGTGCCGAACTCGACGGCGACATCGGACGGGGTGATGAAATAAAGGCTGACCATCTTGTCGTTGGTGTGCTTGCCGAAGGTCTGGACGACCTTGACGCCCTCCTCGTCGACCAGGTCCATGGTGCGACCGACGATGTCGAGCTCCGTGGTCTCGATCATGAAGTGGCCGATGCCCGGCGGACGGGCGGTGTTCTCGCTGAACGCGAACGAGTGATGGCGCGGATTGCAGTGGGTGAACACGCCGACGGCACCCGGGAAGTCGATGTGATCCGACAGGTGGAAGCCGAAGATGTCGAAATAGAGCTGGGCGTAGGTCTCCTCGCTGGTCACCACCTGGAACAGGTGGCCCAGGCCCAGGTCACCGGCGACGAACTCCGCGCCGAGCTTCGACGAGAAGCGGGCGACCTCGGACTTCAGGCCCCAGATGATTTCGAGGTCATAGTTGTCATCGGGATCGCGGAAGGTGAAGCCGCCGCTGATGCGGCGCTCGGCGATCTGGTCGGCATCGAGGTCGGAGACCTCATAGCCGGCGTCGGTGACGCGGCCGCGGATCTCGGCCAGCTCGCGCGGGCCCTTGACCTCCCAGGCCACGGCCTGGACACCGCCGATCTCCGCCGGACGGATATCGAAGCGATAGGTGTAGTGGTCCAGACGCAGCAGCAGCCGGTCATCGCTGTGCTCGGCGACCATGGCGCCGAAGAAGCGTTCGGCGAAGTCGACCCACTTGTCGAGGGACTCCGCGCCCATGCGCAGGTACGCCAGGCTGATCACGCGTGCATTCATTTGGTTCCTCCGTTGAACTCGTCCTGGGCGACCTCGCTGAGCCGGGCCGCGATGTCCTGGGCGCAGGCCTTGAGCTCTGCTCCCCACTGCTTGACGGTGGCTCCCGGGACGGAGCCGGTCGGGTTGGCCATGCGTACGACCAGCGGAACGTGGCCGGCGGGCACGGGCACCGGGGCGACGATCGCCCGGACGTCGTATTCCTCGTCGTCGACCAGATCGGGCTCATAGAGCGACAGGGCCTCACCCTGGAGCTTCAGCAGTTCACGCATCCGGCTGGGCGTGAGCTCGCCCTCACCCCACTCGCGCGCCCCGCGGCCGAGTTCGGCCTCCGTCTCGGCATCGGCCCGCAACGACAGGGAGAATCCGCGCTGGCGTACGCGCTCGAGGCACTCGAGAATCCGCCCGCGCGCCTCGTCGTCGGCGCCACGCGCCCGGGACATCCATTCCTCGACCTCGGCCTCGGAGCGGTCGGTGAAGAACACGGCGCCGAGCGGCGGGATGAGCGGGAATTGCATGCCGACGCTGGTACGCCCCCGCTGTTCCGAACCGTTCGCCGTCGCGACCACGGCCGCGAAGCGCCCGGCCTCGGCCATGATCGACACATCGACCTTGAGGCGGTTGGCGAGTTCGGCGAAGGTCGCCCGCGTACGCTCGGAGGCCAGAGCCGCCGTGACCAGACCGGCCTGGGCCGAGACCAGGAACACCGGGGAGAACCGGCCGTAGCCGCCCTGGAAGAACAACAGCGGATGCACCGGGCGCTGGACGCCCAGGTCGGTGATCCGGCCGACCACGATGACATGGTCGCCACCGTCGAGCTCGTTCTCGAAGGTGCAGTCGATCCAGGACACCGCGCCCGCGAGCTTCGGGGCGCCCGACGGGGTCGGCTCCCATTCCACCCCCGCGAACTTGTCCTCGGCCTTCGACGCGAACTGGCGGCACAGGTCGAGCTGGTCGGCGGCCAGGACGTTGACGCAGAACGAGGTCGCCGACTTGATCTGGGTGTAGGTGAAGGAGCTGCGCATCGGCATGAACGTCACCAACGGCGGATCCATCGACAACGACGTGAACGAACCCACGATCATGCCGTAGGGCTTGCCGTCCTCCGCGATGGCGGTCACGAGCGCCACACCGGTCGGGTAGTGCCCGAGGGTTTCTCGGTAGAGCTGCGGATCGATGCTCATCTGATTTCTACTCTCATCGGCTTTCAACAGGGGAATGGGCGGACGGCCCGTCGAACGAGTCGTCATAGGGGTCATCGAGATGGTTGAGCGAATAGGTACGCCCTCGGAACGCCATGAGAGCCCAGGCGAGCAGCATGATCACGGCCGCGCCCAGCACCACCGGGCGAGGACCGACGCGGTCGGAGATGGCGCCCATGACGAGCGCCCCGACCGGATAGGCCAGCGTGTAGAACATGATGCGGATCGCCATGACGCGGCCCCGGAAGGGTTCGGCGACGATCAGCTGGATCGCGGTGTTGGTGGCCGAGATGGAGGCGAGGAAGCCGGCGCCCAGGATGATGAGTGCGCCGGAGGCCACGATCCAGTTCGGGGAGACGGCGAAGCCGACCATGCCGATGCCCATCAGCAGCAGGCCGAGCCGCACGATGTCGGCGCGGGAGAACCCGGCCGATCCGGCGACGCAGGGCACCACGAGCAGCGCTCCGATGCCGACTGCGCCGTTCATCAGGCCGAGCGGCCACGCCCCGACATGGAAGACCGAGCCCGCGAAGACGACGGTGAACTGCATGACGGGGTTGATCAGGGAGCTCACCAGGATCGCGACCACCACCGACAGCACGAGGCCCGGCTGGGTGAGCAGGTAGCGCGCGGCGGTGAGGAAGTTGCCGGTGGGCTGCCCGCGTTCCTCCGAGCTGTCGGCACGGATGATGAACAACACGGTCAGCACGGCCACATAGGACACGGCGTTGAGCCCGAACGAACCGGCCGGCCCGAGGACCGTGATGATCGCGCCGGCGATCATCGGGCCGATCGAGCGGGCGGCGTTGAACTGGAGCGAGTTGAGCGCCACCGCCGACGCCAGGTCGGAGCGGGGCACGAGGTCGTGGACGAACGACTGCCAGGCCGGCATGTTGAGTCCCTGGACGATGCCCTGCAGGCCGACCAGGGCCAGGAGCGCCCAGATGTTGTGGAAGCCGTTGCTCCACAGCAGCCAGAGCGCGATAGCGGTGACCGCCATGCCGGACTGGGTGAAGAGCAAGACCTTGCGTCGGTCATAACGGTCCGCCAGCCAGCCGGCGACCGGACCGAGCACGAAGCTCGGCAGGAACTGGGCCACGGTGGCGAACCCCGTGAGCAGCGCAGATTCCGTGATCTGGAAGATCACGAACGGCACTGTGAGGTTCGACAACCACGCACCGATATTGGAGATGAGGGCCGCACTCCAGAACGCCAGATACTTGCGATGCCGGAAGGCCCGCAACGACCCACCCGCGGGGCGAGGTCGTCGGGGCGGTGTCATCGCGTTCCTTTGCTCGGCGGGGAATCGGGGAGGGTGTGGCGGACGCGTCTCGCAGGGAACACGGAAAGCCACGACTCAACATTCACAGCGCCTCCGGGACCACGGCGAAGACACATCACCCAATGGAATTCTCGGGACCGGTGGAGCTCGGATCGGGTTGGCTGACGCTCAGGCCCAGCACAGACCGGAAGGATGGCCATGCTCGACATCACTCAGGAAGGCACCGAGAAGAAGGTCACGATCTCGCGTGGCGACGTGTACTACCAGGAGGTCGGCGAGGGCCACCCCGTCGTGTTCCTGCACGGCTCGGGCCCCGGTGCCACCGGCTGGAGCAACTTCGCCAGCAACATGGCCGAACTCGGCGAGAAGATCCGCTGCATCGCGATCGACCTGCCCGGTTGGGGCAAGTCGTTCCCCGTGAAATACAACGAGCGCGACCATCACACCGCCGTGCGCGAGGTTCTCGACGCCCTGGGCATCGACAAGGCCGCCGTCGTCGGCAACTCGATGGGCGGCGCGGTCGCGATCAAGTTCGCCGCGACCTACCCCGATCGCATCACGCACCTGATCACCATGGGTGCCGGCTCGCCGCAGGTGAAGCTGTTCGGTGCGGCCGACGGCCCGACCGAGGGCCTGAAGGTCCTGCAGCAGGGCTACCGCGATCCCAGCGTCGACCAGATGAAGAAGCTCACCGAGATCATGACCTTCGACTCGGGCAACGCCACCGATGCGCTGGCCAAGCAGCGTTCCGACAACGCGAAGGCCAACCAGGAGCACCTCGACAACTTCATCGAGGGCCTGACCAAGCCCCGGTCGGGCATGGCCACCGAGGCCGAGCTGCGCAGCATCTCCTGCCCGACCCTGCTCATCCACGGCCGCGACGACCGCGTCGTGCACTATGAGAACAGCCTCTATCTCTGCGCGACCATCCCGGATTCGCGCATCCTGCTCATCAACCGCTGCGGCCACTGGGCCCAGGTCGAGCATCCCAAGGAGTTCAACCGCGAGGTGGCGTCCTTCGTGCTCGGCGCCTGATTTTCCGCCTCGTCCGGTCCGCCCCCAGCCCCTGCCGTTCGCGGCAGGGGCTGCTCCGCTTCTCCGGGCGGGCCACGAGCTCCGGAACGACCCGCGTGACAGTTCTTCCGATGAGTGATAGCAGGCTTCGCCAACCCCGGCCCCCGGTGCCAGCCTTGATCAATCGGACCACCGAAACGACGGACCCGGAGACGGTCCCGAACAGCAAGAAACCAATGGAAGGGGTGCGCAATGGCGCGCAAATATCGCCTGGCGGCGCTCGTCACCGCTGCGGTTATCGGCCTCGCCGGCTGTGGCGGCGGGGGCGGCAGTGGCACGGGTGGCCAGGATCAGCCCCGGGGCCGGGATTACAAGCCGCCGGTGGCGCAGGGCGTCGAAGTCCGCGAGGACGGCTCACAGACGCTGGAGCGCAACCCTGCCAAGGACGGCGGCAGCCTGAGCATCGGCCTCATGACCGCTGCGGAGTCCCTCGATCCGGCGGGTGTCGTCTCGGGTCAGGCCGGCGTGATGCGGGCGATCTATGACCCGCTGTTCGTCTATGACGAGAAGGGCGAAGTCCAGCCCAACCTGGCCGAGAGCATCGAGACCGATGACGATGGGAAGACCTGGGTCATGAAGCTGCCGACCGGAGTGAAATTCTCCGACGGCACCGACTTCAACGCCGAAGCCGTGGTGCACAGCCTCACGCGCGTCGCCGGCCCGCAGTCCCTCGCTCGCTCCGCCGGCGACATCCGCGCCGTGGAGTCGATGACCGCCGAGGGTGCTGACACCGTGCGGTTCGTCCTCAAGGCTCCCAACGCGAGCTTCCCGAAGGTGCTGGTCCCGGCCGGCGTACTCTCCGCCGGCATGATCTCCTCTCCCACCGCGGTGGAGAAGGAAGGCGCGCAGTTCGGCATTCGGCCCGTGGGAACCGGCCCGTTCATGGTCAAGTCGTTCACCCCTGGTGGCGAGATCGTCATGGAGAAGAACCCGCACTACCGCATCCCTGGCAAGCCCCACCTCGACGAGCTGAAGTTCGTTCCGGCCACCGACAACAACGCCCGGCTCTCCGCAGTCGTCGCCGGCACTCTCGACATGGGCGCCACCCAGAGCGGCACCGACCTGCGCCAGGCCACCGATCAGGGCCTGACCTCGCTCTATCAGCCGGACGGCACCTACTACAACGTGCTGTTCAACCTGAAGAAGGAGCCGTTCAGCGATCCGAAGTTCCGCAAGGCCGTCGTCCAGGCGATCGACAACGAGGCACTCAACGATGCGGTGTTCGACGGGCTGAACACCCCGATGGACGGCATGTTCCCGCCTTCGAACCCCTACTACAAGGCTGACTCCGGCTGGCCGGCGTACAACGTCGACGAGGCCAGGGCCGCCGTGGAGGAACTGAAGGCGGCCGGCAAGCCGGTCAGCATGACCATCACCACCACCGCTCAGCCGGAAATCCAGAAGCAGGCCCAGATCGTGCAGCAGATGCTGGCCGATGCCGGCCTCGACGTGCAGCTGCGGACGGCCGATCAGCCGACCATGGTGACCGAGGCGCTGTCGGGCAACTTCGATGTCCAGATCCGCTTCGTGGAGGTCCGGGCCGAGATCGACCAGTCGCTGCGGACGCTGTACTACAGCACCTCCCGTGGCAACTCCGGTGGCGCGGGTGACCCCGAGATCGACAAGCTCCTCGACGAGCTCCAGACCACGGCCGGCCAGGCGCGCAAGGCCGAGATCTATGACGAACTGCAGACTCGCTTCGCCGAATGGGTTCCGATCGTCCCGCTCAACGCGCATCGCCAGGGCTGGTATGTGGGACCGAAGGTCGGCAACTTCCCCGGCTTCCGCCCGGGCATGGCCGATCCCGATTATCGCGAGCTCTGGACCTCCTGATCCGAGCCGTCCCGCTGACAACCGGGCCGATCGCCACGTGCGATCGGCCCGGTTTTCTGTTGTCCGAAGGAACCCGGTTCTGCCTTCCAGTCAGTGATAGCTAGGCCCTGTGCGGACGCGCCCGCTGCGAGCCTTGAAGAGTCATAAGAAGCTATGGAAGGAGTGCGCGATGGCGCGCAGGTATCGCGTGGCAGCCCTTGTCACCGCAGCGGTGCTCGGCCTGGCCGGGTGCGGCGGAGGTGGTGGCACCACGGGCGACGACCAGCCGAGAGGCCGGGATTACAGGCCGCCGGTCGCCGAGGGCGTCGTCGCCGCCGAGGACGGCACCCAGTCACTCAACCGCAATCCCGCCAAGGACGGGGGCAGCCTGAGCATCGGCACCATGACCGCCGCCGAGTCGCTCGACCCGGCCGGCGTCGTCTCGTCGCAGGCCAGCGTCATGCGGGCGATCTATGACTCCCTGTTCGTCTATGACGAGAAGGGCAATGTCACCCCCGAACTCGCCAAGAGCATCGAAACCACCGACGACGGCAAGACCTGGGTCATGAAGCTGCCCACCGGAGTCAAGTTCTCCGACGGCACCGACTTCAACGCCGAGGCCGTCGTGCACAGCCTCGAGCGGGTCGCCGGCGAGCGCTCCCTCACCCGGTCCGCCGGTGATATCCGCGCGATCGAGTCGATGACGGCGGAGGATCCCGAGACCGTACGCTTCGTCCTCAAGGAGGCGAACGCCAACTTCCCGAAGGTGCTCGTGCCGTCCGGCGTACTCTCCGCCGGCATGATCTCCTCCCCCGCCGCGGTGGACAAGGAGGGCGCGCAGTTCGGCGTACGCCCGGTCGGAGCGGGCCCGTTCATGGTGACGGAGTTCACCCCCGGTGGCGAGATCGTGATGAAGAAGAACCCGCACTATCGCATCCCGGGCAAGCCCCACCTCGACGAGCTGCGGTTCGTGCCCGCCGCCGACAGCAACGCCCGCCTCTCCGCGGTCGTCGCCGGCACGCTCGACATGGCTCAGACCCAGACCGGCACCGACCTGCGCTCGGCCACCGATCAGGGCCTGGTGTCGCTCTATCAGCCGGACGGGACCTACTACACGCTGCTGATGAACCTCCGCAAGGCGCCGTTCGATGACGAGCGCTTCCGCAAGGCCATCGCGCAGTCGATCGACAACGAGGCGCTCAACGACGCGGTGTTCGATGGGCTGAACACCCCGATGGACGGCATGTTCCCGCCGTCCAACCCCTACTACCTGGCCGACTCCGGCTGGCCGACCTACAACCCGGAAGAGGCCAAGGCAACGATCGAGGCGCTCCGGGCCGAGGGCAAGCCGGTCGACTTCACCATGAGCATGATCGCCAACCCCGACTTCCAGAAGCAGGGCCAGATCGTGCAGCAGATGCTCACCGATGCGGGCATCAACGTCACCCTGCGGACCGCGGATCAGCCGACCCAGGTCACCGAGGCCCTGTCGGGCAACTTCGACGTGCAGCTCCGCTTCGTCGAGGTGCGCGCCGAGGTCGACCACTCCCTGCGCACGCTGTGGCACAGCGGCTCCCGCGGCAACTCCGGCGGCGCCGGTGATCCCGAGGTCGACAGGCTCCTCGACGAGCTCCAGACCACCGCCGGCCAGGAACGCAAGGTCGAGATCTACAACGAACTGCAGCAGCGGTTCGCCCAGTGGGTTCCCGTCGTGCCCCTCAGCGCCCACCGTCAGGGCATGTACGTCGGGCCCAAGGTCGGTAACTTCCCCGGTTTCCGGACCGGCCTGGCCGACCCCGACTATCGCGAACTGTGGACCACCTGATCCGTCGGTGACCCACCCCTGACCGTGGCTCCGGGCTGGTCATCCGGCGCGGAGCCACGGTCACCCACACCCTGACTTCCCCACGTTTTCGAGCCGTTTTTCCACCCGGTGGGGAGCGGCCGATGGCGGCTATCACCCAATGGAAAGAGCCGTCCACGGGCCAACGCCGGTCCGTACTGTCCTGCTACGACAACCCCCCTACCGCAAAGGGCCCCGTCCCGTGAAGAAATTGCGTCTGTCCGCCATGAGGGCGGCCCACCTCCTCATGGTGCTCCTGGGTGTCAGCTTCCTGGTCTATCTGCTGCTCGACCTGCTGCCCGGAGACACCGCCGAGGTCATCGTTGCCTCGAGCTCCAACCCCTCTCCCACCGCCGTCGACGAGATCCGCGCCCAGCTCGGCCTCGACCAGCCGTTCTTCGTGCGTTACGTCGAATGGCTCGGCAATGCCATCACCGGCGATCTGGGCGTGTCCTACCGCACGGGTGAGACCGTGGTCGCCTCGATCGCCGACCGGCTCCCGGTCACGCTCGAGCTGCTGATCCTCGCCGAGGTCGTCTCCCTCGTGATCGCCATCCCGCTCGCCGTGTTCGCGGCCCAGAAGCGCGACACCCCCTTCGACCGCGCCACCGCGTTCTTCGCCTTCGGTCTGCAGTCGATCCCCAACTTCGTCGTCGCCCTCGTGATGATCGTGGTCTTCGCGGTCATGCTGCGCTGGTTGCCGGCACTCGGCTTCGTCCCGCTGTCGGAAAGCATCAGCGGCAACCTGAAATCAATGGTGATTCCAGTGGTGGCGTTGTCGACAGCCCTGATCCCGCTGTATACGCGTGTGTTGCGCAACGAGGTCATCCGGACGCTCCAGGAGGACTTCATCCTCATGGCCCGCGCCCAGGGCATCAAGCCGCTCGACATCCTCTTCCGCTACACCCTGAAGCCGTCGCTGCCGACCCTCATCACCGTCGTCGGCGTCAACATCGGCACCCTGCTCGGCGGCACGATCATCATCGAGCTCATCTCGGGCCTGCCGGGTGTGGGCACGCTGCTCTACACCGCCATCAACACCCGTGACTACGTGCTCGTGCAGGGGATCATCCTCTTCATCGCGTGCGGTTATGTCCTGGCCAACTTCCTGGTCGACCTCCTGTACACCTACCTCGATCCCCGGGTGCAATCATGACGACGACACCAACGACCACGCCGGATCCCGCAGCCGCACCCATGGCGGCGGCCGCCGTCACTCCTTCGCAGAACCGCAAGCGCTGGCTCGCGCACCCTGTTCCCGTCCTGATCTCGGCCGTCTGGCTCCTGGTGCTGCTGGCACTCATCATCGTCCAGCCGTTCCTGCCGCTGCCGGATCCGACCCGGACCGACTACCGGGCGATCATGGCCCCGCCCGGACACCCGGCCCATATCCTCGGCACCGACGAGATCGGCCGCGACATCCTGGCCCGGCTCATCGTCGGCGCCCGGGTCTCGCTCACCGTCGGTGTGGCCGCGGTGGCCGTCGCCACCGGCGTGGGCACGCTCCTCGGCCTGATCGCCGGCTACTTCGGCGGCATCGTCAACCGGGTCATCAGTGCCTTCATCGACATCCTGCTGGCGTTCCCCGCCCTCGTGGCCCTGATCGCCCTCGGTGTGTTCATGGGCCCCGGCCTGCTGACGATCATCATCGGCATCGGCCTGGTCATGTCCCCCGCCATGGCGCGCGTCGCCCGCTCGGCGACGATGCTGTTCGCCAACCGCGACTTCGTCACCGCTGCGCGTGGCATGGGCATGGGCCACGTGCGCATCCTGATCCGGGAGATCCTGCCCAACGTGGTTGTGCCGGTCATCTCGTACGCCATGGTGTTGGTCGCCGTTGCCATCGTCGCGGAGGCCAGCCTGAGCTTCCTCGGCCTGGGCGTACCCCCGCCCGCCTCGTCGTGGGGCTCCATGATGGGTAGCGGCCGCGCCGAACTGAGCACCGCCCCGCACATCGTCCTGCTGCCGGCGCTCGTCATGTTCATCACCCTGCTGGCGCTGAACTTCCTCGCGGAGTACTTCGGCAAGCGCTTCGACATCAAGGAGGCCGCGCTGTGAGCACCAATCTTCTCGATATCGAGGACCTCACGCTCCACTTCGATACGCCCCACGGCGTGGCCGAGGTCGTCAACGGGGTCAACCTCTCGCTGGCCCCCGGCCAGGTCCACGGCCTCGTGGGCGAGTCCGGGTCCGGCAAGTCGGTCACCGCGCGTACGGTCCTCGGGCTCCACCCCGAGCGCAACATCCACCGTCGCACCGGATCCATCCGCTATCGCGGCAAGGAGATCCTGGGGGCCCCCGAGGACACCCTGCGCTCGGAGATCCGGGGCAACGAGATCTCCATGGTCTTCCAGGACCCGATGACCGCGCTCAGCCCGGTCATGAAGGTCGGCCAGCAGCTCGCCCTGCCGATGATGCAGCATCTGGGCATCAGCAAGTCCGACGCCCGGAAGCGCGCGGTCGAGCTGCTCGACCAGGTGGGCATCCCCCGCCCCAAGGAACGTCTCGACGAATATCCGCTGCACTTCTCCGGTGGTCAGCGCCAGCGCATCATGATCGCCATCGCACTGTCGTGTGACCCGCAGGTCCTGATCGCCGACGAGCCCACCACGGCGCTCGACGTGACGGTCCAGGCACAGATCCTCGACCTGTTCGATCAGCTGCGGGTCGACCGCGAGCTCGCGATCCTGCTCGTGTCGCACGACCTGAGCCTGATCGCCGAGCGGTGCGACCGGGTGTCGGTGATGTACGCCGGCCGCATCGTCGAATCGGGCGATGCGAGGGAGATCTTCGTCAGTCCGTCGCACCACTACACCGCGATGCTCGAGGAGGCGCGCCCGCTGCTGGACAACCCGCCGCACACCGTGCTGCGGACTATCCTCGGTCGGCCGCCGCAGCTGTACGCCCTGCCGAAGGGCTGCTCGTTCGCCAGCCGCTGCCCCGCCAAGCAGGACGACTGCGAGCACGTGCGCCCCGAGCTGATCCTCCGCGGCGATCGGCGCCTGGCCTGCCACCACCCCTACACCGCGGGTCAGCACACGGTCTCCGAACTGGATGCCGGCGCCATCGATATTCCTGTCCCCGAACTCGCCCAGCACGAAGAGGTGCCCCATGAGTGATCAGACCCTGCAGCACCCGTCGCCGCAGCGCGGGTCCGACGCAGAGCCCATCCTCGAGGTCAACAACCTCGTCGTGGAATACAGCTCGTTCGGCAAGAAGCCCGTCCGCGCGGTCGACCAGGTGTCGTTCGCGCTGCGCAAGGGTGAGACGCTCGGGCTCGTGGGCGAGTCGGGCTGCGGCAAGTCGTCAACCGGGAAGTCGCTGGTGCAGCTGCCCCCGCCCACAGCGGGCGAGGTGCTGCTCAACGGCCGGGACGTCACGAAGTTCAGCCACAGCCAGCTCAAGGCCAGCCGCCGCGAGATGCAGCTGATCTTCCAGGACCCGATCTCGTCGCTGAACCCGCGCCGGACGGCACAGCAGATCGTGGCCGAGCCCCTGCGGCTCATGAACGATCCCCATCCGATGGACTCCGCTCTCCGGGCTCTGTCCGAGGTGGGTGTCGACGAGGCCATGGCCAAGCGCCGCCCGCATCAGCTGTCCGGCGGCCAGTGCCAGCGCATTTCGATCGCCCGCGCGATCGTGCAGCGGCCCGAGGTGTTGATCTGTGACGAGCCCGTGTCGGCGCTCGACGTGTCGGTCCAGGCGCAGGTGCTGAACCTGCTGGAGAAGATGAAGGCCGAATACGACCTGTCGATGGTCTTCATCTCCCACGACCTGGCCGTGGTCAACAACGTCTCCGACCGCGTCGCGGTGATGTATCTCGGTCGCATCTGCGAGCTCGCCAGCTCCACGGCGTTGTACGCCAGGCCGAAGCACCACTACACCAACCTGCTGCTGTCGTCGGTGCCCCAGCCGGGTATCGAGCGGGAGCCGCAGCGAGTGGCGAGTGAGATCTCGGCCAAGGCCTCCGCCGGTCTCGGCTGCCCGTTCGCTCCCCGCTGCCCCGCCGCGACCGAGGTCTGCCTCAGTGACCGGCCCGAACTCGTGGAACTGGAACCGGATCACCTGGTCGCCTGTCATCACCCCCTCGAGGCCGGGGCCCATGTGATGCCCGAGCCGGTTGCCGACTGAGATCCGCGGGACCGACCCGCACCGAACCGACCTCGCCCGGACGATCGTGGCCGCCCCGCCGATCCTCCGGGCGAGGTTCTGTGGTCCGGGGGCGGTCCGCCCGACCGGCACGCACCTGATCCGGAGGATTGACAAAGCCCTGGACCCCAGGCCCTGAAAGGAACACGTTGACGAAGGAACCCCGACGGTTGCCGGCCTCCCTCAGGGCATTCGCCCACCGGGACTTCACGCTCTTCTGGAGCGGTGCTCTGGTGTCGAACATCGGGGTCTGGCTGTCCAACCTGACCGTTCCCTTCGTGCTGTTCCAGCTCACCGGTTCGGCGATGTGGACGTCCTTCGCGAGCGTCGCCCAGTTCCTGCCGTCGTTCCTGCTGGGCCCGGTGGCGGGGTGGCTCGCCGACCGGTTCGAGCGCCGGATCGTCCTGCTGTTCACCCAGGGCGGTCTGGCTGCGGCGGCCGTGGCGCTCTGGCTCGCGTGGCTGTTCGGCTGGCGTACGCCCGAAATGCTCATCGGCATGGTCCTCATCCAGGGCATCTTCCAGGGGCTGAACACACCGTCGTGGCAGTCGTTCGTCCACGACCTGGTGCCGCGCGAGGACCTCCGGTCGGCGGTCACGCTCAACTCGGTGCAGTTCAACTCGGCGCGCTCGATCGGCCCGGCCATCGCCGGTGCGGTCATCGGCATCCTCGGCCCGGCGAGCTCGTTCGGGCTCAATGCGCTGTCGTTCGTGGGCGTACTCGTCGCCCTCATCATGATCCCCAACCGCCGCGCGCACGGCGTCACAGCCAAGCCGGGCAACTTCATGCAGGCGGTGCGCTATCTGAAGACACAGCCGGGGATCATCGTCGCCGTTGTGCTCGCCACCGCGGTCAGCTTCCTGGTGAACCCGATCCTGCAGTTCACGGTCGTGTTCGCGGGCTCGGTGTTCAACGTCGGCCCCCTGCCGCTGGGCCTGATGAACGCGGCGATGGGCCTGGGGTCGCTGATCGGTCTGCCGCTGGTGGCGGGGTCGATGATCCGTACGCGCGCCGGGGTGGTCAAGATCGGCCTGGTGCTCATCGGGGTCGGCCTCGTGGGCTTCGGTTTCTCCCCCAACTGGGTGTTCTCCGTCGGCTGTCTCGTGCTGATCGGCTTCGGCTTCCTCGCCGCGATCTCCAGCTCCAACACGGCCATCCAGCTGATCGTGGCGCAGCAGTTCCGTGGGCGCGTCATGGCCATCCGCATCATGGCCTACCAGCTGGCGTACCCCCTGGGCGCCTTCGTCACCGGCGTCCTCTCCGACTGGGTCGGCCCCCGCGTCGTCATGGTCGGCGCCGGGGTGTGCCTGCTCCTGGTCTGGGGGTTGTTCTCCCTGGCCAGGGGGCGCCTGTCCCTCGATCGTCTCGACGATCCGTACGACGACTCCTTCGACGAGGACCACTGACGGTCCTTTCTGCGGTGTCGCCGGTGGGCTCGGCCCGGAGGGCCCCCGTTGGCAGAAAATCAGGTTTCGGCTGAAGGATTTTTGCTGCTCCCACGACCACAATCCTTCAACCCAATCTGCCAACCCGTCGCCCAAGCCTCAACACACCCGACTGATTGAGTGCGCCGTGGCATATGGCACGACTTCGTCAGCGACACCGCGCGCCTGCTTGGAAGTCGTGCCACAGGGCACATCACCGGGCGGCTTCCTGGCGTGTCGCCCAAAGCAGAGAGACAGAGAGGAACCGAACGCAACCCGGGCACCAAGGTGACGGAATGCCCGATCCCCCTCCCGACCGTGGATGGGACTGGCCGTCGAACGATCACTCAGCCACCGGACCGTGGGGCACGGACCGCAGCGTGATCGTGAGACTGCTTGGGCGGGAGGGGGATCGGGCTGGAGTCACCCGACTCAACCAAAGCCGGCGTACCCGCCGAGATCCCGGCTCAGTCGGCGTTGATCAGGTCGTTGAAGTCCACCTCGAAGATCTCGGGATCAGCCAGGTGTTGCTCGGCGGGGACTGGGTCCGGTTTGCCGCCGTAGACGCTCTCGACCACGAAGCCGACATCCTTCGCGGTGTCGAAATAGCAGAACTCCGCGGCCCCGCCCCGCAGGTCGGAGCCCATGTGCTGGTGATGGCCCAGGTCGGCCATGTCCTTGACCGTCTTGTCCCACTCGGTGCCGGAAGCGGTCACATAGAGCAACATGTGGTGGACACCCGGCCCACCCTTCACATCGCGGAAACCGACGTTGTAGTCACTGGGCCCAAAAGTCGGCTGGATGATCTCGAACTGGAAATCACCACAGGTGCCCATGCCGGTGAAGTAGGCGTGATCGACCTTCTCGTCGCGGAAGTACGGCGCATCGAGACTGCCGAGGCAGGCGGTCCAGTTCTTGATGGGGAAGTCGGCACAGCCGAGCAGGCGGTGATATTCGGGCAGGGTCGCCATGAGGTCGTCGATCACCACGCCGAAGTGCGAGACCCCGATCACGGGGAAGGGTTCGACACCGTCAGGGCGCTCGTACGCCCCGGACACGTTGACGGCCTCACCCTTCGTGCGGGCGCCCGCCGGGCGTACCTCCACGAAGAAGCCGCCCAGCGACGCGCGCGTGTCATGGAAGACCCGCCGCTCGCCGTCGACAGTGAAGGCGGCGAGGGTGGGTACGCCCTGGGCAGCGAGGTGAGCGGCCACGGTCGCGGAGTCCTCGGGGCCTTCGTTGAAGACCACGTGCGAAACGCCCTGGCCGCGGGTGGCGAGGAACTCCTGGAACGGGCTCTCCCCCTTGAGCGGCTGGACGAGTTCGAAGGTGACGGTGCGGTAGGGGAACTTGTTGCGCGCTTCCCGGCCTCCGACGAGATCGGAGCGGAGGGTGGTGGTGCCCGTGGCCGTGCGGTACGCGCCACCGGCGATCTGCCGACCGCGGCTCACGGCATCGCTGATCCGGTCGCGGCCGACCTCGGCGACCTCCCAGTCATCGATGCCGAAGACCTGACCGATCTTGGCCATGGTCTTCTCGAGATCGCGGACCGTCACGCCCACGCTGTGCAGGGTGTGCTGGTTCAGCATGATCAGATCTCCTGGCTGTTGTCGGCTTCAGCGTGCGGCACCTGCGCGAGACGTTCGGCATTGCGGCGGGCGATGTCGTCCCAGCTGTCGCCGGACATCAGTTCGGCCCAGTGGTGATACATGCCGCGGGCGCCCTCATCGGCGTACACGCTCGGGGCGATGATGCCGGGCACTCCGCCGAGTCCGCGCCGGGCGTCGCCGATGCGCATGGTGTAGACCAGCGGGTCCTGGCGCGCCATGTAGCCGCGGAAGATGCGCTGCTCCTCGAGCCAGTTCTCGGCATCGTCCTGTTCGAACATGCCCGCGGCGCTGAAGGTACGCAGCACGTTGACGCGGATCTCCTCCTTGACCTCGTCCGGCGCCTCGGCCGGGGCGAAGGTCCACGCCCAGATCTCCATCTCGTTCGGCCCGCGCGGGTGGGTCACGCGCATCGTGCCGTTGGCGAGCATCATGAAGTTCGGAAACAGGTTCGCGTGGCTACGGTTGGCGTTCCGATAGGGATCGAGTCGCTCCTCGACCTTGTCGCGAACGCTGTCCTCCCATTCCATCGTCGCCGGCAATTCGGCCTGATAACGCATCGCGCCCTCGGGCATTTCGTGCCAACCGGCACCGTGCCCGAAACCACCGCTGAATTGCTTGCCGCGCGCCGCCGCTGCCCGGGTGGCCATCGACACCCGATTGTCGGGCTCGCCCTTTTCCTCGCGGCGCTTCTTGCGCGAGCGTTCGAGCACCGTCAGCGCGGAGGCGTGCGATGTCTCTGCGTGATAGGAGTCGTTGGAGGGCTGTTCGGCGTTGTATTTCCAGTTGGCCGGAATGATCCAGCGATGCTGTCCGACGACCTCGAGCCCGCCTTCGTGCCGGTCGATGTGACTGTCGAGGATGTATTTGAAATCCCCGATGTAGTCCTCGAAATCGGGTGCGGTCTCGTCCCAGTTGCCGAACCAGAAGCCCTTGTAGTTGTGCAGCCGCGGAACCTGGCGCGGGCCGTAGTCGGCCTTGTCGAAGGTCTCGGGGGCGTACGCCTCCTCCTCGTGCGGCACCTGCACGAGCGAGCCCTCGCGGTCATAGACCCAGCCGTGGAACGAACACATGAAATAGCGCGTATTGCCCCGGTCGGCGCGACAGATCCTCATGCCCCGGTGGCGGCACTGGTTGAGCCAGGCCTTCACGCTGCCGTCGGCCTGCCGAACCACGACCACGGGGTCCTCGCCGATGTAGTTCTGGATGAAATCGCCCGCTTTTTTCAACATCGAGTCATGGGCGAGAAAAACCCACGAGCGCGCAAAGACGTTCTTGAGCTCGGCCTGATAGACCTCTTCGCTGGTGAAGATCTCACCGCGAATGAACCCGTTCCGGGCATCGACCCAGTCGCTGACATCCATGGTTTCTCCTCAGTAGAACAGGCTCAGGTTCTTGACGAGCAACATCGCCATGTCGAACACGATTTTCCGGCGGGCCAGCTGAAATCCGTACGCCGAATCGTCGACCCGGCGGATCACATCGAAACGCTTGCCGACGACCGAATCGAAGTCGCGCTCACTGCGCGTCCGGAACACATAGAAACTCGATTCGACCTCGAACTCATCGGGGTTGTCGGTCTCGAACACGCGGATATTGGTGACCAGATGGCGCGTGCGGGAGGCGGGCTCCTCGGCCCAGGCCTGATGCGTCTTGAGTCGGTCCACCCGCTCGGCGAGGTGCTCCCGGGTCTCGTCGAAATGCGCCGATCCACCGGGCGCGGCCATCTCGTTCTTGCGCTGGCGGTGGAAGAGGTTCTCGCGCACGGGCGCCCAATAGTGGATGTCGTCAGCGAGCATCGTCAACCACGCATCGAACTGCCAGGTGTCCAGCAGGTCGGCCTCTTCGAACAGGAACTGCTCCAGCTCACGGCACACGTCGACGCTCGGTGCCGTCCGCCGGGCGGTGATCGGCATCGTCGCCACGCCGGCCTCCGTTTCGGACTCGGGGATTTCCTCCACGCTAGGCAACTTCCCGCCCCGAGACCGACGCCCTCGCACTGGCCGAAAAATCCGGGGCCCGGGCGTACGCCAACGCGCACGTCCGGGCCCCGAATTCCTGCAGGTCAGGCGCTCCAGGTGATGGTCTCCGACCAGTTCTCCAGGCCGACGGGGAGCCAGCGGTCGTACTGATGCCGGAAGCCGACATAGCGATAGAACTCGACGCCATTCGCGCCCTGGCTTCGCTCCACCGGTGGGCGCGCGGCCGGGGTCTCGCCGTGCTCCTCCTGGCCCCGCGCGACCTTGATGCGCAAGTTCCAGTGGGCGTCATAGATCGCCTGGTCGTCCCACAGCTCGGTGAGGCAGAAGTGGTGGGCATGCTCGAGGCTCTGGCCCCAGGAGTACGCCTGCAGGCCGGGTTCCCGCCGCGTCGCCGCCTCATCGACCAGGAAGTCAGCGGCCCCCAGATCGGGCTCCCCATGGGTGGCCATGACGATCACGCGCACGGGACCGTGGCTCGGCCACACCACGGTCGACTCGGCGGACGCGGCGTTGTCGATCCAGATGACGTCGCGGCGGAAGGTGCGATGGGGCGCGATATCACTCGCGAGCTCCCCACCCGACACCTGCGCGCACACCACATCCCGGTCGGCCGCGCGGAACCGCTCCGCCCAGTTGCGGCTGAACGCGACCTCGTCGGCCCACAGCTCGACGACGACCACCTCACCGTTGGACACCCCGCGATAGGCCTCGCTCTCGAGGCAACCATCGGCCTCCCGCACAGCCTGCGTCACCTGCACGATCGCGGCGGCGTCCCCGCCGCTGCCCAGATGGTGCAGCACCCTGATCGGTCCACTCACAGCATTCTCCCTTGGCTCGGATGTGCTTGTGTCCACCCAATCAGATGTGCACAACGGCCCGGGCAGTCTCCTCGTTCGGGAACTTGTAGGTGTGGTATTCGAGGTATTCGTCGAACCCCTCGACGCCGTTCTCCCGGCCCAGGCCGCTGCACTTCACGCCGCCGAACGGCGCGCTCAGCGGCACGTCGAAGCTGTTCACCGCGAGAGTGCCGGTGTGGATCCGCCGCCCGACCCGGTACGCCTCAGCCGCGTCGGCGCCGAACACCGCACCGTGCAGCCCGTATTCGGAGTTGTTGGCGATCTCGACCGCCTCGTCCTCGCCTGCGTACCTGATCACGCTCAGGACCGGACCGAAGATCTCCTCGTCGAACGAGCGCATCCCCGGGCGTACGCCGGTGAGGAGCGTCGGCTGATAGAACCAGCCCGGCCCCGCATCGAGCGCGGGCGCCCCACCGGTCTCGGCCGTCGCACCGGCGGCGACGGTGTCCTTGACCAGCTGATCGACCCAGTCGCGATGGTGGCTCGAGATGACCGGGCCCAGGTTCGCGTTCGAGTCGTACGGATCACCCGGACGGAACGCCGCGATCCGCTCCTTGAGCGCCTCCACGATCTCGTCGTGCCGCTCCTCGGGGAGGATCAGGCGCGACAGGGAGGCGCAGATCTGGCCGCTGTTGGCGTACCCGAAAATCATCATCGAGTCGACCACCGTCTGCAGATCGGCGTCGGGCAGGACGATCGCCGCGGACTTGCCGCCCAGTTCGAGCTGGACGCGCTTGAGCAACGGGCCGGCCAGCTCGGCGATGCGACGGCCAGCGGCGGTGCTGCCGGTGAACGCGATCTTGTCGGTGTTCGGATCGGTGACCATGGCCTCGCCGACCTTGGCGCCACCGGAGACGAGGCCGACGACACCGGCGGGTACGCCGGCTTCGGTGAGCAGGTCCACCAGCGCAGCGCCGACGAACGGCGACTGCGGCGACGCCTTCAACACCACGGCATTGCCGGTGATCAACGCGGGGATGAGCTTCTTGATCTCGTTGCGGACGGGCACGTTCCACGGCACGATGCCGGCGACCACGCCAACAGGACGGCGCTCGACGATGGCGGTGCCGAAGCTGTCGGAGCGCACCTGGCGGAACTCGACCTTGCGGACGGACTCGACATACATGCGCAGGAGGTCGAGGGAGTTGCTGAGGGTCAGCGAGGACGCGAACGGCGCGCCCAGCGCCGACGTGCGCATGCGCGCCAGCTCCTCCATGTTGGCCTCGACGAGCGTCGCGAAGTTCTCGATGACCGTGATGCGGTCCTCGAGCGGCGCGGCACCCCAGGCGGGCTGGGCCGCGCGGGCGGCGGCAAGCGACTGGGCGACTTCCTCGGGCGTGCTCTCGATGAAGTGCCCGAACTCCTCGCCCGTCGCCGGGTTGATGACGGCGATGCTCTCGGTGCCGGCCGATTCGACCCATTCGCCGTTGATGAAGTTGGCGGACAGCTGGTCGTAGTGCTTCATCGGTTGCCTCCCGTGGCGGCGAGCTGGTCGGTCAGGGTCGCGAGATCGGCAGCGGACCAGCCCCCGACCGAACGGCAGAACGTGGTGCGGTTGCGCTCGACGAACGGCAGCTCATAGAGGCAGACATCGTCACCGGCGACATAGAAGAACTGGCCGGTCACCCGGTCGGCCGCGGGCGACGCGAGGTAGTGGCACAGCGACACCACGCGCTGCGGGTCGAGCGACTCCGACAAGGGCATCCCGCCGAAGCGGCGCATCTCGGCCGGGATCGCGAAGAGCTGGGTCTCCGCGCTGGGCAGGACGCTGTTGGCCGTGATGCAGTGCTCGGCGAGGTCGACCGACATCGACGTGGTGAGGCCGAGGACAGCGGCCTTCACCCCGGCGTACGCCACCTCGCGCCCGAACAGCGCACCGCGCGACGCGACCGTGATCAGCCGGCCGGCGACCTGGTTGTCGATCATCCAGCGCGCGGCGGCGCGATGGGTCGACACGTGGCCGGTGAGGTGGACCGCTGACAGGCTGTCCCATTCCTCGTCGCCCGCCTCGGCGAAGCGCTTCGGGGAGAAGTTGCCGGCCATCGTGATGAGGACCTCGACGCCGCCGAGCTGCTCGATCGCATCGTCGATGAGTCCGGTGCCGCCGGCGTAGGTGGCGATGTTGCGGTCGGAGGCGTACGCCGTCCCGCCGGATTCGGTGATGTCGGAGGCGAGCTGTTCGGCGGCAGCCACGCCGTTCTCGTCGACGAAGATGTCGTTGATGACGAGGTTCGCGCCGGCCGCAGCGAAGCCCAAGCAGATCTCGCGGCCCAGGCCGCGGCCACCGCCGGTGACGACGACGCGCAGGCCGGTGAGGTCAAGGTTGGTCATGGTTGCTCCTGAAGCTCAGTTGGCGCCGAGCACAGCGGCGACGGTGCGGGCATCGGACTCGTCGCCGCGCAGGCGGACGACCATGTTGGGGTTGGCGATCTCGAGCGGGATGCGGCGTACGCGGATCTCGCTGCCGGCGATCTCGAACACCCGACCGAGAATCTCCCCCGGATCGCATGCGGAGAGATGAGCCGCGAGGGCAATGAGCGCGCTGTCGGCCGGCGGCTCGGTGGCCGACACGGCGATCGGCGCAGCGGCGACCACGCCGCCCTCCGAGCCCAGATTGACGACGTTGGCCAGGCTCAGCGTGAGCCCGCCGAGCATGGCGCGGCTCGCCGACGGCGAGACGAACGTGTCGGCGGGGAGGAACAGCAGCAGGCGACCCCGACCGGCGTCCTGCATGACGCTGGCGACGGCGGATACCTCGGCGGCGCGCTCCTTGAGCTCGGCGCGGAGGGCATTCCAGGCCGTCTCGTCGAGCTCGAGCAGGGAGACATCGGCGCGGTCGACGAGGCCGCCGAGATAGACCTCGGGGGCGGGCCCGGTCAGGGCAGCTCGGGCTTCGGCGAACGTGGCGGCCGGGGCGGGCAGCACCGTGGCGTCGAAATGCGCCGCCAGCGCCTGCGGTGCTGCGTTCGCAGCAAGAACAGTGGTCATCGTGAGTCCTCTTCCGACGGGCTGACCGTCGTCGACGAAGTCGGTCTTGCCGGCCAGTTTTCCGGGCGGGGACTCACAGTTCAGGCGTCATCGCAGCAATTGGAAGAACGGCCGAAAGGGCCACCATGTGGCACGAATTCCTTGCCGGAACTCTGCTTTCGACCGTTTCCTGGGAGGTCGTCGCGGGCGTACGCCGGGGCGTCAGCGACCCTGCCAGCGCGGCTCACGCTTCTCGAGGAACGCGAGCGTGCCTTCCTTCTGGTCCTCGGACAGATAGACGTTCGGCCCGTGATCGAGGTGGATCGCGCTGTGGGGCGGCAGGTCGGCGGTCTTGCGATAGGTCAGGCGCAGGCGCTGCAGCGACAGTGGTGCGGAACTGGTGATCTGCTCCAGGAATTCGAGCGAGCGATCGCGGAGCTCGGCCGCGGGGACCACCTTGTTGAGCAGCCCCCAGCGCTCGGCCTCGGTGACGGAGATGCGGCGACCCGAATAGAGCCATTCCATGGCGATCGCCGGCGGCACCATGCGCGGGAGCATCACCGAGGCATAGTGCGCGCCGCGGCCGCGCTTGGCCTCCGGCACAGCGAACACGGCGTTGTCGGCGGCGATCCGCAGGTCGCAGGACAGGACCAGCTCGAAACCGCCCGCCATGGCCGGGCCGTTGATAATCGCCACCGTCGGCTTGCGCGTATCGATCATCACCTCGAACAGGCTTCGCTTGCTCGACAGGATCGGGCCATAGAGCGGCTTGCCCGCGGCGGCCATGTCGCGCGCGTCCTTGAGGTCCGCACCGGAGCAGAACGCCGAGCCTGTGCCGGTGATCGCCACGACATAGATCTCGGGATCGTGGTCGGCCTCGATCAGCGCATCGACGATCGCGTCGTTGAGCTGATGGCTCAGGGCATTGCGCACGTCCGGTCGGTTCAGGGTCAGCAGGCGTACGCGTCCGATGGTCTCGGTGAGCAGGACGTCGGTGTCGGCCACGGGGATCTCCGTTCTTGGTGGTTGAGAGGGACGCGGCTCAGCGTCCGTTCGGAGGGCGTACGGTCACCCACTGCAGCTCGGTGAACGCTTCCAGGTTGGCGTGGTGGCCGCCGTGGCGCGCACCGTTGCCGGAGTCGCCCACGCCCCCGAACGGGACATTGGGCTCGTCGTTGATGGTCTGGTCGTTGATGTGGACCGCGCCGGACGGGATGCGCTCGGCGAGAGCGAGGGCCCGGGTGACATCGGTGGTGAGGATGCCGAGGGAGAGGCCGTACTCGGAGTCGGCCGCCAGTGCCGCCGCCTCGTCGTCGGTCGCGAACGGCACGATCGAGGCCACCGGACCGAAGACCTCCTCGGCGTACGCGGGCGCGTCCGTCGGTGTCGGGAACAGGACGGTGGGGCGATAGAGCAGCCCCTCGTGCGTGCCGCCGGTGAGAACCTCGGCGCCCGCGTCGGCGCTGCGGCGGACGAGCGAGTCGATCTGGTCCCGCTGCCCCTCGTCGATGATCGGGCCGATCTCCGCACCCTGGGTCGGGTCGCCGACCGACATGCCCCCGGCGATGCGGGCGAGCGCCTGGGCGTACGCCTCGGCGACGGACTCGTGGACGAGGTGACGGCCCGAGGCCATGCAGATCTGGCCCGCGTGGGTGAACGTGCCGCGGGCGCCGAGCTGGGCCGCCCATTCGATGTCGACATCGTCCATGACGATGAACGCGGAGTTGCCGCCGAGTTCGAGGTGGACGCGCTTGAGGCGATGGGCGGCGGCTGCGGCGATCGCGCGGCCCGCACGGGTCGAACCGGTGAACGCGATGACCGGGACCTTGGGGTGGTCGACGAGCGCCGCGCCGACGTCGGCGCCACCGGGCAGGACCTGGAGGACGTTGGCCGGCAGGCCGGCTTCCTCGAAGATGCGCGCGAAGACGGCGCCCCCAATGACCGCCGTGCGGGGGTCGGGCTTGAGGACGACGGCATTGCCGAGCGCGAGGGCGGGGGCGACGGCGCGGATGGCGAGGACGACCGGTGCGTTGAACGGTGCGATGACGCCGACCACTCCGACCGGGAGGCGGCGACTGAAGCTGAGGCGGGGCTGCATCGAGCGGAGTACCTCGCCGTAGGGCATCGCCGCCAGCGATGCGGCCTCGCGGCATTCCCCGGCGCCGGCCGGGCCCTGGCGGTCGCCGGTCATCCGGTTGGCGCCGGCCTCCTGCATGGCCCACTGCGCGAGCTCTGGGGCGTACTGCTCGAAGAGGTCCGCCGCGCGATGCATGACCGCGGCGCGCTCGTGATAGCTCTTCGCGGCCCAGGCACGCTGGGCCTCGGCTGCGAGCCGGACCGCCTGGTCGACGTCGGCGGCGCTGGCCTGGCCCACGTGCGTGAGGATGGCTCCCGTGGCCTTCTCGATCACGGGGATCGTGGCCTCGCGCCGGGTCCAGCCGTTGAGGAAGATCGCATGCTGCCAATCGGCGGCGTCCATGAGTCCCATGGGACCACTGTCGGGTTCCGAGCGTCGGTGAGGGCGGGTCGTCGCAGTTGGCGGAATAGAACGGGTGGGGCGAGCGGGTGCTGGTGATGATCGAGGGGACGATCAGCGACCCCTGGCCGCTTTGTGCCGGCCGTGACTGGAGGAACATTCATGCCCCGGATCGAGCACCTCACCGACAGGTCCCAGCTCCCGACCGAGCAGCACGTCGAATACGACTTCATCTTCGACACGCTGCATAGGGTGGGTGGTCCGTTCGGGATCCTCCTGCACTCCCCCGGGCTCGCCGAGAAGGTCTGCCGCGCCGGCAAGCAGGTGCGTCTCGGGTCGGACATCACGATGATCGAGCGCGAGCTGGCGCTGCTGTCGACATCGCGCGAAAAGGATGCCTCCTATGAGTGGGCGACCCACGTCGAGATCGCCCGCCGCGAGGGCATGTCCGAGGACGCGATCGTTGCCATCCGGGAGAACCGGTCCACTGATGATCTGGCGCTCGAGGAGAAGGAGATCATCGACTACACGCGTACGCTCCTGCGCACCAACCGGGTCCCCCAGGACATGTTCGATGCCCTCATCGAGCGCCACGGTCCGCGCTGGGTCGTGGAGATCACCGCGACGATCGGGCAGTACCAGTACATCGCCGCCATCAACAACGCCTTCGAGGTTGAGCCCAAGTCCGGTGGCGAGGTCCTGCCCATCCCCATGCCCAACGCTGGTTGAGCCTGTCGGCCCTCGCCGGGCGGGGGGCCCAGATTTCGGTTGAAGGATATTGCTGCTCTGACAGTGAAAATCCTTCAACCGACGACGCGACACACCCGCACGCTCGGGCGCACCGTGGCAATTGGCACGACTTCGTAGCCGACACCGCGCGCCTGACGTGAAGTCGTGCCATCCGGCACGTCCGCACCTCGCGCCTGGCGGGTCGCGCTCAGAAAATGCAAGGAACGCAACCTTGGGCACAGGCGACGGGAACGCCCGATCCCCCTCCCGACCGTGGATGGGGCTGGCCGTCGAACGATCACTCAGCCACCGAACCGTCGGCCACAGACCGCAGCGTGATCGTGAGACTGGATGGGCGGGAGGGGGATCGGGCTGGAGTCGCCGGACCCAGCCGGGAGGGGTTCGAGTTCCGTAGACTCAGGCGCCCCGCTCCCCGCCGACGACGTTCTCGCTGAGGCCCGTACGAGCCAGGACCTTGTCCTCCGCCATGGCGTCGATCTCTTCCGTCGTGAACCCCAGATCATGCGCGATCGCAAAGGAGTCAGCCCCGAGCAACGGCGCGGCGTAGTGATCGAGGTGGCGGCCGTTGATGTCGATGGGTACGCGGGGGAGCTGGAGCTCGGGGACCTCCGGATGAGGCACGGCCTGGAGGAGTTCCATCGCCTTGACCTGCGGATCCTCGGGAAGTTCGCGCACGGCCTGGACCGACGAGTGCGGCACCTTGGCGGCGGTCAGTCGTTGCACCAGCTCCGCCCTCGTGAACCGGGAGGTGACCTCACCCAGCGCATGGTTGACGACCTGGCGGTTGGAGGCCCGCTCGGGGTTCGACCCGAATCCCTCCCGCTCGATCAGTTCCGGCGCATCGAGACAGTGACAGACCTGCTCCCACAGGCCCTGGTTGCCGGCGGAGATGAAGATGAATCCGTCGGCGGCCGGAAAGGCGCCGTAGGGCACAACACCCGGGAACCCGGACCCCAGCTTCGGGCTCGGCGGGTTGCCGGCGAGCGAAGTGACGATGCCACCGGACACCCAGTCGACGGCCGTCTGCAGCAGCGAGACATTGACCTTCTGAGCCTCGCCCGTCGCATCCCGCTGGATCAGCGCACCGAGGATGGAGATGACACCCCACATGGCGGTGCCCTTGTCGTTGATCGACAGCGGCACGCGGGCCGGCGCCCCGTCGAACTCGGGCATCATGTTGACGATGCCGGCGTACGCCTGGACGAGCGGGTCGTAGGCCGGCTCCATCGCCTTGGGCCCCGCTGTTCCGAACCCGGTCATCTCGCAATAGATGAGCTTCGGGTTGATCTCCTTCAGCGTCTCCCAGTCGAGCCCGGCCTTGGCCAACGCCCCGGCCCGCAGGTTCTGCATCAGCACATCGGACTCGGCGATGAGCTTCTTGAGCAGGTCCAGGCCGCGGGGGTCCTTGAAGTCGAGTTCGATGGACTTCTTCGACGCGTTGAGGTTGAGGAAGAAGGCGCTCACGCCGTTCCAATAGGGCGGCACCCAGCTGCGGGTGTCATCGCCCACGCCGACGCGTTCGACCTTGATGACCTCGGCGCCGAGGGCACCCAGGATCATGCCCGCGGTCGGGCCCGCGACGGACGTGCTCATCTCGACCACGCGTACGCCCGCCAGGGGCAACTTGGGTGCGGTGGTCTCCTGCGTATCGGTCATCAACGTCTCCTTCGGGTCAGGTGGCCGAACCGGGATCGGGGGCTGCGGCATCCTTGGCCAGCCCGAGTGCGTCCCGGTCGGGTGAGGTGATGGTCTTCTTGTAGGGCGAGCGGCAGCCGGCGTACACGTCCGGGCCGAGCCGGAAATGCTGCGCCTCGGCATCGGTCTCGATGAACGGCATGTCCATGGCGTACAACTGCTCGCCGCGCGGGCGCGGGCCGGCCTTGGACACGCGGCCCCAGAGCTCGTGGCCGACGATCTCCTCGGCCAGCCAGGCGCACTCGATGAGGCCGTCGAGATCGATCCCGGTCTCGATGCCTTCCTCGTGGAGCAGGTTGACCCAGTCCTCGGTCGGGACCATGCGGGTCATGCGGCCGTTGCCGCAATAGGGGCAGCCGCCCATGCCGCCGAGGCCGGTGTCGAGGATGAACGTGTGTTCGGGCTTGAGCTTCCGCAGGGCGGCGTACGCCGACAGCATCGCCGTGCCGCGCGCATCGTGCAGGTGGAGGGTGTATTCGGTGATCGACGGCCAGGTCTCCATGATGTGATCGAGCAGCCGCTCGACGGGCCGGGGCATGTTCCAGCTCATCGGGTCGCCGATCCAGACCTTGGTGACGGGGATGCCGGCGGCGGTCCAGGCGTCGTACTGCAGCTTCAGCAGCTCCACCCGTCGCTCATGGCTGAACTCGCCGAGCCAGTTGGAGCCCCACGCGGCGTTGATCGAGATGGTCGCCTCTTCGAAGCCGGCGTCGATCGCGTGCTGGATCCGCGCCGGGATCGACTCGAGCTCCTGCGCTTGCGTCCGCGCGGCATTGCGCTGCACGAAAACATCACAGAGATGTACGCCCGTCCTCCCGACTTTGGGCTCCGGCGCGAGCTTGTCGGCGTACTGCCGGCGCCGCTCGACACCCTGCTGATTGAGCGCCAGCGCGGTATAGGTCACCCCAGGATGCGGCTCGAACCGCTGCATGATCTCGTCCATGTGGGCCATCTGCGGCACCCACTTGGGGCTGACGAACGACCCGACCATCATCATGTGCAGTCCGGTGCGCGACAGGGCGTCCAGCAGGCGCAGCTTGTCGTCGACGGAGATGTCGGCGCTCTCGATCTGCATCCCTTCGCGCAGGGCCTCCTCGGCCACGATGCAGCGCGGAAAACCCTCACCCGGGGTGTTCGGCTGGCTCATGCGTTCCCCTTCCGGGCCAGTGCGGCGAGCAGGGGCGCCAGGTCGGCGCTCGTCATGGCTGCGTCCGCGGTCGTGAACAGGTGTTCGGCGTCGTTCTCGGCCCAGCCGGCGTACGCCGTCGCGTCCAGGAACTTGGCCTTCAGGTCGTGGTCGGCGAGCGGGTTGGTGGCATCGCCATAGGTGACGAGTACGCGGCGGCTGACCACGGATCCGTCGATGCGGGTGATGCGCACCTCGGCGTACTGCGGATCGTCCTCGCCGCCCCCCGTCGTCTCCCGCACCTTCTTCATCAAGGGCAGGATCTCGGGGTCGTTGACGCGTTCGTCGGTGAAGTGTTCGAGGGACACGCGGCCATCGGTGAGGGCCGACGCGACGGTGTAGGGCATCGAGAACTTGCCCTCCAGACCGGTCGTCGGGAGGTGGCTGATGAGCGGCGAACCGTAGCCCGCGCGAGTCTCGACCTCGATATCGGTGATCCGGTCGAGCGGGCCGATTTCGTCACGAAGAGCGAGTACGCCGTCCAGCGGCTTGTGCGTCGCGAAGCACGAGGGATAACGCTTGAGGGCGAGATCGTTCCACCACTCGCCGGACCAGTACGCCCACCGCTTGCCCATGGTGTCGAGGCGGGCAGGGTCCTGGTCGCCGTACATGGCGAAGAAGCCGCGACGGTCCTCGAGCTGGGTCTCGCGGCCGGTGAAGCCGGAGCGTGCGAGGCCGACCGCCATGAGCGCATCCTTGGCGGCCAGGCCGCAGTGCAGCGGCTTGGTCATGGTGCCGAAGTTGGACAGGCTGCCCGCGGCGAGCGAGGCCGCGATGGCAAGCGCGTTGCGGGTGGTCTTCTCGTCGAGCTTCAGCAACCGGGCCAGGGCCATGACGTTCGCGATGCGGCCCACGGTCGAGGTGGAGTGCCAGCCGCGGCCGTAGTGGATGCCGACCCCGAGCACCTCGAACACCGCTCGGGTCGCGGTCGATCCGATGTGGAAGGCGGCGGCGAGCTCGCTGCCGGTGACGGGCTCGGTGGCTGCCTGGGCCAACAGGGCCGGGAAGATGACGGCCGCCGGATGCATCGGCATCGACGGCACGGCATCGTCCCAGTCCAGAGCGTGGGCCGCCGTGCCGTTGAGCAGCGCGGCGTGCCCGATGCCGAACGCTTCCTCACTCCCCCACACCGCAGCAGGACCCGGGGCCGCCTCGGTGCGCACCCATGCGGTCAGCGTGGCCATGACCGGATCGGTCATGCCGGCGACCGCCACCGCGAGGGTGTCCAGCAGCGACCGTCGAGCGGACTCGACCGCCGGCGCAGGCGCCTCGCCGGCCGAGCAGGCAAGCTCGGCGAGCATCGCGGTGATGGGAGGAGGTGTCACGTCGGTGGTCCTGTTCTCGTGGAGGTGGTGGCGTCGACCCTTCGAGACGGCCGCGGCGGCCTCCTCAGGGATCGATGGCTGAGGAGTGAGGAACGAGCGTCTCGAAGCCTCAGTAGGACTTCGGCAGACCGAGGTCGCGGTGGGCGATGCCGGCGAGGACGATGTTGGAGCTGATGGGCGCGATCAGGGGGCCACGGGACTGCATGAACTTCATCGCGATGCCGTACTCCTCGGTCAGCCCATAGCCGCCGAAGGTGTCCATGGCCGCGTTGGCGGCGTGCCACTGGGCCTTGGCGGAGAGGTACTTGGCCGTGTTGGCGTAGAAGCCCTCGCGGCTGCCCTCGGCGTACAACTTCGCGGCCTGCCAGCGCATCATCGACGCCGCGCGCAGCTCGGTGAACGCCTCGGCGAGCGGGAACTGGATGCCCTGGTTCATGCCGATCGGGCGGCCGAAGACAACGCGCTCCTTGGCGTACTGCACGGAACGATCGATGAAATAGAGGCCCGAGCCGATGTATTCGGACGCGGCCACGATGCGCTCGGAGTTCATGCCCGAGAGGATGACCTTGAAGCCCTTGCCCTCCTCGCCGAGACGGTTCTCGACGGGCACGACCAGGTTGTTGAAGGTCAGCTCGTTGGTCTCGTGGTTGGACATGACGGGGATCGGGCGGAACTCGATCTGGCCGTTCTTGCGGGCCTCGCGGGTGTCGACCAGGAGCACGGTGATGCCGTCGGTCTTCTTCTCGACGTCCTCGTACTTCTCGGTGCGCACCAGCAGCAGCATCAGGTCGGTGTGCTGGAAACGCGAGGTGAAGATCTTGCCGCCGTTGACGATGTAGTCGTCGCCCTCGCGGCGGGCGAAGGTGCGGATGCGGGTGGTGTCGGTGCCGGCGTCGGGCTCGGTGATGCCGAACGACTGCAGGCGCAGGCCCTCGGCGATCTGCGGCAGCCACTTCTGCTTCTGCTCGTCGGAGCCGTGGCGGACCAGGGCGCCCATCTGATACATCTGCGCGTGCACCGCGCCGCCGGAGCAGCCCCAGCGGTTGAGGGTCTCCATGACCAGAGCGCCGTCGACGATGTCGGCGCCACCGCCGCCGTACTCCTCGGGGATCAGCATGGTGAGCCAGCCGCCGTCATACATCGTCTGGACGAACTCCTCCGGGTGACGGTTGTCCCGGTGGCAGTTGATCCAATACTGCATGTCGAACTTCTGGATGATGTCGGAGATGACGTCGCGCAGGTCTTCCTGATCCGGCGTCAGCGTCTTTTCGGCGAGCCAGTCCTTGGCCATGGTGGTTCCTTTCGGGGAGGTTCAGCTCTCGACCGCGACGTCGAGGAGGAGCGGGGTGGTGCGGCCCGCGAGCGACGGGACGATGTCGTCCAGGGCCGCGAGCAGGTCGGTATGGGTGTCGATGCGACGGGTCTCGACGCCGAAGCCGCCGGCGATGGTCGAGACACTGATTTCGGCGAAGCCGGGCCAGGGGCCCTTGCCGCCGTGGTTGCGGGCGAGCAGGTCCATGACCGCGTACCCACCGTTGCGCAGGATCACATAGAGCACCCCGACGCCGTAGTGCGCGGCCGACCACAGGCCCTGGATCGAATAGAGGGAGGCGCCGTCGCCGACGAACGCGACGACGGGCCGGTTGGTCTGCGCGAGCTTCACGCCGACGGACGCGGGGATCGCGTGGCCCAGGCCGCCCATGGTGACGGTGCAATAGCTCAGGGGCGTACGCGCGGGAAGGATGTCGATGAGCCGACCGCGGCTCGACGGGGTCTCCTCGAAGAAGGTCGACTCGGCGGGCAGCCGCTCGGCGAACGCCTGATAGACCATGTCGGGCGTCATGGCGTCGGGGCCCTTGGCGGGGCGTACCTCCGGCGCCGGCCGCGGCTCGAGCGTGGTTGCGCTGGCTGGCAGGCGGTCGGCGACTGCGGCGCAGGTCGGGGCGACGGGAGCGAGGTACGCCACGTCGGCGGTCGAGTGCGTGATCTCGTCGGGCAGCTCCGTGAGCAGCACGAGTCGCGTGCCCGCTTCGACGAACGGGCCCGCGTCGTGGAGGTTGACCTTGAACGCGGGAGCGCCGACGACGAGCACGACATCGTGCGGGGCGAGGGTGGTTCGGATGCCGGCGCGGACGGCGGGGAGGTGGCCGCGGAAGGCGGGGTGGTCGTGCGGGAACGCGGACTCCGACGAGAACGCCGCCTGCCAGACCGGGGCGTTGAGTCGCTCGGCGAGGGTGGTGAGGGCGGCGAAGCCGGCATGGGTATCGGCGCCCGCGCCGGCGACGATGGCCGGGCTCTTGGCCGCGGCGAGGGTGTCCGCGAGTTCGGCGACGAGCTCGGGGTCCGCGCCGGCCGAGATGCGCAGCCGGGCGGGGGCGGCGGCGGCGAGATTCTCGGGCGCCTCCTCGTCCCAGTCGCCCATGGGGATGACGACGAGGACCGGGCCGCGGTGGATGGTGGCTTCGTGGTACGCCTGCGCGATCGCGGTGGGGACCTCGACCGGCGACGCCGGCGTACGCACGGCCACCGGCATGGAACCGGCGAGGAGCTCGAGCTGCTCGCCGGCCAGGAAGGGGGCGGACTGCAGGTGACGACGGTCCTGCTGGCCGACGAGGATCACCATCGGGGCCCGGCTCACGCGGGCCGTGGCGATCGCGCCGACAGCATTGCCCAGGCCCGCGGTGGTGTGGAGCAGCACGAGGGCCGGCTGGTCGCTCGCGAGGGCGTACCCGCTCGCCATCCCCACCACCGACGCCTCGTGCAGGCCGAGGACGAAGCCCAGGTCATCCGGCAGATCCGACAGGAGGGCCACCTCGGTGGAACCCGGATTGGCGAACATGCGCGTCAGTCCGTGGTGCCGCAGTACGTCGAAAGCGACGTCGCGGATGGTGGCCATAGGGAACCTCCTGATGGGAATCGACTTCAGCAGGTTGCCCCGCGCAGTCGGGGTGCCGGAGGTGTTGTCGCACTGATCGGAAGAGACCCGGGAGAGCTCGTAGGGGTTTCTTAGCGTGGGATCTACGGAGAATGGAGGGCCCATGGCCAACAACGAACGCAACCGCATCCACGACGTGGTGGAGCTGACCCGCGAGACAGTGCTCGAGGTTGCCGAACGGACCGCAATGGCGGACACCTTCGCCGACTACATCTATCGGGAATCCGAAGTCGATGCTCTCTGGAGCCTCGCCGATATTGCTGCCACCCGGCCCCAGCCGGGGGTTGATCTGGAGAAGATGGCGCGCATTCGCGATCGGCTGCAGGAGGCCCACGACCACCTGCCCGAACACGAGGGTGCCCAGGCCGCGGCCCTGCTCAAGGACATCGCCAACGATCTCTGAGCCTGCGAAGCCACCGGTTGGTCTGTCGGTCGACCCATGCGGGTCGACCCACGCCGGTGAGCCCGCCGAGCTCAGGCCTGTCGACACCCCGACCCCTCCGGCTGGGTTCGGCGACTCCAGCCCGATCCCCCTCCCGCCCAACCAGTCTCACGATCACGCTGCGGACTCTGCCCAGCGGCCCGGTGGCTGAGTGATCGTTCGACGGCCAGTCCCATCCACGGTCGGGAGGGGGATCGGGCATTCCCGTCGCCTGTGCCCAAAGTTGCGTTCCTCGCGTTCTCTGAGTGCGACCCGCCAGGCGCGAGGTGCGGACGTGCCGAATGACACGACTTCACATCAGGCGCGCGGTGTCGGCAACCAAGTCGTGCCATTTGGCGCGACCTGCGCCGGGCGCCGGAGTGTCGGCGTACCTGAACCTGCGTCGCCTGGTGCGCCAGGGTCTGTCCAACGTGCGCCTCGCCCTGGCCCGAAGGTTGCGTCCAAGCGGGACCTCGGTGTTCGGGGCAATGGACAGGAGCGGGTCAGTGCTCGGGGACGGGCCCCTCCACGATGGGGCCCTGGGTCCACTCGACGAGCTGCTCCAGGCTCACATCCGGGTGCATCTCCCGCACGACGAACGCCCCATCGAACACGTCCAGCACGGCCAGGTTCGTGTACACCCGATCGACCGCCCGCGTGGCCGTCAACGGCAACGTGCATTGGTTGAGCAGCTTCGGCTCACCGGTCTTGGTGGTGTGCTGCATCATCACCCAGAGATTTTTCGCCCCCACGGCCAGGTCCATCGCGCCGCCGACGGCCGGCAACGACGACAGGTCGTGCGATGCGGTCCAGTTCGCGATGTCTCCGTTGACCGCGACTTCGAACGCCCCCAGCACACAGAGGTCGATGTGCCCGCCGCGGATGAACGCGAAGCTGGTGGCGTGATCGGTGATCGAGGCACCGGTACGCAGGTGGACGTTCTGCTTGCCCGCATTCACGACCCAGGTGTCGACCGGCGGATCCTGGATGGGCCCCATCCCGAACACACCGTTCTCCGAGTGCAGCACCACCTCGCGACCGGGCAGGAAGTGGTTGGCGATCTCGAGCGGGCTGCCGATGCCGAGGTTCACGCACCAGCCATCGGTCACCTCGGCCGCGATCATCGCGGCCATTTCCGTGCGGCTCCAGCCCTTCGGGGGAGCCTGGATCTGGGTCTGCATTGTTCTCCTCGGGTGAGTGCCTTCGAGACGGCCGCAAGCGGCCTCCTCAGGCAACTGAGCGCCTCAGGCGACGGACCGCTCGCGCGTCGAGCTGGCCGGGGCCGGATCGCCATAGGGAATGTGCACGACGCGGTTGACGGCAACGCCGGGCAGGTGGATGTCATCGGCATGCAGGTCACCGAGCTCGACGACATGCTGCGACTGCACGATCGTGAGCCGGGCAGCGAGACCCATCATCGGGTTGAAGTTGCGGCCGCTCGTCCGGAACCGCAAATTGCCCCAGCGGTCGGCCTGCCAGCATTCGAGCAGCGCCACGTCGGCTTTGAGGCCGAGTTCCATGACGTGGGGTACGCCGTCGAAGTAGCGCACGTCCTTGCCCTCCGCCAGGGCGGTCCCGTATCCCGTCGGCGTATAGAACGCTGCGATCCCCGCTCCCCCGGCCCGGATCCGCTCGGCAAGACTCCCCTGGGGGACGAGCTCGAGCTCGATCTCCCGGGCGGCCCACCGCTCCTCGAACGGCTTCGAGAACCGCGGAAAGCTGCAGATCATCTTGCGCACCTGACCATTGCCGATCAGCTTGCCGACCCCACTCTCGGCTGTGCTGCCCGCATTGTTGGCGACCACCGTGAGCTCCCTTGCCCCGGAGTCGGCGAGCGCATTGATCAGGTGATGCGGCTGCCCGACGTCCCCGAAGCCGCCGATCATCACCACCGAACCGTCGGCGATCCCCGCCACCGCCTCTTCCGCGCTGGCCACGATTCGGTTGATCACGAGACGGTCCTTTCAACAGGGGTGAAACAGGGGACCGCAAAGTCGGTCCGTCCCTCCGCAGGCTCGAACACCACCCGCACGGGCTGCCCGATGGACAGTTCCTCGGGCTCACAGCCGATGAGATTGGTCAGGACCGAGACGCCCTCGTCGAGGCGGACGTACGCCAGGGCGTACGGCTCTCCGTGCCGCACGATCGAGAAGGTCTCGACCACGCCGGTCCCGGCACACGCCTGCCAGCCCAGGTCGGCGGACGAGCACCACGGGCAGATCCCCCGGGGATAGTGATGCAGGCGGTCGCAGGCGCGGCAGTGGCGCAGCACCAGCTCTCCTCGCCCGGCGGCGAGCCAGAACTCTTCGAGCCACTGCGGGGCATCGGGCAGTTTGAACGTTCGCGCGTTGAGCATGATCACACCCGCTCCAATACGACGGTTCCGGACACGTGGCGGACGCCCAGCAGCATCCCGGTCCCGTGCGCGAGCACCAGACTCGGATCTGCGACCTGGACCTTCGGATGCGCTTCGCAGCGGGCCTGGCGTACGGCCTCCAACAGCTTCGTCATACCGCCCCGGTTGCCGGGGTGGTTGTTGCACAGCCCGCCGCCATCGGTGTTCCAGGGCAGCTGCCCGACCCCGGAGATGAGATTGCCGTCGGCGACGAATCGCCCACCGGCCCCCTTCTCGCAGAAGCCGAGATCCTCCAACTGCATCACGACAGTGATGGTGAAGGAGTCATAGATCGAGGCATAGCGCATGTCCCCCGGCTCGACGCCGGCCATGCCGAACGCCGCCTTCCCCGAGTGCACCGCCGCGGTCGAGGTCAGGTCGACACCCGATCCGCCCTGCACGGACACGGCCGCCCCATGGCCGCGGACCTTCACCACGGGCCGGTTCAGCCGCCGCGCGATGTCCTCCCGTGCCAGGATCAGCGCACCGCCGCCGTCGGTGACGAGGCAGCAGTCGAGCCGGTGCAGCGGGTCGGCGATCATCGGCGACGACACGACGTCCCTGACGGTCACGGGCGTCCGCAACACCGCGTGCTCGTTCCACTGCGCATGCTCCGATGCCGCGACCTTGACCCACGCGAGCTGCTCGGAAGTGGTGCCGAAGTCATGCATGTGCCGGGCCGCACACATGGCGTACGCAGTGACGGTCGTGGCGCCGTAGAGCCCTTCGAACCCGGCATCGGGCTGTTCGGGATGGAGTACGCGCGGTGCCAGGCCCGAAGCAACGGTGCCCGCCTCCAGGGCGGCAGCCTTCGGCCGGCCCGCCATGGAGATCAACACGACCGAGGCCTGTCCCGACTCGATGGCCTGGACGGCGTGCCCGACATGCAGGAGATAGCTCGAGCCGCCGGTGTCGGTGCCGTCGATCCAGCGCAGATTGCGCAGGCCGAGATAGTCGGCGAGGTTCAGGATGCTGCCCGGACTGTCGCCGGTCGCACAGCAGAATCCGTCGATGTCATCGATCCCCAAACCGGCATCCGCGAGCGCACCCGCGACCGATTCGGCGTGGATCTGCCCCAGCGAGATGCCGATGGCCTTCCGGGTCGGGTGTTCGTACGCCCCGACCACCGCGCTGCTGCTGGGGATCGCGGTCGACGTCATCGCTCCCCTTCCGGCGCGAGTACGCCGAAGAGGCCGAGTTGGCGCGCCAGCAATTGGTAATACCCGACGACCGCGTTGATCTCGAACAGCCACGCCTCGCCCACCGACGCAACCGCTGCGGCGTACGCCTCGTCGTCGAGGCCCCAGCCGAGCAACGCATCGGCCACGCCCAGAGCCGCCGCGACCTCGTCGGAGACCTCGGTCGGAAGGTTGCCCGATCGCAGTTCGGCGAGGGTCTCCTCGTCGGCGCCGGCCTCACGGGCGAGTGGTTCGTGGGCGTACTGCTCATAGGCCGAGTCCGCCCGCCCCGCCACGAGCAGGATCACCAGCTCGCGCACCAGGTCGGGCAGCGTGGACTCATAACGAAGGGCCGAACCGAGGTTCTGCAGCGCCATGCCGACGGCGGGCGACAGGAGCATGGCATTGAAGGGCCCGGGCAGCGATCCGTCGGCGTCGAGCCGGGAGGACGCGCCCCGTGGGCTGGTCACGATGGCGTCATAGACAGCACGCTGTTCGCTCGACATCTCCGCCGGGGTGATCCCCGTGAGGCGCGTCCCGTCGGTCATCAGACGATCCGGTTCTTCTGGTGGCCCACCTTCTCGATCACAGTCTCGAGAAGCTGGCCCGGCTTGAGGAAGATCTTCGGGTCACGGGCGTTGCCGACGCCACCGGGCGTACCCGTCAGGATCACATCGCCCGGCTTCAGCGAGATGACCTCGCTGGTGTACGCCACGATCGCCGGCACATCGAACAGCAGATCGGAGGTGTTCGACGACTGCATGACCTCACCGTCGACGATGGTCTCGATCTTGAGGCCGGAGGCGCCCGGGGGCAGCTCGTCGGAGGTCACGAGCCACGGGCCGAGCGGGGTGAGGGCCTCCCAGGTCTTGCCGGCGAGATACTGCCGCGTCCGCCGCTGCCACTCGCGCACCGTCACGTCGTTGCTCACGGTGTAGCCCGCGATGTGGTCCAGTGCGTCCTCCGCCCTGATGTCGCGACCGCCCTTGCCGATGACGAGCGCAAGCTCGCACTCCCAGTCGAGGGTCTCGCTCTGGTGGGGCTTGGTGATATCGGCGTACGCCCCGGTGAGCGCCCCGGAGTATTTCCCGAACAGGGTCGGGAATTCGGGGGTTTCCCGGCCGGTCTCGGCGATGTGGGTCGCATAGTTCAGGCCGAGGCAGACGATCTTGTCGGGCCGAGGGATGACGGGAAGATAGTCGAGCCCATCGAGTGAAATCGACTCACCGTCGGCGGCGGCTCGCTGGGCCCAGTTCTCGTCGGTGAGGAGTTCGCCGACATCGGCGGCGTCGAGGAGGATGGCGGCATCGTCGGTGATCCGCGCGGCACGGGCTTCGCCGTTGACGCGCACAGTGGCGAGTTTCACTTCTCAGTTCCTCACTTGGTGTTCGGGTAGGTGGGGCCCTCTGCGGCCAGGAGCTCCTCCGCCTGCTTCCAGATCTCGTCCGGGGTGGCATCGAAGTTCATGTGCTTGCGATAGGGCTGCGGGACAGTCGTGACCTTGTCGTCAAGTCGAAGATAGACCTCGACGCGGTTGCCCTCAGGATCATGGAAATAAATCCCGAAAGCATTCCCGTGCGTGACCTCCTGCTGGACCTTCGCGCCGCTGGCGGGGTCGTTCAGGACCTTGTGGAACTGCAGCAGCGACTCGAGGCTGTCGACGCGGAAGGAGATCTGCTGGATCAGCTTGGCGTCGGTGTCGGCCGTGCGGCCGGGCGCGAGCAGGAACTCGTGGTGTTCCACGTCGGGACGGGCCGACATGAACGTGAGGCCCGCATCGGGGTCCTCATCGGTCACGGTGAGCCCCATCACCTCCGTATAGAACTTCTTCATCATCGGCAGGTCATTGACCAGGATTCCGACATGGCCTAGCTCGGCAATGGGCATGGGCGCTCCTTCGGGCGATGGATTCCCCGCGAAACTAACTCGCCCGCTCCCCGGGGAGCGGGCGAAGTCGCAACCGACGGAATTCGGGTCGGTGAGATGTCGAACCCTCAGAGATCCAGGACCAACTTGGAGCCCTTGCACCGGCTGATGCAGATCATCATGGTCTCGTTGGCTTCCTTCTCGTGCTCGTCGAGGACGGCGTCGCGGTGATCGGGCTCACCGGAGATGACCGGGGTCTCGCACGCGCCACAGAAGCCCTCCTCGCACGAGGAGATGACCTGGGGCAGGTGCTCGCGCACGACATCGAGAATCGTCCGGTCGGGCGGGACATCGAGGACGAGCCCGGAGGTCTGCAGCTCCACCGTGAACGACCCGTCGCCCGTGCCGGCCGCCGCAGCATCGGCAGGCGTGGCGTCCGCGGTCGCGGCCAGTCCGTCCCCTGCGGCCACCGCGGTGGGGGCTGCCGCAGGCGTACGCGGGGGCGGTGCCGTGCCGAAGCGCTCGACGTTGAGCTTGAGGTTGCGCGCCTCGCAGGCCTTCTCCATCGCGCGGAGCAGGCCCTCGGGACCACAGGCATAGACCGAGGTCCAGGGCGCCACCGAATCGAGGATCTCGTCGAGGTCGAGCTGGCCGCGCTCGTCGAACGGCACATAGTCGACGTCGCCACCGATGGCGTCGAGCTCCTTCTGGAACGCCATGGTGCCGCGGCTGCGCCCGCCATAGACGAGGCGATAGGCGTACCCCTGCTCGTCGAGCTGCCGGATCATCGTGAGGATCGGGGTGATGCCGATGCCGCCGGCCACGAAGAGATATTCGTCGGCCTCCCCCAGCTTGAAGTGGTTGCGGGGGCCGCGGATCTGGACTTCCTTGCCGACGAGCACGCTCTCGTGGATCTCTCTCGAACCACCCTTGCCGTGTTCATCCCGCAGGATCGCGATGCGATAGCTCGACCGATCATCGGGTCGCCCGCACAGCGAATACTGGCGGACCAGCCGCGACGGCAGCACGATGTCGACGTGAGCGCCCGGCGCCCACGGCGGCAGGTCGGCCCCACTGGGGTCGACGAGTTCGAGGGAGACGACACCGTCGGCCTCCCGGCGCACCTGCTCGATGCGGACGGTGCGCAGCGCAAAACGATCGTGATCAGCCATTGTTCCGGAACCCATAGATGTCGAGAGTGAGCTCACCGCCGCGGATGCGCTCCATGAACCCGGCCTCCTTGGCCAGGCGTTCGTCGGCGGCGGCGAGGGTGGTCTCGACCGCGTCGGCGGGGATGACGACGACGCCATCGGGATCGGCCACGACCGCGTCACCGGGGGCGACGGCAACGCCGGCCACCACGAGCGGCTCGAGGATCCGGCCACGGAAGTTCTTGCCGGTCCGGCGTACGCTCACGCCCCGCGAGAACACCGGGAACTCGATCTCCTCCATGCGCTCCACATCGCGGCAACCGCCGTCGATGACGAGCCCGCGTACGCCGCGCACCTGAGCGGCCACGGCGAGCACCTCGCCCCAGTAGCCGCACAGCTCCTGGCGCCCGTCGACGACGAGGACGTCATCGGGCCGGGCATGCTCGAGCGCGATGTGGAGGGGCAGGTTGTCGGCCGGATGGGTCCGCAACGGCAGGGCGCGGCCGACGATCTTCGCGCCGGGCCACACCGGGCGGATCTCGGGTTCCATGGCGCAGTCCAGGCCGGAGGCCTCATAGAGCGTGGCGACGTCGATCTCGGCCAGGCGCGCGAGCTGCTCGTCGGTGACGGTGGCCGTCGTGGCGGGGGCGCTTGTCGTGGAGGTCACTTCTCCTCCTTGCGCTGCAGCGTGTGATAGCCGAACCTGGAGCGGGCCTCGGCGATGGTGGCGCCCTCGAGCACCGCATCGAGGATGTCGTCCTCGACCTTGCCGATCTCCTCAGACAGGGCGAGCACTTCCTCCGCGCGATGCGACGGCACGACCACGACACCGTCGTCATCGCCGACGACGATGTCGCCCGGGCGCACCTGGACGTCACCGAGCACGACGGGCACCTGCGTGTCCGCGACCTCGACGCGGTCCTTGCCGGTCCGCATGAACTTCGACGCCGAATAGATCGGATAGCCATTGGCGAGCGCCACGCGGGTATCGCGGCAGACACCCCAGATCGCGCTGCCCGCGATGCCCTTCTTGTGGGCGAGCGCGGTCATGATGTCGCCCCAGATCGTGCAGTCGGTGCGGCCCTGGTTGTCGAGCACGGCCACGCCGCCCGGCGGGATCTCGTCGATGAAGTCACCGACCGTGCCCTTGGGATCGCCGACGGGAACATAGCGGACGGTGTATGCCGGCCCGGCCATGCGCTGGCCGGTCTGCAGGGGCGCGAGACCGTGGGCGCTGCCGGGCAGGCCGAGACGGTCGAGAGCATCGGAAACGGTCGCGGTGCCGAGTTCGGCGAAGCGGCTCCAGTCGGACATCTGAATCTCCTGGTTCTGGTGGTGGATCACTTGCCCGGCTTGCCGGCGAGCGCGGTCGTGAACTGCGTGTCGTGCATGACCTCGACGACGGAGGCACCGCCGCGGACGGCGGCGAGCATGGCTTCCTGGCGCGCGGCCAGGCGCTCGGCGGACTCAAGGACCTCGGTGATCCGGTCCGCCGGCACGAAGACCACGCCCGACGCATCGGCGATCACATAGTCACCGGGATTGACCCGGACGCCGTCGAAATTGATCGGCACATCGCTGCCGCGGTCGACGATGCGACCCCGTGCCGTGACGGGTACGCCGGCCCTGGCGTACGCCGGGAATTCCGCCTTGGCGAGTTCCGGGACGTCGCGGCAGGCACCGTCGATGACGACGCCGCGGATACCGCGCTGCTGCGCGGAGGCAGTGAGGATGTCGCCCCAGCAGGACACGTTGGTGCGGCCACGGTTGGCGATGACGATGATGTCCTCCTCCCCCGCGGCGACGACGGTCTGGGTCGCCATGTGGCGGCCCTTCGAGTCGCCCGCCTGGGCGGCGTCGACCACATCGACCGTGCGGGCCCGACCGACGATGGCGGGCATGCCCCACATCGGCCGGATGCCGGTCGTGGCGCCGTTGATGCCCATGTGGTCGAGCGCGTCCGAGACGACGCAGGTGTCGAGCGCGCTCAGTCGCTCCAGTTCAGAAGTCATGTCAGGTCCTTCGTGATCAGGGATGAAGGCCTGCCGGAGGCTCAGGGTGCCTCCGGCAGACCGGACTCAGGAAACCGGCTGGGTGGACTTGGGCTGGGCTGTCTCCCACAGCTCACGCCAGCCCTGGTCGGCGGTGCCGGGCCCGGAGAACGAGCGCATGTTGTAGGCCGCGGAGTTCTGCGCCTGCGGCGGTTCGGTGCCCTTCTGCAGCGACTTCGCCGAGCGCAGCATCAGCCGGCGGGCGGCCACGATCGCGCGGTCGGTGGTCCCGAGATGTTCGGTCGTGCGGTCACAGATCGCGCCGTCCTGGTCCTCCTGCACCGGGAGGTCCTGGTTGCGGGTGCCCATGATCCCGGTGAAGTTGGTGGTGTGCTGGGCCTCGCGGTCGATGAGAAAGTTGTTCTCGCGGTTGCGCTCGGGGATGAACGTCTCCGGGTCCACCTTCACGTGCAGGGTCAGCCCGCCCAGGTCACGCTCCCAGTCGGCCTCGTCGAACGGCCGCTCCGGCCGCCACGTGATCGTGAAGCCCCACGACGACACATCGTCGATCGGGATGGCCGCGGTGAACGTGTTGTGGGCCTCGACCATCGACGGGACCATCGTGAAGGTCGGCATCAGGAACGGCGTCACCCGCCAGTACGCCCCGCCCTGCGGATAGGGGCGCTCGGCCACACACATGAGCCCCGCACCGCTCTCCTCGATGGTGTAGACGGGATTCTCGGTCTCGTCCATCGACTTCAGCGACACGCGCCCGTGGGCCTCATATCCGCCGAACGTGCGGTGCAGGAACTGCACATGGGCCGAGTCGAGCTCACCCTCGACGTTCTGGAAATAGTTGCAGCGCTGCAGCCGCTTCGAGGCGTGGAAGTGGCCCTCGGGCAGGCGGGCGAACTCGAAATCGGGGAACTCCGGCTTCAGCTCGGCCGGGCCCAGATAGGCCCAGATGATCCCGGCGGCCTCATGCGTGGGGTACGCCACCGCACGCACCCGCTCGCGATAGGACGAATCCTCCGGCTCGGCCGGCATCTCCAGGCACTGGCCGTCAGATGCGAACTTCCAGCCGTGATAGACGCAGCGGATGCCGCCCTCCTCGTTGCGGCCCCAGAACAGCGACGCGTGCCGGTGCGGGCAGCGCGCCTCGAGCAGGCCGACCGACCCATCGGGCGAGCGGAACGCCACCAGCTTCTCCCCCAGCAGCGAGACGCGCACGGGCGCGCCACCGGGCTCGGCGACCTCGGACGCGAGCAGCGCCGGAATCCAGAAGCGACGGATCAGGTCGCCCATGGGCGTACCCGGACCGGTCCGGGTCAGGAGTTCGTTGTCGGCAGCACTCAGCATCGTTCGTTCCTCGTGTTCTCGTGGCGTCGTCGTCAGGTGGGCCGGCTGTGGCTGTCGAAGGGGATGCAGCCACAGCCGGGGTTCGGGTGTCAGAAGGTGGCCAGGGGCCCATCCGCCGGCTGGTTGCCGGCCAGGAGTTCCTGCCAGGTCTGCTCCTCGGTGCCGGCACCGGCGAAGGAGTGGATCCGGTAGGCCCCGGCGGCCTGCGCCTGCGGCGGCTCGGTGCCCTTCTGCAGCGCCTTGGCCGAACGCAGCATCAGTCGGCGGGCGGCCACGATCGCGCGGTCGGTGGTCCCGAGGTGCTCGGTCGAGCGGTCACAGATCGCGCCGTCCTGGTCCTCCTGCACGGGGAGGTCCTGGTTGCGGATGCCGTCGATGCCGGTGAAGTTGCCGTCGGTGAGCGACATCTGCTTCTTGCGGTCGATCAGGAAGTTGTTGTCGCGGTTGCGCTCGGGGATGAACGTCTCCGGGTCGACGTTGACGTGCAGGGTGAGGCCCTCCAGGTCACGCTTCCAGTCTTCGTCGTCGAACGGGCGATCGGGCTGCCAGGTGATGGTGAAGCCCCACATGTTCTCGTCGTCGAGCGGAATGGCGGCGGTCATCGTGTGGTGGCTGCCCGTCGACGGCACCAGCGTCATCGCCGGCATCAGGAACGGGGTGATGCGCCAGTAGTTGCCGCCCTCGGGGAAGTGCCGCTGCGCGATCGCGAGGATGCCCGAACCGTGCTCCTCGATCGTGTAGGTCGGGTTCTCCGCCGCATCGAAGTTGTGCTGCGGCGCGAAGTCGTGCTCACCGAACGTGCGGTGCAGGAACTGCACGTGCGCGGTGTCGAGCTCGCCCTCGATGTTCTGGAAATAGTTGCAGCGCTGCAGGCGCTTCGACGCGTGGAACTGCCCCTCGGGGAGGTCCTTGAACTCGAAGTCGGGGAACTCCGGCTTCAGCTCCTCCGGGCCGAGATAGGCCCAGATCACGCCAGCTGCCTCGCGCGTGGGGTACGCCACCGCACGAACCCGCTCGCGATAGGACGAATCCTCCGGTTCGGCCGGCATCTCCAGGCACTGGCCGTCGCGGCCGAACTTCCAGCCGTGATAGACGCAGCGGATGCCGTCCTCCTCGTTGCGGCCCCAGAAGAGCGACGCATGCCGGTGCGGGCAGCGCGCCTCCAGGAGACCGACCTCGCCATCCGGCGATCGGAAGGCGACCAGCTTCTCCCCCAGCAGCGATACCCGCACGGGTGCGCTGCCCGGATCCCCGACCTCAGAGGCCAGCAGCGCCGGAATCCAGAAACGCCGGAAGACGTCGCCCATGGGCGTACCCGGACCGGTCCGGGTGAGCAGTTCGTTGTCAGCAACACTCAACATGGCTTCAATACCTTCTTCTTCGGGCGGCCGCCGTTGGCCGTCAGTTCTGCTGGGCCTGCTGCATCCGGCCGGCCTTGGCGAAGCCGGGCACGACCTTCAGCGGGTTGTCGTGGAGGATCGCGATGCGGTCCTCGTCGGTCAGGAAGTCGAACGAGTCGAGAACGGGGATGAGGTCGTCGCAGGTGCGCCCCGTGTCCGGGCGAACGTGGTTGCCCGAGCCGGGAGCCTCGGTGCCGAAGACCATCTGGGGCACGCTGCGCTGCTTGATCGCGGCCTCCAGGAAGGTCAGGTCATAGCCGCAGGAGTCATAGAAGAGGTTCTCGCTGAGGTCGCGCTGCGAGATGTGCGGATCGGTTGGGGCGAAGCGGTTGAGCGCGCCGCCGCAGTGGCAGATGATCACTCGCAGCTTCGGGAAGCGCTCGAACACGTCGCTGAGCGCGAGGAACTGCCCGGCCAGGTATTGCTCGGTCAGGAACGCGAGCTGGTAGTTGGCGCGGATGCCTCGGAAACGCGGATCGAGGGTGTTGGTGCCGTGGACGATGATCGGCACATCGAGGGATTCGCACGCCTCATAGATCGGGTACCACCACTCGCTGTCCATGCCCGGCTGCTCCCGTCGGCCGGAGGCGTCCGGGGAGGCGTACGCCGCGACGAACCCGCGCTCGTTGACACAGTGCTCGAGCTCGGCGACACAGTGCTGGGTGTCTTTCTCCCAGCTGATCATCGGCAGCTGGCAGGCGCCGACGAAGCGGTCGGGATACATGTCGACCTGCTGCTGGATCATGTCGTTGACGTAGCGGGTCCAGGCCGGGGTCAGGTGGGGTTCGATCCAACCGAACTGCATGTAGGGCCGCGGGCCGAGCACCTGGACGTCGATGCCGCGCTCGTCGATGTAGGCGATGTGCTTGGCCGCCGACTCCTCGAAGGCCTCATAGGTCGCGCCACGCTTGGCGTCGCGGTTGGGGATGGGGCTGGGGATGGGCGTGTTCATGCCCATCATGTTCATGAGGACGTTGTAGGCGGCGTTCGGCGCCGATACGTGCCCGTGGACGTCGAGGACGAGGCGATCCTTGTACATGCGGTTGCTCCGGTTTCTTGGGTTCGGTGGGCGTCAGCGCCGGGTTCGGGAAGAAGTGATCACTGCCAATAGGCGAAGGCCATGCCGGTGCCGGTGCCGGCTTCGCTGCGATAGCCGGGGACGTAGTCGACGATCGTGGGGTCGAGGCCCGTCAGCGCTCCGGCGGCGCAGATCCAGTTGAGGATCTCGGAGTTGCCGGACCGCAGGTAGTTGCGGGGAATCTCGGCGAAGGCGGCCCGGTCGCCGGTACGCAGGCCCGTCAGCACCTGGTTGTCGAGTCGCTCGTCGACGACGAAATGGCTGAGCCCACCGGAGGTGATGACCGCGACACGGGCCGCGCTGTCCCAGTTGGCGATGGCCTCGGCGATCGCGACCCCCAGGTCGAAGCAGCGGCCCGGGGTCGGAACGTTCGGCGGGAAGTAGGTGTTGATGAAGATCGGCACGATCGGGGTTTCGAGCGGCAACGCCATGCGATAGCGCGGGAACGTGAATGCGTGGCCGAGCGTGCGGTCCGGCATCTGCGTCGTGAACCGGGAGATGTCGAACTCGCGGATGCACAGGTGGTCGGTGATCGCGGACGAAAGTTCGGCATGCGTCGGATGCCAGGCCAGCGCGTCGCCGTGCTGGGCCCACTGGGCCGCCTGGAGCGACTTGTCGAGGCCGGCGACGACCTCCGGGGCCTTGGGCTCGTCATAGAGCTGGTCGCCGAGATACAGCGCGAAGGTGGGGACTCCTTCGTCGCGGAACAGCTCCCACTGGTCGTCGCCGATGACGATGGCGATATCGACGTCCGCCTCGGCGAGCTTCTCCTGCAGGACGGTCATCGCGGCCTGCGTACGCTCGTATTTCGCCGCTGCCACCTCGGGCTTCAGCTCGGCGGCCAGACCCTCCGGGGCGTTGGGGATCAGTTCGTCGAACGTATGCAGCTCACCGTCCAGACCGACCAGCTCCGAGCGCTTGGCATCGCGAGCCGCGTGCTGGAACCACATGTCGGCACCGGCGCTCAGCTGGGGAGAATGGGAGGCCGCCAGGCCCAGAACGATGTCAGCCACGTTGCTCCTCGGGTAGTTCGTGACTAAATGTTCAGCCAGGAAAAACCGGGAGTCCGGTCTCGTCGCACGCAATGAAAAAGGTGGGCTTCGAGACCTCAGCGGTCGGAATCTCACGAAATCCACCCGCATCCGCGAGACACCGCGGGGTTCATCGAGACGCCTGCTGGAGCAGACGTCTCGGCTCACGCCAGGGTGTCTCGAGCGGAGGGATGAGGCGAAAGATCAGAGAGCGCGGGCGTACGCCGGGGTGCGGGGCGTACCCGTCTCCAGCGCCTGGGAGATCTCGGCGCAGGCGACCAGCAATTGCGGGATCAGATCGTCCACGTGGGCAGGGGTCATGATGGCGGTGACGCCGGCCAGGGCGAGTACGCCGACCAGGTGGTCGCCCATGAGGATGGGCGCGCCGACGACGACGAGGCCCGGCTCCATGTCCTCGCGGGAGATCGCGAAGCGCTGGGCGCGGAGGACATCGAGCTCGGAGTCGGTCGGCAAGGTCTGGGCGACAGCGGCACGGATGCGTTCGCGGCCGCGGCCGGAGGCGTACGCCATCACGAGCTTCCCGGCCGCTCCGAGGCCCGCGGGACGGGCCATTCCGAGCATCGGATTGTGTTGCAGGGCGCGATTGCCGGGTTCACTGGCGATGCAGACCCGGTTGGTGTCGACCGGCACATAGAGGTTGACGGTCTCCTGGGTCGAGTCTCGGAGCGCGAGCATGGTCGGCAGGGAAATGGCGCGCAGGTCGAAGGAATCGGCGGCGAGGGAACCCCAGCGGATGAGGCGCGGCCCGAGACTGTAGGCACCTTCACCATCGGTGCGCAGCACACCCTGGGTCACCATTTCGACGAGAAGTCGATGCAGGGATGACTTGGGCATGTCGAGGACGGTCGCCAGATCCCCGAGTCGGATCGGGTGCTTTTCGTTGCCGATGGCTTCGACGACCTCGGCGGCCTTGCTCAGGACCGACATGACTCAGCCCTGGGCGACGGCGAGAAATTCCAATTGGACGCGCATGCCAGATAGTTGCTGGACCAGCGTGTGACGGGCAGGGCGGCTGTGTTCGTCGGGGAAGAGGCGCAGCCAGTGTTCGTTGAGGTGTTCGCGCACGCTGCGGTCGACCGCATAGACGGTGACCTTGGCGATGTCTTCGGTGGAAATGCCGGCCGCCTCGGCGACGGCTTCGAGATTGGCGAAGCAGTTGGCGACCTCGTCGGCGAGTGCCTCGGGCATTTCGCCGGTGGTCCGGCTGCGGCCGCCGATGCCGCCGCTCACGACGATGTCACCCACGCGGGTCGCGTTGGGGATGGGCTGACCGCCATGGCTCAGTCCGTCGACGTGAAAGCTGGCCCTCATGCGTACCGCCTCGTTCCCTGGTCAAGGCCCACCCGACCACGGTCGCGACGACGATCGCCGCGCCAGCCGAGGTCACGCGAGACCTGTCGAGCGGCCTCCACCAAGCGTAGAGCGAGAGCCGCCGGATCACCGAGTTCGCCCACGACGCGCATGGCGAGAGCGACCTCAACCCGGCCGTTCTGATCGAAGACGGGGCTCGCGAGCCACGTGGCGCCGTGATGGCGGACGATGGAGAAGCCCATGCGACGGACATCTGCGAGGTGTCGACGGAGCTCGAAGGCCCGGTCGGCGGGAAGACGATTGAGGATCTCGTCGGCGGAGGCGTTGTCACCGAAGGCGAGGAGGACGCGACCGGAGGCGCAGTTCGGGAGACCGATGGGGCGGCTCGGGGTCCACGCCTCGACGGCCTGGTGACCGCCGAAGATGTCGACGAGAATCATGACATCGCCCTCGCGGTTGCTGAGTGCGGTCATCGCGCCGGTCTCCTTGTGGAGGTCGATCAGCGTGGGGCGGGCCACCGTGCGCCAGTTGTGCACGCTGGGGACGCCGGCACCGATTCGCCACATGCGGTGGCCGAGTCGATAGCAGCCGCGAGAGGTCCGCTCGACGGCCTCCCACTCGATGAGGTTGGCGAGGATGCGATGCACGGTGGCCGGCGGAAGTCCCGTCTGATCACACAGATCGGAGATGGTCTGCTCGGGCTGGTCGAGAGTGAAGCACTCCAGGATCACGAAGACCCGTCCCAGAACCGACCGACCGTTCTCTTCCAGCTTGGTCACTTTGCTCGTCATCGTGTCCCCTTCCCTCAACATTGAGGTTCGCCCCGATTCCGTTATTCGGAATGCTGTTCCACTATTGCGTCCGTAAGCCCTCATTGTCAATGGCTCTTCAGGTTCAATGACCTCATTGGGAAAACTGACGTTCCGGTCAGCCCTCGCGTGCGAGGCGGTGATGCCACCGTGCGCCGTCGGATGCGCACCTGGCCACGTGAACGGACCACGGGGTGGAACATCGGATCGAATTTGGAGGGGTTTCGGCCCCGGGTTTCCTTGCAGGCGTCAGGATGGAGGCAGGTTCGCCGAACCGGTGGCTGAGGGGCGCACTGGAGGACCACTCCTCAGCCACCGGATCGGCGGCGCCACTCCTGGATGGTCGGCTCGACGGCCACCGTCCGCACGACAATCAGCGGACCGCGGTCGCGGTGGAGATAGAGCTCGCGTACGCGGGCATTGAGGTCATCGATGATCTCGCGGGCCTCGGTCTCGGAACGCACATCCGCGAGCGCGCGCTGGATCTCCTCGACTTCCCGTCGGAGTGCCAGCGCGTTGGGCAGCGGGGCCTTGATGCCCTCACGCTCGAGCTTCGACTTGATCCACCAGTTCTCGTCGTTGTCGTCGAGGTTGGGGATCGGCTTGCCGGCGCCGGGGAGGTTGTCGAACTCTCCGCGCTCGATGGCCTCCCGGATCTGCCGGTCGATCCAGCCTTCGAACACGATCCCCGGAGGCCACTTGCGCCAGCGGCGGGGCTTTGGTTGCTCCTCACCGTCCGGCGGGCGTTCCTCGGCGTTCATGCTCACCGAGCGTACGCCCGCCGGACCCCGGCTCAGACGCCCGTGCGGGCCAGACCGCCACCGGAACCCGTCGCGGGCTTCTTGGTGTTGGTGCCGCCCGACGGCTGCTGGCCCAGGTTGCGGGACGTGGTGAACTCGCCGCCACCAGCAGCGGCGGTGGAGATGTCCGAACCCCACGTATAGGTCGTGCCGGCCTTCCAGCCACCCTTCGGTGCCTTGATCGCGAGCCGGGCATTGCCCTTGGCGTCGATCACGCCCTTGGCGCTGGTGCTGTTGGTGCCGTCGGTGACCGTAACGCTGATCGGCAGGCCGGGCTTCTGCCCTCGCGCGGTCAGGGTGGCCGACCCGTTCCTGCTGGTGGGCGGGATCACGTGGATCCGGATCTCCTGATCCGGTGTGTACGCCGCAGTCGGTGCCGCCGTGGCAGTCGCGGGCGGCGGCGTGGTGGGTGACGTGGTGGGAGCAGCGAGTGCGGCCGGGACGAGCGCTGCGCCGAGGCTGACCGCGAGTGCACTCACCCCGAGCGCCAGGGCCGTCCTGCGCGTGGTCGAGACAGTCATGATCGTTCCTTCCTGTGCATGGGGGCTTCACACAGGAGGAGTCCTGCAGGAGAGGAAAAGGTCCCGATGCGTCGGTTTCCTCAGCTGTCGGCGAGTGCCTGCAGAAACAGGGCCTCGGCCCGGCAGGCCTTGGCGAAGTCGCCGAGATGCAGCGACTCGTCCGTGGAGTGCATCCGCGACGACGGATCCACCACGGCGCTGGCGAGGATCAGTGCACCCGGGTGCAGCTTCTGGAACGCCCCGGCCAGCGGGATCGATCCGCCCATGCCCATCTCGACCGGCGCGACGCCCCAGGCTTCGGTGAAGGCCTGCTGGGCCAACTCGGCATACCGGCCCTCCAGCGGCATCGCACATGGTGCCCCGAACTCCCCCGGCGTCACCGTGACATGGGCCCCGAAGCTCGAGCTCCTCCGCAGGTGATCGGCCACCAGGGCCTGCGCCCGCTGGGGGTTGTCGCCCGGGGCTACGCGGATGCTGATCTTGGCCCGCGCCGACGGGATCAGGGTGTTGGAGGCGCGATCGACAGGGATGGTGTCGATGCCGATGACGGTGATCGACGGTTTGGTCCACATGCGCTGGACCGCCGACCCCACGCCGATGAACTCGACCCCGTCGAGCATGCCGGCCTCCCGCCGCAGTCGCTCCTCCGGGTAGTCCAGGTCCGGCGCCTCGGTCTCCACCAGGCCGTCCACCGCGACCGACCCGTCGTCGTAGTGCAGGCTGGCGAGCATCCGGGTCAGGACCAGGAGGGCGTCGGGCACGAGCCCACCGAACTGTCCGGAGTGCAGCCCATGGTCGAGGGTCGCGACCTCGACATAGACCTCGGCCATGCCCCGCAGCGTGGTCGTGAACGCCGGCTCACCCTGCGCCCAGTTGCCCGAGTCGGCGATGACGAAGACATCGCAGGCGAGCTTGTCGCCGTGCTTCTCGAAGATCCTTGCCAGTGATGGCGAGCCGATCTCCTCCTCGCCCTCGACGAAGACGGTGACCCCGACCGGGGGCTTGCCGTCGAAGGCGCGCAGCGCAGCGAGATGTACGCCGAAGCCGCCCTTGTCATCCGCCGAACCGCGCCCGAACAACCTGTCGTCCCGCTCGGTGGGCGTGAACGGCCCGGACGTCCACTCGTCGGGGTTGCCGACGGGTTGCACATCGTGGTGCGCATAGAGCGTCACCGTGGGCGTACCCTCCGGCGCCGGGAACCGCCCGATCACCGCCGGAAAGCCGCCCTCGGCCACGAGCTCGACCTCGGCGCCCAGCTCGCGCAGCCGGTCGGCGACGAACTCCGCGCTCGCCGAGACGTCCTCCGCGTGCGCCGGGTCGGAGCTGATCGACGGGATCCTGACCAGTCGCTCCAGGTCGTCGCGGACGGACGGGAGCACGCGGTCAACGGCGGCATGGAGTTCGTTCATGCTCCGCACGTTAGCCCGTCGGCCGCGACCGCCCCCAGCGAGGCCGCCAGGTCTCACGAGGCATCGAATGCCACGTCATAGTAGCCATTGAAGCCCGCCTCTGCCTCCGGCGAGCCCGCGTCGTAGGAGATCCGGAACTCCAGTCTCCCCCGCACCGGATCCCTTCCCTTCGGGTTGGTCATCGAATCGACCAGGCACTGGCCGGGTTCGACATAGCGGTAGCCGTTCTGCTCGGCGCCTCCGGCGCCGTTCTGGAGGGTCATCCACGGCCCGACTACTTCGGCCTGCGCGGTGTAGGCACAAATCGAATAAGTCACCACGACATTGTCACCGTCGACACGAGCGTTGACGATGCTCAGCGTGTGGAGCCGGGGCTCGACAGCCGGGGGCGTTGCGACATCGGTCGGGTCCGTTGTCGTGGGAGTCGCCGACGGGGTGGGCGTGGCGCTGGGCGTACGCCGGGTCGGCGTCGGGGTGGGTCGACGCGTCGGCTCGGGAGTGGCGGTGGGCTCGGGCTCGGGAGTGGGATCGGGCAGGGCCGACTCCTCGGGTGCCGGCGCGGGGGTCGCGACAGCCGTGACCGTCGGCGTGGTTCCGGTCAGCGGCTCGGCGCTCAGGGAGGATCGATTGCCGACGATCCAGCTGGTCCCGGCGATCACAGCGGCCATGGCGGCAGCAGCGACGGCGTACGGCCAGCGGCGCCGGTGCAGCGGGACGACCGGGACCAACTCGATGCCGTCGTCCTCGCGGTCGGCCCCAGCGGCCTCGCGGGCGTCGTTCTCGATGATGCGGTCCAGGATGGACTCGGGGTTGCGGAGGTCGCGCTCGCGCAGCGGATCACGACTCATCACGCGTCACCTCCCAACAATGCGCCCACCTCGGTGGTGGCCAGTTTCTTCCGGGCCCGGGCGAGCCGGGATTTGACCGTGCCGAGCGGGATGCCGAGGGCGTACGCACACTCGGGCAGGTCCAGCCCACTCCACACAACCATTTCGATCACTGCTCTCTGTTCCTCCGGGATTCTTCCCAGCACCTGCCGGACCCGGGCCATGCTGGCCTCCTGTTCAACCCATTCGTCCACATTGTCCGGGTCGCTCCAGGGCTGCTCCTCGACCTTCTCGACCAGTCGGAGCCGGCGCTTGCCCATCTTGTGGGTGTTGAGGACCTCGTTGCGGGTCATCGCCAGCAGGATGGGCAGCGCCGAATCTCGTTTGAGGGGGTCGACAGTGCCCTCCCGGGCGCGCCGCCAGAGCGTCGCGAACGTGGCCTGCACCAGGTCCTCGGCCACGCTCCACGAGGCGGTCGCGCGGAAGGCAAAGTTGTAGACCGCCTTGTTGTAGCGCCGGAACAGGGCCGCGAAATCGGCCTCAACGCGGTCGCACACCCCGTCCCAGAGTTCGACATCGGTGGGCTCAGCCAGAGATGCCTCGGGGCGCCGATCAGTCACCAGACCATTCCTCCCGTTGAGACCCGCGATCGCCACCGTAGGCGCGCCCGAGGCCAGCCCCGTGGGGCTGACCGCCGAGGCGTGTCTTGGCATGGGTCACACGCCCGTCTTTGCGAGGCCACCCTTGTTGTCCTGGGCGCCCTTGTTCTTGTTGCCGCGGTTGTCCCGGGGCGAATGGCCTTCTCGCACCGCGGCCTTCGACGGAGTGAAGTTGGCCTTCCAGAGCAGGGCGCCATCGGTTGTCTCGACCCAGACACCGTAATATTTTCCGGGCTTCCAGCCACCGGCGGGTGGAGCGAACGACGTCGTCATCCAGCCTTTCGGAGCCCCCTGGAAGGTCTGTGCGGCATAGGTGGAATAGCCATGCTCGAACACACGGATCTCGAACTCCTTGTCGGTCGGGAGACCGGAGAGTTCCACCCCAAGGTCGGCGACCAGGGTCCCGGGCTCGTTCAGGGCACCCTTCACGTTGAGCGGAGTGACCTCCGCTGCGGGGGTCTCGGGGGCAGCGGCAGTCGAGGGAGTCGGATCGGCGGTCGGCGTACCGGTCGGAGCCGCGACGGCGGTGGGCGCGAGCAGTCCGCCCGCAAGCACGGCGGCGGCGCCGGCGGCGGCGAAGCCGAGGAACGAACGGCGAGAGTGGGTGGTGCTCATGGTGACTCCTTCGGAACAGGTGCGTGGGGGTTCACCCTGGAGGAGTACGCCTCAGCGCCAGCGGGTCCCGTTCGCCGAAAATTCTTTTTCGCGGGAGTACGCCGGCTCGACGTGTCAGTCGGGAGTGCCTCAGGAGAGAGCGGTGGGGAGGGTCGCGGCCCGGGCTCCGCGCAGCTCCACGAGCGAGATCGTGAACAGGCCCTCGATCTGCAGTGCCGCCTTGGCGCCGTCTCCGGCCACGGATCCGAGCCGGCGCAGGGGCACGTCGTGCTTGTCGGCCAGCGCCCGCAGCTCCCCGACCCGCTCGCCGGGGAGCGAGACCAGCACCCGGGCGGTCGACTCGGCGTACAACTCGACCGTCGGGTCTCCCCCACCCAGGTCGATCTCCGCGCCGAATCCCCGCCGGAGGCACGACTCGACCAGCGCCTGCGCGAGCCCGCCCTCGGCCAGGTCATGAGCCGAGACGAGAACCTCTGCCCGGGCGGCCTCACCGAGCACCGCGGCCAGGCGCTTCTCTGCGGCGAAATCGATGCGCGGGGGCATGCCGCCGAGATGCCCGTCATGGGCGACGTCGGCCCAGACGGTGCCGGAAAGTTCCTCGCGCGTCTCGCCCAGCAGCCAGATCTCGTCACCGGGCTCGGCGAAGCCCATCGGCGTTCGCCTCGCCACGTCATCGATCACGCCGATCATCGCGACGAGGGGTGTCGGCAGGGGCCTGGCGTCCCCGGTGCCGCGAGCGAACGACCCGGATCGGTCCGCCACCGGCGTACCCAACTCACCGCATCCGTCCACCAGCCCCAGCACCATCTCGACGAACTGCCACATGATCTGTGGATCGTCGGGATTGCCGGCGGCCAGGTGCGTGGCCACGGCGCGGGGGCGGGCGCCGGTGGCGGCGACATTCCGGTACGCCTCAGCGAGGGCGTGCTGGGCGCCCAGATAGGGGTTGAGCGCGGCCATCCGCGGCCTCGAATCGAGGGTGAGCGCGAGGCCGACGCCGGTGGCGACGTCCACACGGAGCATCCCCGCGTCCTCGGGCTGGGCGAGCACGGTGTGGCCACCGGCGTAGCGGTCGAACTGGTCCGTGACCCACGACTTGTCGCACAGCGTCGGGGAGGCCACGATTCTCAGCAGCATCGCCCGCTGGGCGTCGGGAGCGTTGTCGCGCGGGAGCCGATTGGCATCCTGGGCGTTCAGTGCGTCGATCCAGCCGGGTCGGGCGAAAGGCCGGGGCTCGGTGTCGCTGGCGGGGTCGTCCGTGGGCCGGAGATCGTCCCGGGAGACGATCCCCACGCCGAGCGCTGTGATCAGCGGCTCCGATTCTCCACTCTCGAACGAGAGTTCACCCCCGACGATGGGTACGCCGTGCTGCCGGGCGTACGCACCCAGACCGGCGACCACCGTGGGAAGGGAGTCTTTCGTCGCGGGATCGTCGAGGGGTCGGAAACGCAGCGAATCGAGGAGGCCGACCGGGCGGGCACCGGTGGCGACGACGCGGTCGATCAGGTCACCCAGATCCGTCGCTTCCCGACAGGCACCGAGTCGGACGACCGCCGCCAGATCCTGGCCGAGGTTGATGATCCCGGGGGCCTCCGTGGCCACTGCGTCGAATCGCGCCAGATGGGCCAGCGCAGAAGGATCGTTGAGCTCCGCCTCTTGTGCGGTCTGCCAGTCGTCAACAGGGTCGGACACGGCGTCAAGCTATCGCGGATTGGGCATTGGCAGACGACGATCCTCCGGACGCCGATCAGCCGGGGCGCCGGGGCCATCCGTCCTCCGGCGTGTCACCCGCGCCGGGCCGGAACTCGTCGAAGGGCGGCTCTTCGAACGTGGGTTCCCTCGTGTCCTCGAACGTGGGCTCGTTCGCGTCCTCGATCTTCGCCCCAGCCCGACCCTCAACGGCCGGCGCCATCCGGCGGGTGGCGCGGCCGGCCACCGTGAAGGCGATGCCCAGGATGGAGAGCACAAGGGTCCAGATGCCGAGGAACATCACCCAGAACCAGGCGTCCATGCCGATCTTGGCCTGCTCGGGCTGACCGGGCGGATAGCGCACATCCACGGTGTCGCCGACCGGCTTGGGGTTGTTGCTGCGCGTCGCCGATTCGACCTGATGCTCGACGCCGGCTTCGTCGGAAAAGCGGACCACGACGCCCCAGGTTTCGTCCGAGCTACGATCGCGGCGGTCATAGTCGCGGTGATAGGTGTGAGAGACCACCGTGCCGCTGGTCTCGACCCATCCCTCATATTTGTTGGGTCGCAGGTTCCACCCGAGACCGATCGCACAGGCAAGGGCGATCACGAGGAGGACGGGGCCGATGATGCGGAAAGGTCTCACCCCTCGACGGTAGCCGCTACCGGTCCACCCTGCCGCAACGCCAGGAATCGCCCGACGCTCCCGATGAACGCGCGGCCATCCGTGCTCGGGCCGGTGAGCTCATCGACGCAGAGGGCCAAGTCCGGCAGCAGGCCGACCACATTGCCGGCGGCGTTGGTGATGCCGGCGATGTCATCGGTCGATCCGGTCGGGTTCCCATCGACATAGCGGGCCACGACCCGATCATCGTCGGCGAGTTGTTGCGCGGTGTCGGCATCGACCACGAACCGGCCGGCGCCGGTGTTGACGACGAGCGTGACCTCGGATTGCCGCTCCATGGCTGCAGTCCACACGGTGTCGTTCGTGTGGACCAGGACGCGCTGGTCGACACAGGCGTACCGTCCGGACTCATTCGTCTCCAGCCGACCGGGCAGGACACCGGTGTCGCAGAGGAGCCGGAAACCGTCACCGATGCCGAGGACCGGGAGCCCTCTGCCCGCCCGCGCCACCATCTCGGTGACCACCCGGGAGTCGACGTTCCCACCGAGCACCAGCACGGCATCGACATCGTCGAGAGTGCGCGCGCCGGGGTCCAGAACCACCGGGGTCAGGCCACACAGCTCCACCGCGCGCTCCGCGTACCCCTCGCGCGAGTCGTCGGGCGACACGATTCCGATCCGCCGTCTCATCGGGGTCCTCGCTCCTGCGTCACGCGTCGGATCCTAGTCACCGCGGCCGCATCGTGAGCATGATGCGCTCCTCGAGTTCGGGCGTCATCGCGTTGTCGATGCCCTGGAGGCTGGTGATGAGGAGGTACGCCGTTCGGTCGTTGCGCATCTCCATGGCGGCGACGGTGATGCGTACGCGCGGGGCGCGGCACGACCGCTGCGGGGTCGGGGTCTCGAATTCGACACTCGACGAGGCGACCACGAGGTCACCCCAGGACTTGTGGGTGCGATAGGTCGGACGGGGCACGGGGGCGTCTCCCGTCATCGCCAGGGCGATTTCTTCGGCCGCTGCGGAAATTCCCCGGTCGCGGACGGTGCCCGAATAGGACAGGAATCCGACGCTGCCCCCGCCGAGCGGGGCTTCGGTGCACGCCTCAGTGAAGAGATTGAGGCATTCGGTGCGACTGAGATGCTCCATGTATTGGATGGAATCCAGACCCGTGCGGAGGTCGGGGCGGAAGACAAAGCTCTCCGGGGGCACCTCGAAGGAGGCCCTCGGCCAGCGGCTGCCCATCACCCGCCAGCCGTCTTCGACGGGTTCCTGCGGCAGGGTGACGCACCTGGGTGTGCTCGACGCGGTGGCACCCCCACGACCCGAGCGACCCGATCGGTCATTGTCGAAGACGCCGAGCATCGTGATGATGACGAGGGCAATGAACATGGCCACCACGCCCGTGACCAGTTTGCCGAGGCAGGACTTGAAGAAGGGCCCGACCGGGGTCTTCGGGAACGCCGGCGCGGTGGCCGGCCGTGTGGGGCGGTCGACCCGCGCGGCCTTCCCGGGGCGTCCGCCCCGCCCGAACGGGGGTGGCGGCGGTGGAGGAGGCGGCGGCTCGGGGTCGGTGGGACCACCGGGCGGGGCGGGTTCGCGGGGATATTCCGGCCACTTCTTCTGCGGAGGTTTCCGGAACCAGTTGATGATCCTGTCGAGCCGGCTCATGCGTCCGTGGAGGCTCCGTCAGAAAGATCGAATGCGGTCCCGGTCAGGCGCTCGTACGCCTCCGCATAACGGGCCCGGGTGGCGGTGATGACCTCGGCGGGCAGCGGCGGAGGTGGGGTGTCGGCGGCCTTGTCCCAGCCGGAGTCGCGGGTGAGCCAGTTGCGGACGTACTGCTTGTCGAACGAATCGAGTGATCCCGGCCAGGTCGCGGCCTCCCAGAAGCGGGAGCTGTCGGGCGTGAGGACCTCGTCGGCCAGCACGATCGTGCCGTCGACCCGGCGGCCGAACTCGAACTTCGTGTCGGCCAGGATGATGCCCTTCTCGCGGGCGATCTGTTCGGCGGCCGCATAGACCCGGAGCGTGAGGTCGCGGATCTCCTGGGCGGTCTCGCGGCCGACGGTGTTGACGACCGCCTCGAAGTCGACGTTCTCGTCGTGGTCACCGAGCTCGGCCTTGGTCGCGGGGGTGAAGATCGGCTCCGGCAGCCGGGCGCCGTCGGTCAGTCCGTCGGGCAGGGCGATGCCGCACACCGAGCCGGTCAGTTGGTATTCGGACCAGCCGGAGCCGGTGAGATAACCACGAGCCACACACTCCACGGGAATCATGTCGAGCTTCTCGCAGATCACGGCTCGGCCCCGGACCGCCTCGGGCACGTCGATGGGGAGGACGTGGTTGTCGATGAGTCCCGCGAGCTGGTCGAACCACCACAGCGACAGCTGATTGAGGATCGCGCCCTTGTCGGGGATCCGGCTGTCGAGCACCCAGTCATAGGCCGAGATGTTGTCGGTGGCGACCATGAGCATCGCGTCGGGGCGATCCGGCAGGGCGTACAGCTCCCGCACCTTGCCCACATGCAGCAGCGGGAGTCCGAGAATCCGGTCGAACTGGGGCGTGATGTCTGTCGTCGGCACCCGGTCAGCTTAGCTGCGGACGGGTTGTGGAACGCGTCGGAGATTCGGCCGCGGAGGTCAGCCGACGGCAGCCAGGACCCGATGCACCTTCGGCCCGGCCTCCTGGAGTCGCAGCGCGGCGGAGGCGGCGAGGCGTACGCCTTGGGCGGGGAGCAAGCGCTGCCGCTGATAGGCCCGCACGCCCCCGTCGAGCCCACGCCGATTGAGCTCATGACCGAGCGTCACTGCGTCGACGAGCGCCTCGCAGGCCCCGCGGCCCAGGCTCGGCGACATCGCGTGGGCGGCGTCGCCGATGAGCACATAGCGATCGCGCACCAGCCCCTTCGGCACCGGCGACACGAGGATCTCGTTGACGAGCGTACGCTCCGGGACCATCTCGGCCAGGACCCGCTGCACCGGCTCGGGAAAGCCCCGATGGGTGTCCCGCAGGACCTCGATCGCGGCAGCGGGCGGGCCGGGGTCGCGGCGGACCGTGGCATACCAGTTCGTCGTCGACCCCGTATTCGGCGAGATGCCGAACAGCACGTGCCCGGCCCAGTATTCGCCCATTTCGGGCGACTCGGCCGGCCGCGGCAGCACTCCCCGGACGGCCCAGGTCCCCATCGACCGCGCCGTGTCACCCCAGACGCTCGCTCGCACCCGACTGCGCGCGCCATCCGCAGCCACGACGAGATCGCCGGACAGCTCGCGCGGATTCTCGACCCGCTGCGCCACGCGCTGGACCGTCGCCGGCACGACGCCATCCAGCGCCCGCAGGAGCACGGGTCGCGCGAGGAGCTGGATATCGACGTTGCGCATGCGGACGATCGGCTCATTGTCCGGCCCGATGATCGCGCCACTGTCGACGCTGATCCCTTCGCGAGCCACCCAGTCTCCGAGCCCCAGATAGGCCAATGCCCGCTGGGCCACGGGCCAGATGCCGAAGGCAGTGCCCACCTCGGGCACCCCGGGTCGCTGTTCGATCAGCGTCACCTGCCAGCGCTTCGGATCCAGCGCGGCGGCGAGCGCGAGGCCCGCAACCCCACCGCCGAGAATGGTGATGGTCTCCATGCACCCAACGTTACTACTTTTGTAGTAATTCTGGGAAGGGCTAGATTTCGACTTATGTCCGACCGCCGCCGCCAGATCGCCGATGCCGGGCTCGCCATCCTGGCCGAGCGCGGGCTGCGCGGAGTGACCCATCGGGCGATCGACAGCGCCGCGGGCCTCCCGACCGGCAGCACCTCCAATGTCTTTCGCACCAAACAGGCCCTGATCGACGGGCTGGTCGCGCGGTTGGTGGAGCTCGACCTCGCCGCACTCGAGGGCAATGCGGTTCCGGACCTGTCGTCACCGGCCGCCCTTGCCGCCCAGATTGCGCGCCAGTCCGCCGCGCTGACCCACCCGCCCATGGACACCCTCACCCGCGCGCGGCTCCAGCTCGCCCTCGACCCGGAGATCGACCTGAGCTCCCAGCACGAGGGCTTCACGGCCATGGCCACCCAGCTGTTGCGCGCTCTGGGGGCCACCGACCCGGAGCGCCGGGCCTGCTCGATCACCGACTATCTCGACGGCCTGATCTTCCATGCCCTGGCCATGGAATCCCGCGCGTTCGACATCGAGGAGGCCGCACTCACGCTCGAAGCACTGATCGGCCCCTGCCCAACTTCGGGCCCCTATGTCGACAATCACCCCTTCGATGACCGAGAGTGATCCCATGCGTGCTGCCGTCATCTTCAATCCCACCAAAGTCGAGCGCGAAGACCTCGCGAAGGTCATCGACACCGCCGACTCGAACGCCGGCTGGGACGAATCCCTCTGGCTCGAGACCGCCGAGGACGATCCGGGCACGGGCATGGCCGCCGAGGCCATCGACAAGAACTGCGATGTCGTGATCGCCGTGGGCGGTGACGGCACCATCCGGGCCGTGTCGGAAGGGATGCGCGGATCCGGCGTACCCCTCGCCCTCTGCCCGCAGGGCACCGGCAACCTCCTCGCCCGCAACCTCGACCTGACCCTGGACAACCTCGAGGAATCGGTGGACGCCGCGTTCAACGGCATCCCCCGGCCCGTGGATCTCGGCATCGCCACCTGGTCGCGGCCGAAGGGCAAGCAGGAGCAGCGCGCGTTCGTCGTCATGGCCGGCATGGGGCTGGACGCCGAGATCATGTCGTCGACCGACGAGGACCTGAAGGCCAAGGTCGGGATGCTGGCCTATGTGAAGTCCGGCCTCGAAGCCCTGCGCGGCAGCCACCGGATGCGGTTGATCTTCCGCCTCGACGAGGAGAAGCCCCGCCGGGCGAAGGTGCACACCGTCATCGTGGGCAACTGCGGGTCGATCGGCGCCAACGTGCTGCTGCTGCCGGATGCCGCCGTGGACGACGGCCTCCTCGATGTCGTGGCCGCCCGCCCCCAGGGCCTCTTCGGATGGGTCGCCGTGGCGTGGAAGGTGCTGGTCGACAATGCCATCCTCCGCCGCACGGGCAGTGCCCTGGTGCGCAAGACCCGCGACTCCGGTCGAGAGCTGAGCTATCAGCAGTGCCGCCGGGTGGAGCTCACGTTCCGCGATCCGCACGAGATCGAACTCGACGGCGACCACTTCGGCGAGATCCTGGCCGTGCGCATGCATGTCGAGCCGGGCGCCCTGACCGTTCAGATGCCGGCCGACTGGACCCCGGAGGAGTCCGAACAGCCCATGCCTGACGTCGCCGATGCTCCGGAATCCGACGATCCGGTCGTCGACACCAGCACAATGGACCCGGCCGAACAGGCCACCCTCGCTGCCGAGGCCAAGAAGGCCAACGAGGGCTGGGAGTAGTCACCGAGGAGGCCCCGTGCAGTCGGATGTGATGGTTACTTCCCGCTCCTTCGACGAGTACGCGGCCTTCTTCGCTCTTGACCCCAACGCGCTGCCACCCCGCATCATCGACGTGTCCGCCGGCGCCGCCGGCTTCACCGCCGAGGCCAACCGACGCGGGAGCCGGGCGGTCGCGGTCGACCCGACGTACGCCCTCGAGGCCGAAGCCCTCACCGAACGCGTCCGCGCCGGCATCACGCGCGGGCAGGGCATGATCGACGACAACCACGTGCGTTACACCTACGCGTGGTATGGCTCGGCCGAGCAGCGCACCCGGCTCCGCGCCGCGGCGCTGGCTGACTTCCTGGCCGATCGGCAGGACCATCCGGAGCGTTATGTAACCGGCGCGCTGCCCCGGCTGCCCTTCGACGACGACAGCTTCGACCTCGCGCTCTGCTCACACCTGTTGTTCACGTGGGCGGACGTGTTCGACGAGGCGTGGCACGATGCGGCGCTGGCAGAGCTGCTGCGGATCGCGCCCGAGGTGCGGATCTTCCCCTTCGCGTTGCGTGGGGCCGGCGACGCGATCGAGTTCGTGCCGCGGGTGCTCGATCGCTTACGCCGGGCCGGCCACGGGGTCGAGGTGCGCGCGACGGCGTACGAATTCCAGGTGGATGTGAAGGACGTGCTGGTCCTGACGCGGGGTGCGGCTCAGAGTTCGAAGTCGAGGTAGATCAGACCGTCGACGGGGGTGACGCCCTCGGGCACGTCGCATTGTTCGAAGCCGACACTGTCATACAGCGCCACTGCGGGTTCATTGGCAGGATTGACGTCCAGCCAGATGCGATCGCGGTCCGGCATGTCCTGCACGAGCTTGATGGCCTCGTTGAGCAACTGACGGCCATAGCCCTTGCCGCGCTGGATCAGATTGATCACCATGCGCCGCATCTCGATCGGCCCGGGCTTGCTGAGCCCGGCGAGCACGACGAAACCGACGAGCTCCTCGTCCGAAGAATCCTCCGAGTCGAGCCCCCGGTGGGCCTTCACGAAGACGAGATGGCTGACGTCGGGGTCGTCGATGGCCTGGAGATGCCATTCGCGCCCGGTGGTGCCGAGCCAGGGTTCGGTGTTCTCACACTGTTCGAGCCCGATGACTCCATCCAGGTCCTCGGGTCGCGTCTGCCTCAGCAACATAGGGCCACTCTGGCAGATTTCGGGCCGCGGGTCCGCCTCCAACCGAGCCGCAGACACCTGGGGGATCGGAGCCCCTCCCAATTGTCCCTCTCAACCAAGATCATCCGCATAATCCCGATGATCTTGGCCTGTAGTGACAATTGGGAGAGAACTCAGAGAACCGACCCGGGCGTATAGGCCGCAGCCTCGGGATGTTCGTCCGCAATCTCACCGACACGGGTCACCAGACGCTCGACCTGGCTGCGGGCGGACCCGGCCAGCTCCAACGGTTCGGTCAGCAGCGCACCCAGCTCGTCGCGCGTCATCCCCAGTCGCGTATCGGCCGCCAGCCGATCCATGAGGTCGTTGTCGGACCGCCCGGTCTCGCGCATCTCCAGCGCCACGGCGACGGCATGCTCCTTGATCGCCTCGTGTGCGGCCTCGCGACCGACGCCCTTGCGGACGGCGGCCATGAGGACCTTGGTCGTGGTGAGGAACGGCAGATAACGCTGCAGTTCGGCATTCACCACGGCCGGGAACGCGCCGAAGTCACCCAGCACGGTCAGGAAGGTCTCGAACAGCCCGTCGAGTGCATAGCAGGCATCGGGCAGCGCCACGCGCCGCACGACCGAGCACGACACGTCGCCCTCGTTCCACTGGTCACCCGCGAGTTCACCGGCCATCGACACATAGCCGCGCAGGATCACCGCGAACCCGTTGACACGCTCACACGAGCGCGTGTTCATCTTGTGGGGCATCGCCGAGGAGCCGACCTGACCGGGCCTGAAGCCCTCGGTCACGAGCTCGTGGCCGGCCATCAGCCGGATCGACGTGGCGACATTCGACGGCGCGGCGGCGACCTGGGCCAGTGCGGTCAGGACGTCCCAGTCGAGTGACCGGGGATAGACCTGACCGGTCGACGTGAGCACGGTGGCACAACCGAGGTGTTCGGCGATCCGCTGCTCGAGCTCGGTGAGCTTGGCCTCGTCCCCGCCGAGCAGGTCGAGCATGTCCTGGCTGGTGCCGACCGGGCCCTTGATGCCGCGGAGCGGATAGCGCTCGATGAGTTCGCTGACGCGCTGATAGGCGACCAACAGCTCATCGGTGGCTGTCGCGAATCGCTTGCCCAGTGTCGTGATCTGAGCCGCCACGTTGTGGGAGCGCCCGGCCATGGCCAACTCGGCGTACTCCCCCGACAAACGGGCCAGCGCCACCAACGTCGCAATCACCCGATCGCGCACCAGTCGCAGCGACGACAGGATCTGGAGCTGCTCGACGTTCTCGGTGAGGTCGCGCGAGGTCATGCCCTTGTGGACATGCTCGAACCCGGCGAGGTCGTTGAACTCCTCGATGCGGGCCTTCACGTCGTGCTTGGTCACCCGCTCGCGATCGGCGATCGACGCCAGGTCGACGCGATCGATCACACCCTCATAGGCGGCGATCACCGCATCCGGGTCATCCCCGCCGAAGTCCACACCGAGATCCCGCTGCGCCGCGAGGACCGCGATCCACAACCGCCGCTCGGCGAT